>JALORE010000039.1 GCA_025459125.1 Planctomycetota bacterium | reverse complement strand
GTCCTGTGGGTCAAGAAGAGGACCGAGGTCGTGCAACCGGAATCCCGGCTGGTCTTTCTGGATGAAGGCCGGGTGACGCCGGACAGCTACGCCTGCCATTATATCAACGCCCGCTGGTGGGACCCGCCGCACGTCCGTCATGCCGACGGCACCAACGTCTCCTTCGTCGACGGCCACAGTGACTACTGGAAGTGGGATTCGAAGGAGACCATCGCCGTCGGAAAGGCACCGAATCCGCAGCACCAGTACGTACCCCAGTCCGCCGATGCCATGACCGACCTGCAGAGAATACAGAAGGCCCTGTGGGGTCGGCTCGGCTACTGAACCGGCAGAAAAGCTCAAGAAACCGGACCCCACTTGCCGATCCACAAGGTAGACAAGTGAAGAGTGTGGCTCGAAAGCTGCGGCCAGCAAGGTCATCTCAACCTGGACTTGTGCCGTCCACCGCGAGCGTGGAGAATTGTCAGATCGTCAACCGGACGTCATGAGGGGCGGTTGAGCGCAAAAAGCCAGAGCCACCGACAGTTGGGGCGTGCCCCTGCGAAGTAGCAGACGAGTATTACACCAGGGAAAAAGAACCCAAAATTGGATACCGAGTACCTCGTCTTGCCGTCGCAGGGGCTTTTTCTGGAAGTTGGAAGTGTGATGGTCGATTGTTGATTTGAGAGTCAACGGTCCGCGACCGACCACCGCACTTCTTATCAATATGGTTGCACACCTCCCGCGAAATCCGCGCGGCAGAAATCACATCTTCAAATGCACGGGCCTCTCGTCTATAATGGATCCCAGCCGCGCTGGCCAATGCGTGAAAACGACCTTTTGTCCGGAGGACGACTATGCGATCAGGCACGCAGCGACGTACGTTCCTGAAACAGACCGCGGGAGCCGCTTTGGGCGCGATGGGCCTGCCTCTCTTCGTGCCATCCAGTGTCCTGGGGAAGGCCGGCCGTATGGCGCCCAGCGAGCGGATCACGTTGGCGTCCATCGGCGTCGGCGGCATGGGCACCAACAACATGCGGGCCTTCCTGGCCCAGGCAGATGTCCAGGTCGTCGCGGTTTGTGACGTGGTCGAAGCCAGTGACGAATACGGCCACTGGTACAAGAAAGGCTGGAACGGCGCCTGGTTCGGCCGCGAGCCGGCCCGCAAGATCGTCGAGAGCGAGTACGCACAGAAGAGCCCTTCCGGCAGCTATAAAGGCTGCAGCGCCTACGTGGATTTTCGCGAGATCATTGCGCGCGATGACATCGATGCGGTCTGCGTGACCACGCCCGACCACTGGCACGCGATCCCGGTCATCATGGCGGCGAACGCCGGCAAGGACATCTACTGCGAGAAACCCCTGAGCCTGACGGTGGCCGAGGGCCGCGCCATGGCCCAGGCCGCCCAGCGGCATAACATCGTTTTCCAAACGGGCACGATGCGCCGCTCGAGCGAACAGTACCGCCACATCAGCGAGTTGGTGCGCAACGGTCGCATCGGCAAGCTCCGGCGCGTCACCTCGACGATTGGCGGCAACAACAAGGAAGCCCCGGCGCATGACTGGAAACCGATGCCGGTCCCCGCCTGGCTCGATTACGACATGTGGCTCGGCCCGGCCCCCTGGGCCCCCTACCACAAGGACCGGTGCCTCTACACGTTCCGCTTCGGCCTGGACTAC
Source organism: Planctomycetota bacterium (assembly GCA_025459125.1). Taxonomy (GTDB): domain Bacteria; phylum Planctomycetota; class Phycisphaerae; order Sedimentisphaerales; family Anaerobacaceae; genus PLanc-01. Next base: position 29,045 of record JALORE010000039.1, on the reverse strand, counting down.
TCCGGCGGCCAGACCACCAACCTCGGCGCGCACGTCATCGACGTCATCCAGTGGGCCAACGGCACGGACGACACGGGCCCCGTCGAGTTCGAGGACACCGGCAGCGAGTGGCCCAGCGACGGCCTTTTTACCACCGCCACCAAGGTGAGCTTCCGCGCCCGTTACGCCAACGGCGTCGAGCTGACCTGCAACACCGAGAAGACGGAGTTCTGGCGTTTCGAGGGAACCGACGGCTGGATCGAGGTGCGGGACAACAAGTGGACCGGCTCTCCCGAGTCCCTGAAGACGACGGTCATCGGTCCCAACGAGACGCACCTGTACGTGAGCAACGATCATCATCGTAACTTCGTGGACTGCATGAAGAGCCGGCAGATCACCGCGGCCCCGGTGGAGATCGGCCACCGCTCGACCTCGATCTGCCTGCTCGGCAATATCGCGATGCGCCTCGGCCGCAAGCTCCACTGGGACCCGGTCGCCGAGCGCTTCACCGACAGCGACGAGGCCAACCAGATGCTCTACAAGCCGCTGCGCGGCCCCTGGCATCTGTAGGAGTTGTCGGTTCACAGTGGTCAGTTGGCGGAGATGGTGACGGGAGGTGGTTTATGTGGCGGGCCCCTTTGTTTGTGGGTACGATAGCCGTTGTTCTCATCGACTTTTTGGCAGCGACCGGCGGTACCGGCAAGCCCGTGACGCTCGACGCCGACCCGAACCTGGTCGGCTGGTGGAAATTCGATGAGACGGCCGCCAACGCGGCCGCGGATGCGAGTGGGCATAAGCGGAATGCGGTGCTTAGGGGAGACCTTACGTTTGACAAGGGCTCGGCTCCCGGCAAGGTGGGCAAGGCCGTGCGGTTGGAGGCCAAGGACGCCTGGATCGAGGTCAAGGACTACAAAGGCATCGCCGGGACGCGGCCGCGAACCGTTGCGGCCTGGATCAAGACCGCCACCTCCAAGGGCGAGATCGTCTCCTGGGGGAAACAGGACTTCGGGCAGATGTTCACGCTGGGCTACATCCGTGGCCGGCTCGGCGTCACACCGCACGGGGGATACCTCTACATGAACGCCGAGACGCACGACGACCAATGGCATCATGTGGCCGTCGTGGTTCAGCAGGCTGAGTTGCCGAACCTGCATGACGATGTGAAGCTCTATCTCGACGGGGCGCCCGCCGAAATTCATGACATCGGGCTTCTCGACCTGTGGCCGGTCCAAACGGGACAGGAACTGAATGTCCGTATGGGCCGCGGGTTCCGGGGTCTGGTGGATGACCTCCGGATGTATGACCGTGTCCTCCGTGACGAAGAGGTCAACGCCCTGTTCCAACTCAAGAGCAACCAGCCGCTGCCCCAGGCAAAATGAAGGAGATCAACATGGAGCCGAACGCGATGAACCGCCGGCAATTCGTGTGCAGCGCCGCGGCGACGGCCGCCGGTGCGGCGGTGGGATTTGGTGCGGCCGGTCCGCAGGCGACAACCAGCACGGCCAGAATCCCCAGCTATAATTCCGATATGGAATACCGGCGGCTGGGCAAGACGAACCTCATGGTCTCGGCCGTCGGGCTGGGCGGTCACTCGCGCAGCAATGACGAGCAGCGTCGCGAGATTGTCAGCCGGTGCCTGGAGGCCGGCATCAACTACATCGACGCCTGCTGGGACAACGAGGTCAAGCGGGACGCCAAAGCCCTCCAGGGCCGCCGGGATCAGGCTTACCTGGCGCTGTCGCACGGGGCCAAGGAGGTCCGCAACGAGGATTTCCGCACGTCCAAGAAGCTCCTCGAATCACTGGACGAGTTGCTCCAGTCCTCCGGACTGGAGTACACGGACCTGTGGCGGATCACCTGCCTGGAGCCCGGTGGACGACACACGTTCAACACCGCCTGTGAAATTGTCGACGCTCTGGAGAAGGCCAAGAAGCAGGGCAAAGCCCGTTTTGCGGGCTTCTCCTCGCACGACCGCCGCTGGATCAAGTTCATGATCGAGTACTTCCCCGAGGTCGATGTCGTCTGCTTTCCGTTCACGACCATGAGCAAGCGGGCGCCGCAGGACAGCCTCTTCGAGGCCCTGGGGAAGTGCGATGTCGGAGCATTCGGGATCAAACCGTTTGCCGCCGCATCGCTGTTTGCCGGCAAGCCCGAGGAGAACAATCAACGCGGCCGGCTGGCCCTGCGCTACATCCTGCACAGCAAGACCGTCATTCCCATCCCCGGCTTGAACAGTCTTCCGGAAGTCGAGAATGTGATCGCGGCGGTGAAGGAGAGACGGCAACTGGACGTGAAAGAGAGCGCCGAGCTGGAGCACGCCAGCCGGCAGGCCTGGGCCCATCTGCCCGCCGGTTACCAATGGCTCCGGGATTGGCAGTATGTTTGAGTGGCCCCGGCAATGATCTTACGCGCAGTCAAACCACCATCCCCAAGGCCTTCGGCCTTGAGGCTGCCATCCCGAGAGCGTCTGACCACCCCTGTAAAGGTGGTGCGTAGACGTCTCTGCCTGCAAGGTCTGCGACGGGTGGCAGCGGCAAGCGCAGCTTGCCGATGGCTCGTGGGATGGACGCAATCGCCAGCGGCAAGCTCCGAGGACTCCGCTTGCCGCTGCCACCCTGTCCTCACCTCTACAGGGTTGGAGCGTCTGACCTGCTTCATACTCTCTGACCGAGAATCATCGGTTCCTCCGTGCGCGTGGCTGCTTTTGGTCTGCGTCCTCTGGATCCTTCCCACGGGAGGCTGCACACGTCCTGTGACAAGTTCGCAGGCCCAGACGCCGGTCGCACCGGCGGATGTTGCCCGCGGGTCGCCGCAGCCGGCGCAACCGGCGACACTACTGCTCGAAGAGGAGCCGGCCGGGGGGACTCCCAGCGAAGCCGCCGCCGAGAACAGCCGCTGTTTTGTGTGCCATGTCAACTACATGGAAGAGGAAGTCGCGGTCAATCATGCGCGGGCGGGCGTGGGTTGTGCCACCTGTCACGGCCCGAGTGACGCTCACATCGCGGATGAATCGTGGGCGTCCGGCGGCAACGGGACCGCGCCGGACCGGATGTACCCGCGGGACAAGATCCATGCCGCCTGCTTGACCTGTCATCCCCGGGACAAGATTGACACACCGCAGCATGCGGCGGTCCTGGCGGATGTCGGCGGGCAGAAGGTCTGCACCGACTGCCACGGCAAGCACCGCCTGCCCCAGCGCCGCTGCAAATGGAAGTAGCGTCGTTGGCCCGGGATCATCCGGGTGGCCTCGTCAAGGCACGAAGCTGTGGTTGGTAGTGTGCCCGCAGGGGCATACTCGGGATAACGCCTTACGGCGTCACTGCGAACAAGCTTCGCTTGACGAGGCCACCCGTTGTTGCCCCAAGCCGAAATCAAAGCAGTTGCGTCTGGCCGGGGATCGCCGGGGGCGGGACCGGCAGGTCGCCCATTTCGAGCTTGGGTGGCGTCAGGTCGAGCTTGGAGGCGTTCAGGGCCCAGTCCCACTTCATCGCCCGGCCGGTGTACGCGCTCATCCGGCCCATGATCAGGGTCATCGTGGTCTCCGCGATACGCCGGCACTCGTTGAGCGGCTGACCGTTGCGGATGCTCTGGAACAGGTTCCGGAACTGGGCGACCTCGCCGCTGTGGATCGGATCGTTGTAGGTGAAGACCTTGCGGCCGCGTGTGTCCTCGATATAGCCCATGGACCGGTCGGTGACCGTGGCGCCCTTTGCACACAGGACCCGCTCGCCGACGCGTTGCGTGGAACCCTCGATCTGGGAGCACATACTCATCACGCGGACGCCGTTGGGGTACTCGTACTCGACCGTGAAGTGGTCCCAGATGTTGCCGAACTCCGGCCCGGTGCGGGATTGACGGCCGCCCATGCCGAGGCAGGAGACCGGGTGCGCGCCGATGGCCCAGTTGATCACGTCCATGTTGTGGAGGTGCTGCTCGACGATGTGATCGCCCGAGAGCCACACGAAATACGGCCAGCAGCGGATCTGCCACTCCATGTCGGACCAGCCGGCCTGACGCGGCTCCCAATGCCATTTGGAGCTGCCCCAGTTCCAGTAAGCCTGCCCGCCGACGACCTCGCCGAGAGCACCGTCGTGAACGCGTTTCATCAACTCCTGGTACTGCGGTTGCCAGCGCTGCTGGGTCCCGACCACAAGGGAGAGTTTCTTCTGATCGGCCAAGTCGGCCGAAGCCAGTAACGACCGGACGCCCACCGGATCGCCTGCCCCGGGCTTTTCCAGGAAGACGTGCTTGCCGGCTTCGACCGCGGCCCGTAATGTCACCGGGCGGAAACCGGGTGGCGTCAGCAGCAGCACCGCGTCCACCTCCTTCATGGCCAGGACCTTCCGGTAGGCATCAAAGCCGATGAAGCTGGTCTCCGGGGTGACTTTGACGCGATCCGGAACCGCCTTCTTCAGCCGGGCCAGCGCCTCTTCCAGCCGGTCCGGGAGAACCTCGGCCAGAGCCACCATCTCGATGCCTGGATCGGAGTTGAGGCAGTCGAGCGCATCTTTCGTACCGCGGTTGCCGCAGCCGATCATCGCCACGCGGATCCGGTCCGAGCCGGCGGCAAAGGCCCGCCCGCCCGATGAGACCAGGCCCCCCGCCGACAGCACCGCTCCAGTTTTCAAAAGGTCTCTGCGTGAAAACGTCTGCTTTTGGCTCTCCATGATCCATGTCCTCCTACTGAGTTTCATGCCTTTGACCAGGTCCAACCGTCCGCCGACCGGCACCATTGGCCCGACCCTACCGGCGGTCTCAGGATATGCGAAAGGACGGGACCGGTCAATCGTCGCGGGATGTTCGCCCGTGACGGCCTCCGGAGTTGTCAGATTGTCGGAAGAGCACTTGCGGAACTGCGTCGGCGGGACTATGATAGTTCGTCGCTTGCGCAGAGAAGAAAGCACCTTCGCGAGATTGAATTGCCGCGGATGGCAAAGTGAAGGGACACGCATGAGAGGAAAGACGGACACCGAGGCAACCGGCCACATCGAGGACCGGATGGAGGCGTTTCGGTCGAAGTGCCGCGCGACCGGCCTGAAAATCACGCCGCAACGAATGGCCGTATACAAAGCCCTCCTGGAGAGCATGGAGCACCCATCCGCCGAGGTCGTGTTCCGGCAGGTCCGAAAAACCTATCCCAGTATCTCCCTCGATACCGTCAACCGCACGCTCCTGACCCTCAGTGAAATCGGCGCCGCGTTCATCGTCGAGGGCTCAGGCGATGCCAAACGCTTCGATGCCAACCTCAAAAACCATCAACATTTCAAATGCGTTAAGTGCAAGCGTATCATAGACTTCCATCACGAAGCATTTGACTGTCTCCACATTGCGGAAAACCTTCTGCCGGGGTGCACCGTACTCAGAAAGACCGTATATCTTGAAGGGTATTGTGACTTGTGCCAAGATAGTCACAAAGGGTAACCTCCGGGCTTCCTCCGGATGCGATGGAGCGCGTTTTGGGGGTCCTTCCTGCCGCCTCGGTCCACCGTTGGCACCGGGAGCACGATGCTCCACCGGTTATCCGAATTAGGGTCGAGCGGTCAAGAACGCACGGGTTGGTTGGGGCAACGAGGCTCATGGGCAGAGACACGGCGGAACGAGTCGTGGTAACCTGATTTGGTGGAGACGATGCATGAATCTAAAGAACACCGAGACCGAACGGAATCTGCTGACCGCCTTCGCCGGGGAATCGCAGGCCAGGAACCGCTATACCTATAGCGCCGAGAAGGCCCGGGACGAAGGCTACGAACAGATGGCGGCCATCTTCGAAGAGACCGCGAACCAGGAGAAGGAGCACGCCGGGCGTCTGTTCCGATTCCTGGAAGGCGGGGAAGTCGAGATCCAAGCCGCCTTTCCCGCCGGGATTGTGGGCAGCACACTGGAGAACCTGCGCGCCGCGGCGGCCGGCGAGCACTACGAGACCACCGAGATGTATCCGAATTTCGCGCAAGTGGCTGAGAAAGAAGGGTTTACGGAGATCGCAGCCGTATTCAGAAAGATCGCGGCCGCCGAGAAGCGGCACGAGGACAGGTACGTGGCGCTGGCCAGGAACCTCGCGGAAGGCCAAGTCTTCAAGCGTAAGACGCCGGTGCGATGGGTGTGCCGCAACTGCGGGCTGGTCCACGAAGGGCTCGAGGCCCCCAGAGTCTGCGCGGCCTGCGGCAAGCCGCGCGCGTTCTTTGAGATCGAGGCGGTCAACTACTAAGGAGTGCACCATGGGAGAAAGAACAGGCATCATCACATTCCGGGGCAGCCCCCTGACCCTGATCGGCCCGGAAGTCAGAGCCGGCCAGAAAGCACCGGATGCTCCGCTCGTGGCAAACGACCTTTCGGTGGTGAAGCTCTCGTCGTTGCCTCCGGGCAAGGTTCACGTCCTGATCTCAGTGCCGTCGCTCGATACGCCGGTCTGCGATATGGAAACACGACGCTTCAACACGGAAGCGGGCCGACTGGGCGAAGACGTTGCCGTCGCAGCGATCAGCATGGACCTGCCCTTTGCCCAGAAACGGTGGTGCGGTGCGGCGGGCGTGAACAACGTCCGAACGCTTTCCGATCATCGCGAGGCGGCGTTCGGCCAGGTCTACGGTCTGCTGATCAAGGAACTGCGTCTTCTCGCCCGGGCCGTCTTTGTGCTCGACAAACAGGGCATGATCCGGTACGTAGAAACAGTCAAAGACGTGGCCGACGAACCGGATTATGACGCCGCGCTGAACGCCGTACGGAAGCTCTTGTAGAAAGGCACAGACCGCGATGCAGGAACTTCGACCGAACGTGTACTCCATTCGCGCCATCGACTGGGACCGGCGGCTTTTCGACGAGCTGATCCCGCTGCCGGAGGGAACGACGTACAACGCCTACCTGGTGGAAGGCAGCGAAAAGACCGCCCTGCTCGATACGGTGGACCCGACGAAGACCGGGATGCTGTTAGGCAGCCTCGCGGCCTCCGGTGTCGAACGAATCGATTACGTCGTCTCGCACCACGCCGAGCAGGATCATTCCGGCTCGATCCCGGCCGTGCTGGCGCGCTACCCGCACGCCCAGGTCGTCACGAACGCCAAGTGCAAAGCGATGCTCATCGACCTTCTGCGCCTGGACGAGGACAAGTTCCTCACGATTGCGGACGGCCAGACCCTATCCCTCGGGGACAAGACGCTCCAGTTCTTCGATATCCCGTGGGTTCATTGGCCGGAAACCATGTGCACGTATCTGGCCGAGGATCGGATTCTCTTCCCCTGCGATTTCTTCGGCTCGCATCTGGCGACGAGCAGTCTGTACGTCGAGGACGAACCGCTGGCCTATGAATCCGCCAAACGGTACTACGCCGAGATCATGATGCCCTTCCGGACGATCATAAAGAAGAATCTGGAGAAACTCAGCCGGTTCGCGATCGACATGATCGCCCCCAGCCATGGCCCCGTGCACGGCCGGCCCGAGATGATCGTTACCGCTTACAAAGACTGGGTCGGCGACCGGGTCAAGAACGAGGTCGTGCTGGCCTATGTCTCGATGCACGAGAGTACGAAACTGATGGTCGAGCATTTTTCGAAGGCCCTGGTCGAGCGGGACATCATCGTCAAGCAGTTCAACCTGACCTCGGCGGACCTGGGCCGGCTGGCCATTGCTCTCGTGGACGCCGCCACGGTCGTGCTCGGCTCGCCCACGGTCCTGACCGGGGCGCATCCCAAGACCGCTTACGCGGCTTTCGTGGCCAATGCCCTGCGGCCCAAGACGAGATTCGCCTCGATCATCGGCTCTTTCGGCTGGGGCGGCAAGATGGTGGAACAGCTTGCGGGCCTGCTGGTGAATCTGAAGGTGGAGTTGCTCCCGCCCGTGATCGCCAAGGGCTTGCCGAAGCCGGAGGATTTGGCGGCGCTGGAGGGGCTGGCCGATCAGATCCTCGCCAAACACCAGGCCGCAGGAATCACCAAGTAAACGAGACCCCCGGCCGCGCGCCGGGTCTCGAACGCAACGCCAACATTGGCCCGGGAAAGAACGCCTGACGGGCGGCGCGGACCAACCGCGTGTCCGCAGGTCCCTCGAATACTCTGGAAAAGGAAAGGGAAGAAAACGAATGGCAGAGAAGCTGCAAGTCTACAAGTGCGCCGTGTGCGGCAATATCCTGGAGGTCCTGACCGCCGGCGACGGCAACCCCTCCTGCTGTGGCAAACCGATGGTGCATCTGGCGCCCAAATCGGCCGACCAGGGAAAGGAGAAGCACGTCCCAGTGATCGAGCAGTCCAACGGGGCGGTCAAGGTGAAAGTCGGCAGCATCCCCCATCCGATGGAAGAGAAGCACTACATCGAGTGGATTGAGGTCATCACGGACGGCAAGGTCTACCGTCAGTCTCTGCGGCCCGGTGGGGCACCCGAAGCGGTCTTCCCCCTGGGGGCCGAGCGTATCATCGCGCGCGAATACTGTAACCTGCACGGACTATGGGAGGTGAAGTAACATGATCAACGACAAGATGGCAAAAGCTCTAAACGAGCAGATCAACGAAGAACTGTACTCTTCGTACCTGTATCTGGCCATGTCGGCGTGGTTCGAATCGCAGAACCTGCCTGGTTTCGCGGCCTGGATGAAGGTCCAGGCCCGGGAAGAGCACGCCCATGCGCTGAAGTTCTTCGAGTTCATCCATGAGTGTCGCGGCCGGGTCGTGCTGCAGGCGATCCAGGAGCCCGCGCGGGAGTGGAAATCGCCCCTGGCGGCGTTCGAAGCGGCGCTGAAGCATGAGCAGCACATCACCGGGCGCATGGACAAGCTGATGAACCTGGCGCTGGCGGAAAAGGATTATGCCACGGCCGGCCTGCTGCAGTGGTTCGTCAAAGAGCAGGTCGAGGAGGAAGCGTCGGCCGACCGCATCGTCCAGATGCTCAAGATGGCCGCCAACGCCCCCGGCGCCCTGCTGATGCTGGACCACCAGATGGGTGAACGCAAGTAGCCACCGGTCCGACGCAAAGGAGAGAGTATGAGCATCACATTCAACGCCGATGAAGTGTTCGAGATGGCGGAACAGATCGAGCGCAACGGCGCGAAGTTCTATCGTGAGGCCGCCGGGAAGACCTCCGATCGGCAGGTCAAAGAATTGTTCCAGCGCCTGGCAGGCGTGGAGGACAATCACCTGCGAACATTCCAGGAGATGCGCAAGGCTGTGAGCGACCAGGAGAAGGGCGGGACCACCTTCGATCCTGAGGGTGAGGCCTCGCTGTACCTGCAGGCGATGGCCGACGACCGCGGGTACGAGGGCATGAGGAGCCGCACGGAGAAGCTGACCGGCAAGGAATCGTCGTCCGAGCTGCTCGACATCGCCATCGGCGCGGAGAAGAACTCCATCCTGTATTACGTGGGTTTGAAGGAACTGGTCCCGGCCCGCGCCGGCCGGGAGAAGGTCGAGGCCATCATCCGGGAAGAGGTCCGTCATCTGGCCGAATTGCGGCGGTACCTGGGAGCCCTGGGGCTGTGAATGCCGGGGCCCACCGCGTATTCAGAACAAGGAATCGATCATGAAATATCGATGTCTCCTGTGCAGCTATTTGTACGATCCCGCGGTCGGCGACCCCGACAACGGCGTAGCGCCCGGCACCGCGTTTCAGGATCTGCCCGATGAATGGGCGTGTCCGGAATGCGGCGCGGGCAAAGACGAATTCGAGCCGGTGGACGACCAGTAGGGTTTGACGCGGCCGGCGCGACCGCGGTTTTGTGACTCCCTCTTCGAGGTGAGATCATGGCGAATCGTGAGGTCCATCCCTTCCTGGCAGGGATGGAAATGATTTGCGCCGAGACCCCGACGCCCCCGACTGCGATCACCGTTTTCGGCGCCTCGGGTGACCTGGCCCGCCGGAAACTGCTGCCCAGCCTCGCGCAAATCCAGCAGCGCGGCCTGCTGCACGAGCAGTTCTGCCTGTTGGGCTGCGGCCGGACGGAGTACTCCGACGAGCAGTTCCGGGAGCTGGCGGCCAGCGCCATCCGGGAGAACTCCGGCAATGGCCCCCTCGAGGCGCCGCCGGCGTTCCTCGAAAAGCTCTATTATCTCCGGGGTGAATATGACGACCCCTCCACCTATGAGCGGCTGAAGACCAGGCTGACCGAGCTGCGGAAGAAACACGGGATCGACCGGTGCGACCTGTTCTATCTCTCGGTCCCGCCGTTGCTCTATGAGACCATCATCGAGCACCTCGGCGCCGCCGGGTTCTCGTGGAAAGGCGATCCCGAATGCCACCGGCGGGTCCGGCTCATGGTGGAGAAGCCCTTCGGCCGCGATCTGCGCAGCGCCACCCAGCTCAACAACGTCATCGCCAAGTGGTTCGAGGAATCGCAGGTCTACCGCATCGATCATTACCTGGGCAAAGAGACGGTCCAGAACATCATGATCTTCCGCTTCGCCAATGCGATCTTCGAGCCAATCTGGGGCCGCAACCACATCGACAACGTCCAGATCACGATCGCCGAAACGCTGGGCGTGGAGCACCGGGCGAGCTACTACGACCAGTCCGGAGCCCTGCGCGACATCTTCCAGAACCACATGCTGCAGATGCTGGCGCTCGTGGCGATGGAGCCGCCCAACTCGTTCGACGCGGACCAGGTCCGGGACGAGAAGATCAAGCTGCTGCGAGCCGTCCGGCCTTTCGTGTGCGGCTCGGGAGATCTCGCGACCGGCAATCCCTCCGCCAAGTGCCGGATCGTACGCGGCCAATACGGACCCGGCCGGATCGGCGGCGGGCCGGTACCCGGCTATCGCCAGGAAGGAGGGGTCGCCCCCGGCTCCCGGACGGAAACGTTCGTCGCGGCGCGGCTGCTCATCGACAACTGGCGGTGGAAGGATGTGCCCTTCTACCTGCGCACAGGCAAACGCCTGGCCCGCAAGGACACGGAAATCGCCGTGACCTTCAAGGAAATCCCGCACTCGCTGTTCGGCTCGGTGGGACTGGAGCAGATGCCACCCAACGTGCTCATCTTCCGCATCCAGCCCGAGGAAGGGATCTCACTGCGGTTCCAGGCCAAGCACCCGGGCTCGAAGATCTGCATCGGCACCCTGAAGATGACGTTCAGCTACAAGGACCTGTTCGGCATGGAAATGCCCGAGGCGTACCAGCGGCTGCTCCTCGACTGCATGCTCGGCGATCAGACGCTCTTCACGCGGTTCGACGGCATCGAGGTAACCTGGCGGCTCCTGATGCCGGTGCTGGAAGCCTGGCAGAATCATCCGAGCGGACCGGCTGAGTACGCCGCCGGCAGTGAGAGCTTCCCCCAGGCCGACGCTCTCGTGGAAGCCGACGGCCGCCAGTGGCGCCGGCTGGGCGAGACGTGATACGAGTAACAGGCCTCGGCATATCATTGCTTGCCCCGCCCTCGATCCGGTCGAGGGCAGGCTCGCGGCGCTCCCCCACAGAAACTGGCAGTTCGGGTGCCATGTCTACGGCTTTGCGCAGACATGCCTGCGCGAGCGTAGGCATGGCACCCAGCCTCTAACACGATGAAGATGGCTCCTGTCCTCTGTCATTCCCGCGCCGGCGGGAATCCCGAAACATCTCGCCTGCGTGGCCCCGCGCCTGCGCGGAGGTGACAAGAAAGGGCTGAACGCTCATTCGCTGGAGGCACTAACGCCGAGATCTCCGCGCGTCTGTATCAGCGGCCGCGGGCCTCCAGGACGGCGGAGAGGTTCTGACTCGGCACGCCGGGCGGCAGGCCTCCGCCACAGGACAGGATAATCCGGCGTCTGTCGGCCAGAGGTTCAAGGGCCGCCCGCACGCTGGCTGCCACGTCGGCGGGCGTCCCCTGGGCCAGGACATCCCGCGGTGGGATATTCCCCAGCAGCGTCACGCCCGGGCCGGCCCACTGGTGCATTTGCACCAGCGAATGCTCGAAACTGAAGTTGAAGAGATTGATGCCGATCTCGGCCAGGAACTTCGCACTGATGCGTCCCGGGGCATCATTGTGGAAGAAGCGGACCGGCACGTCCAGGCAACCGAAGACACGCTGGAGATACGGCAGCGCCGCACTGCGGAAATCCGCCTCGCCCAGAAAACCGACGATGTCGTCAAGAATGAAGACACCCCCAATCGACGGCAGACATTCTTTCTGGTATTGCAGCCAATCGACGACGAAATCCGTCACGAGCGTCAGAAGCTGATGCGTCTCCTCGGGATTCGTGCGGATCGCCATCAGGAACTCGGTCGTTCCCAGGAGAAACGTGGCGATATTCAGCGGGCCGCGCGAGACGGCGAACCGGATCGAGTGCCCGGCCTCCTCGATGGCATGGCGGTGAAGCTGGAGCCGGCGCGCCGCGAACGGCAGCAGCCCATCGGTTCTGACGTCCGGCTTGGGCAGGCCCCGGACATCTTCCACGGTCTTGAGAATCTTCTCCGCAAACGGCAGCTCGTGCTCGGCCCAGCGGCACCGGGTCCCGAACGCGGACGGCTCCGTGCACATGCCGAACTCGGACCAGAAACCCGGCAGAAAGAGGACTTCCGGGAAGGTCCGCGCGGCCTGAAGGTTGGCGGCCAGCCAGTGCCCATCACCGGCATAGTAGTCCAGGATCGACATGCCCGCCCAGCCGGGCAGCCAGGGACTGTCGATGATGAAGCCGACCGGCAGCGGATCGACGACCGCACCGTTCAGCACGGCCAGCAGTTGCTCCCATTGCTCGTTGGTCATCCTTTTCTCCCAGGAGGACACCCGCCCACGTCACGCAAGGAGCAAAGCGACGAAGCAATCTCAAACGGTCGCACGAGAAATTGTCTTGCGCTCGCCAGGACAGGGGAGACCGGGTTTTCAGAATGTCTTGATCGGCACTTCCGCGCCGTTGCGCTCCGCGGAAACGTAGGCGCTGTAGATCGTCGAGATGCAGTCGGCGGCGATGCCGCTGTCGCTTTCCACCGGCTCGCCATAGGCTACCGTGCGATAGAACGCCTCGATCTCCTGCGGGTAGCCGGTGAACCAATCCTCGTCGGGCGAGGGGCACGTCCAGCCCTGCTTGGTCCCGATCTTCTCGACCACGTAGATGTCCTGGAAATTGGCCTCGACCGGGTTGTAGGTCTGCATGGCCGTGCTGGGGTTGATGTTGCAGAGCGTCCGATGGTTATTGGCCGCAACCTCCAGCCAGTTGTGAATCCCGCCCAGGATGATGTCCGAGGCGAAGATCGTTGCGAGCGTGCCGTCATCAAAGACGACGTGCATCACGGAGAAGTCGTCGATATCGAAGTAGTTGGACCGGATATGGCCCTCGTCGCGGAAGCCGGGCATGCGCGTCAGCGCGTGGATGCGGGCGGTGACGGTCTGGGGCCGGATGGGCCGGCCGGTCCGGGCCTTGCCCTCGACCCGCTTGAGATACAGGGCCGCGGTCAGGGGGTGGCAGCCCTTGCCGATCATCACGCCCCCGCCGGAGTACTTCCAATACGCGTATGTCCGCGCGTGGGAACCGCTGTGGGCCTCTTCCGCGTGAATCCACAGGACCTGGGCCCCGGTCTTTTCAATGATCTCCCGCTCCTTCTGGATGGAGGGAGCGTAGATCCAGTTCTCGGCGTAGAGGATCCGTCCCTTGCTCTTCTTTTCGGCCTGCAACATGCGCTCGATGCTGGCGAGGGCTTTCTCCCGGGCGGTTTCCTTGGGGAAGACCTCCCCATTGAAGTCCTCGGAGCCGTCGCCGAAGAAGCCGGTCAAGGGCTTCTCCACGATGACGTACTTGTTGCGCTGCAGCGCCGCAATGGCGATCGGCTCATGTGCCGAGGCGGTCGCACAGCAATGGATCACATCCACGTCGTCCAGCAGCCGCTCCAGCGAATCGTAGACGGCGATATCCCGTTTCTGAGCGTAGGCCGCCGCGCCCTCCAGGGCGTGGACCCCTTTGATCTCGACGTTGGTGCTGTGCACCTTGTGAATCGCCTCGAAATGGAACGACGCGGAGAAGCCCGCACCGACAATCCCGGCGCGAACGGTCTTCTTATTCATTCCTGAACTCCTGCCCCTCTTACTTCTTCGTGAGCTGCGCACTGGGGGTGGTGTCGGCCTTCAGGTCCCCCAAGGCAAACTGAATCCCATCAAGATAGTGCTGCAGGATGAGGGGATTCCAAAACAACTCGTGCTGATGGCCGAAGGCACAATAGAACACCCGGCCCTGGCCGTAGCTCTTGATCCAGGTCATGGCAAAGTCCATGTCCTGGCGGTGAACGTTCTTCGTCTGCTCGGGCGTGGTCCGCGTGCGCGCGGCATCCAGACTCAGCAGGACCCGCAGGTGGTCACGGGAATACGGCGCCGTCACCTGATAGATCTCATCGGTCACGATGAAACACGGCTCCTGGAACGCGGCGGCGACCGGGTGCTCCGGCTCTTCCACACGGACCACGACGGTGGACCCGGCGCCCCAGGGATGGTTGTCGAACCGCGCCCCGACGATGCTGCCAAACTCGGGCCAGTCCCGAAAGCTCGCGACGCCGGCATGGATCACAGCCAGCCCGCCGCCGGCCCGCAGGTACTCGGCGAAGCTCTTCTTGAGCCTCTCATCGCGTTGCTTGGCCTTGACCTGCTCCGGCGCCGCCAACTTCGCGAAATCCTCCGGCAGGAAAATCTCTTCGTTGGTGTTGTTGAGGACCACCGCGTCGAACTGCCGGAGAGCCTGCGGCTCGAACAGGGCATCGTCTTCCGTGAGAACCGCCTCGAAGGCGCCGGTCTGGCGGCCCAGAATTTGGATGGCCTTGGCTCCGAACGGCCGGGCGGTGTGCTGATAGCCCCAGGAACGGGAGAAGACCAGGAGCTTGCGCGGCTGGCCCGGCGTGACCCGGGGCTTGCGGGGCGCCGCCGCCTGCATTTTCGCGATTTCCTCGGCAGAAGGCTGCGGGTCCTGCGCCCATAGACCGGCCGGCGTCAGCAACAGAACGGCCGCGAGAGCCGATCCCCATTGTCGATGACCCATGCACGTCTCCTCAAAAGAAAAGGACCCCAGGCACGCCCCAGGACCTATAATGTCCACGGGGCCCGCATTGGTTTGGAGAGCATCTTGTTCGCCTCGGCATCGTTGACGAACTGCTCCCGGGCGGGGTCCCAGCGCAGCTTGCGGCCGAGACGCATGGCGATATCGCCCAGGAGGCAGATCGTGCACGACCGATGCGCCACTTCCACCGGCGCAATGGTCGGTTGGCGCGACTGGACGCACTCGTAGAAATTGGCCTTGTGATGATTGCTCACGTAGAGCTTCGTCTCGCCGGCGCCGATCGTCTCCTGCAGGATCGACTTGGGATTGGCATCGATACGTCCGCGCGTGACCCAGACTGAGCCCTTGTCGCCCTCGAAAGTGACACCGCCCTTGACCTTCTTTTCATCGGCGCAGATGACTTTGACGCCGTTGGCATACGTGTACTCGATGCGGAACGGCCCGTGCACATCCCAGAGTCCATCCGTCGGAAACTCGGCCTCACCCTGAACCTCGACCGGCCCGGTGTCCTCGGTACCCATGCCCCACTGGGCGATATCGAGGTGGTGGCTGCCCCAGCCGGTGATCATGCCCGCCCCGTAGTCGGAAATGCGGAGCCAACCCGGCCGGGCGGAGATGCTGTTCTGCGGATGCACGCGTTCCTCAGTATAAGGCGCCCACGGAGCCGGGCCCAACCACATCTGGTAATTCAGATTCTCCGGCACCGGCATGGTTGGCTTGGGCTCACAGCCGGGATCGGTGCCGAAGCCAACCAGAATCCGCTGAATCTTGCCGATCCGCCCGTTGCGAACCAGCTCACAGGCCGTGCGGAATTCCTTGTCCGAGCGCTGCTGGCTGCCGACCTGGAAGATCCGGTTGTAGCGGCGGACCGTGTCGCTCAGAATGCGCCCTTCCTGGATCGTCAGTGTCAGCGGCTTCTGCAGGAAGATGTCCTTGCCGGCCCGGGCCGCCGCCAGAGCAGGCAGGGTGTGCCAGTGGTCCGGCGTGGCGATCTGGACCGCGTCGATGTCGCCCCGCGCGACCAGCTCCCGGAAGTCGCCATACACAGCGCAGCCTTGGTAATTCCCGCCGGGACTCCGTTTGGCGTAGGCGGACTCCACCGTCTTTTTGGCGACCTGTGCTCTCCTGCTGTCGAGGTCACAGACGGCCACGACCTGCACCTGCTGAATGCCCAGGGCCTCCTTGAGGTCTCCCGTCCCCATTCGGCCGACCCCGATGCAGCCGACCGCAATCCGTTTGCTCGGCGCCGCAGCGCCGAACACCGAGGCAGGAACGATCATGGGCAGGGCCACGCCGGCCCCGGCCGCCACGGAGGTCCGCAGAAAGTCACGCCGCGATACGGTTCTTTCCATCTTTCCTGGCCTGGCCTCTTGCATAAGATACTCCTCGCAAATCATGAGGTTTCAGTTAGTCCGGTCGCCCCATAGATATCATGGGGGTCACTGACTGTCAACGCATCCGACTCCTTTGCCCACGGCAAACGCGCCCCGGGTGGTATCGGCAAGGCCGACGGCCTTGGTTTCCATTGTGCCCGTAAGGGCCTATAAGATACAACGATCCGCTCAACAGCTAACGGGATGGGGAAAAGGGGACATTCTACTTTTTCAGTCAGCCCCGACAGCGAAAAGGATGAAAAAGTAGAATGTCCCCTTTTCCTCTTCGCGCGGGACGCTGCCTCCGGCTCAGAGCGGCCAGGGCCCCTGGTATCCGGTCTGGGCCAGCTCCATCTGGTACAACTGGGCAAACAGCCGGAACTGGCGGGCGAAATCGCCGCAGAACAGCAGGTTGTGATGCCCCTTGACCATGCAGGCGTCCGTGCGGTCGGTGATCTCGATCTCCACGTTGGTCGTACACCCCCCGGCGGGCGGCATCGGATGGGACACCACGACCCGGCCGGCATAGACGTCCAGCGCGGGCTTCTCGCCCGGATAGTAGCGCACCATGGTGACGGGATCGCCCGCCTTCCAGAAGATCTGCACCGCGCAGCTCCCTTCATTCGAGTGGGCATAGCGCCGCACCAGGTACGGCAACTCCGGCCCGTTCGGACCGTACACCTTGGTCGGGCACGTACAGTGCGAAGCGTAATAATGGTTCTTCTCGGTCTCGTAGCAGGGATTGTGCTGGAAGCCGGGCCGGCCAATCAGGTATTGCCCCAGCAATTGCGTGTACGCCGCGGGCAAGTCGTTTTCGCAAATCGCCGGCGTCAGCGTGTTGTTGAGCAGCATGAAGCTCACGCAGGGCTTGAGCATGCCGCGGCGCAGACAGTTCATCGTGAGACCATCGGCCTGCTCGTCGCGCAGCAGGGCGCTGAGGGCCAGGTGAGCCCGCAGGGCGTTCTGGAAGCCTTCCTCCGTGACACCCCGATTCTCGGTGGCCTTGCGGGTGAAGTCCTTCATCAGACTCTGATCCGCCGGCGTCAGCTCCACCTGATGGAAACGCTCCGCATACCGGGAGAAAGGAATGACGCGGACTTTGACCCCGAGGAACGGCTCCGTCTCTGCGCGGGGTTTCTCGGCCTCGTTGATGCTGAGAATGAGAGACTGCTTCAGGTACTTCCGCGTGTTGAGCATCCGCATCCCGGCTTCGATAGCCCCAAGGTTCTCCAGGGACTGGATGAAGTAGACTCCCGGCCGGCGGTAGGCCGTAATGGGGCCATGCTTGACCCCGAGTCCGACATAGAAGATCACCGGCAGCTTGAGTTTCTGCGCCGCGGCCAGGAACAGGTCGGCCTGGGGCAAGCTGACATTGTAGAACATGATCAGCAACAGGCCGTCCGGAGGGGAGGTCTCCAACTCGCGAATCACCTGCTGCGCGCCCGCGTTGTTGGCGACAGAACGGTTCTCCGTCAGAATCTTCATGCCCAGGCGCTTCTCCATATCGGCCAGGGCCGTCATATACTGTTTCTGGCGTCCCTCCGTATCGAATTCGTTGCCGGGCCAGCTCCACCAACCGTCCGGCTTGCCGGCGAAGGTCTCGGACGGCGGATAGAGAAACACCGCGCGGACGGTAGCCCCCTGCTTCCTGGGAGCGGAGAGCTCGCCCGGCACAGCCGTAGCCCAGGGGAACAAGGCGGCGGCGCCCGTCAGCCCGGCGGCGGCGAGAAAATGACGTCGATCCAACCCCTGACCTGCTTCCATCATGGCAGACTCCTCATTTGCTTCTCCAGTTCCTTGTTCCAAAACCGACCCAACGCGCGCTTACTTGGCGACCGGTGTATCCAGTTCCGCCAGCCACGCGGAGAGCAGGGCCTTCACCTCGGCGAGATCGAGCTTGAACTCACAGGCCGTGGCGGGCACCCAGCCGCATTGCAACCAGTTCGAACGCAACATCTCCAGGTCCATCTGATCCACCACGCCGTCCCGGTTCAGATCGCCCACGGGATACTCCACGCAAATCTTGCCGCCGGCCAGCGCGGTGTACAGTTCCGCTACTTCATAAGGACTCAGGGGGTAATTGTACAGGCGATAGTCGTCCATGGCGCCCACGTAGAACCATTCGACGGTCGCGCGGTTCTGCCGGGCCCCGATCACCATCGGATACTGCCACGGCGCAAACCGGGACGGCTGGCCGCTCCGGGCCAATCCGGTGCTCACGCCGTCCAGGTAGATGGCGGCGTCGCCCGTTTCGGCGTCCCACGTGCACGTGACCAGATGCCAGGCGTTCAGGATGGAGCCGGCCGGGTTGATCGCGCGGGTCAGATTCACGCCGCCGTCGTCACGGGCCAGGAAGGACAGGGAATTGCCGGCGGTGTACTCAACGCGGAATGCCGTCGTCGTGCCGTCGTTGAACGTGCCGACGAAACTGATGTCGGTCTTCGGCGTGTTGATCCAGAATGACACGGCCCCCGCGCCGAGACCGTTGCCCAAGCCGGCTTTCGGGAAGCTCTCGCGTCCCAGGTCGACGCAGTTGGTGCCGTCGAAGCTCAGGGCCTTGCCGTCTTTTCCGGCCACGTAGGTCGGGTTTGTCATGGTCCCGTGCCGAGTGCCAACCGCATCGGTGAGGTTGCCGTCGAACTTGTACCAGGCCAGCATGCGTTTGACCAGCAGGGTCGCCGCGCTGGAATCGGTAAAGCCAGCGTCACTGGTCGCGCGGCAGAAGTAACTATCCTCATCGGTCCGTGCGACGATGATGCTCAACTGCGCGGTCTGCGCCCCGGCGATATGGCCGGGTTCGTCCGCCAGAGGCCGGCTCGTATCGCCGGGCAGACCGCGGTACCAGCGGTAGCCGACCGGCAGGCCCGGTGCGCCGGGCACGGCGGCTTGGACCGTGAACACAACGGTCTCTCCGGTTTTGGCGCGGGCATTCGCCGGCTGGCGGCCCGCCGGGGGATCGAAACTGGCCAGGGTCTTGACCGTCTCAAACGTCCAGGTCAGGCCCAAGACGTAGCTGCCATCCGCCAGATGCTCATCGACCGCCCAGTAATACCGCTGGTTGGCCCGCAGAGCCGGCGGCTTGACGCGTTCCGTGGGACCGGGCACCTTCGCCAGCAGATCGCCGTCCGCCAGGCGCGGTGATTCACTGAAATAGACCCAGTGCTCCGTCACTCCCGAACGCCGCTGCGCCGGGTTGGCAGGGTCGAGCACCGTGGACCAGCTCAGTTGGGCATCCAGCGGGACGGCGGTCGCACGGTGTGTCGGCTGCGGATTATAGGCGAAGAAGGCCTGCTGATACGAGAAGCCGTCCACCCAGGCGCGATGACTCGTGGTGACGTGGGCGTGGTTGAACGTGTAGACCCCCAGGTTCCCATCCTTGTCGGCCGTGGCGGCTCCGATCAGGCCCTCCATCTCGAAGATGGCGCCGGCCACCTCGGTCGGGCCGGTCTTCGTGCCGTTCTCGAAGTTGTACCAGGTGGCGTAGGCACGATTGGGGTCCACGCCGGCGAGCATACCCCAGTTTTCGCCGATGCTCTTGGTCCAGTAGATGGCGTAGATGTCATACACCTGCCCCGGCACCAGGCCGCCGATGGTGGTCTTCAGGTCCATGCCGTTGGCGCCCTGGCCCTGATAGACCGTGCCCTTGTTGCAGAAGGCTCGCTGCTGCCACAAACCCGCCACCGCGGCCGTGCTGCACCAGGGGGCCGTGCCGTTGACCGCCACGGTATTGGCCGGCGAGATGTCGACGTAGGTGCCGGTGATGGCCCAGGCCGGGCCGACCCAAACGAGACTGCACAACAACATGATGCCTGCCAGCTTCTGGTTCATTTCTCTGCCTCCTTCCCCACAACCGTTCATTTTTGTCCGAACTTGTAGGCCCAGCCGTAATCCATGTAATCGACATCGGTCCGGCGGCCGTCCGGCACTTTGGTGATCCCGTAATTCTGGCCCGGCAGCACCGTCTTCTGGGCCAGTTGCCGGGTCAGTTCTTCCCGCCAGCGGTGAGACTCCGCGTGCCCGTCACAGAAGCCCAGCGTGCTGCTGTCGCCGTGCCAGATGGCCAGCGGACTCCACCATTGCACGGGGTCGTAGCCCATTTCCCGGGTCGCCAAGGTCCACCAGGTGGAGTTGAAACCGCGGGAATCGGCCTCCTCCACGAGCATATACTTCTCCCCGGGCGACTTGATCTGGCTGTATTTGCGGATCTGGTACTTGTAGTACGCACTGCCGGGCAATTGTCCGTTCAGGCAGCCGATCATGGAATAGCTGCGGCAATCCTCGATGCCGATCGTCAGCCGGCGGTCGGCGGGACACAGAAAGACTTTGCGGCTCTTGACATACGGAAAGATCAACCCGCGCTCGATGCCGCGGGTCTTGTCGTCGAGCGTGCAGGCGGTCGTCTGGGCCGCCGTGGGGTGCCCGGCTTCGTCCTGGGGCACCTGCACCCAGGCCGTTCTTTGGCCGGAAACCACCTGGGTCGGAACGAGATAGCCGTCATTCTCATCGGCGTACATGACCCAGGCGGTGGCCAGGGACCGGTGGTTGGCCAGGCACGCACTGCCGGCCGCATGCCGTTTCACCCGGCTCAGCGTCGGCAGCAGAATTCCCATGAGCAGCGCGATGATGGCGATGACCACGAGAAGCTCGATCAGCGTGAATGCCTTGCGAAGCACGGTACATCCCTCGACCCGCCGCGGCCGATTCATGCGGCATTTCACCGACAACATCCCTTTTCGGGGATGTTCTCATTATGGTCGAGCGCCGTCCAATAGGGAACCTCATTCCATCCCGAAGAATCGTCATTTTGTGCAGGAGGTGGCCGAACCGCGCGCCCCGCGGCGGCGGCCAAGTGCACAACACCAAGTGGCAATCAGGGCCAGAGCCACGCCATGGCGAGGAGACCACCGGCCGACGAGACAATCTCAAGCCGTGGCATTGAGATTGCTTCGCTGCGCTCGCAATGACGTGCGGGGCGTTGGCCGCTGTTCTGTCGTGCATGTCGGCGACGGACAGGCGGCGGGAGGGAGGAAATCGTTGTCCCGGAGCGACCGGGTCGCTATGATGGTTGTCACCTGGCGACACCACCAGCCGAGCGGGCACGGCCCGCCCGGTCGACAGATACATCCTGGTTTGTGAAGGAGACGGTGCTTATGAAGCAGAATCACAACAGACGAGAATTCCTGCAGGTCGCGGCGGGGGTTGCCGCTCTGGTCACGAGCCCGGCCTGGGGCGCCGAG
This sequence comes from Planctomycetota bacterium, assembly GCA_025459125.1. GTDB lineage: Bacteria > Planctomycetota > Phycisphaerae > Sedimentisphaerales > Anaerobacaceae > PLanc-01. Next base: position 7,532 of record JALORE010000039.1, on the reverse strand, counting down.
CGCGGCAAGACCAAGGGTCGTAAGAAGCGGTCCGAGAGTGCCGTTCCGGCGCGGGGGCGGGCCCTGCCGTTCGAGCTGGGCCTGGCGTCGTACACGCTCCGGAAGTTCGACCTGGCCAAGACCCTGGAAATGACGAACCGGGTCGGTCTCAGGCACATCGCTCTGAAAGATGTCCACCTGGCGATGGACAGCACGCCGGAGCAGATCCGCGCGGCCGCGGACCAGGTGAAAGCCGCGGGCATCGACCTCTACGGCGGCGGCGTCATCTACATGCGGGACGAGGCCCAGGTTAATCGGGCGTTCGACTACGCCAAGGCGGCCGGCATGCGGGTCATCATCGGCGTGCCGGTGCCCGAGTTGCTGCCGCTGGTGGACAAAAAGGTCAAGGAATACGACATCAAGGTCGCCATCCACAATCACGGCCCGGGGGATAAGGTCTACCCCGTTCCCGCGACGATCATGGAGAAGATCAAGGACCTCGACCGGCGCATCGGGCTGTGCAACGACATTGGCCACACGATCCGCGCCGGCGTGGACCCGGTCGCCTCGATCCTGGAGTTCGCCGACCGTCACCTGGACATCCATATCAAGGACGTGACGGCCGCCGACGCCAAGGGCGGCGCCACCGAGGTCGGCCGCGGCGTGATCGATATCCCGCAGGTCCTGCGCACGCTCGTCAAGATCAACTACACCGGCATCGTCTCGTTCGAGTACGAGAAGTCGGAGAACGATCCGCTGCCGGGATTGGCCGAGTCGGTCGGGTACACCCGCGGCGTCATGGCCACGCTCTGACCCGGTCGTCATTTGCAGCGAACGGTCCAAACACCGGGAAACGGTGCTCCGTATGCTCTTCGGGCGTCGTGCGGTCCCGTTCCGCACGACGCCCGATATGTTGGGCACGGAGAGAGCACCGATGCCGTACAACATTCGGATCGTCAGCACGTATCCGCCCCGCCGCTGCGGGATCGGGCCTTTCTCGCGCGATTTGGCCACCGCCTGTTCGCATTTCACCTCGGAAGTCGGCCATATCCGCGTCGCGGCCATCGACAATGGCAGCGGACCCTACGATATCCCCGTCGATCTGGTCATCGATCAGTACAACCCGGAGTCCTGGCGCGAAGCGATCACCCATATCAGCACCCGGGCCGGCGTGCAACCCCACGAGGTCCTCAGCGTCCCATCGTGAGCAGCATGCGACCTGGCTGAGAGCCTCCCAAGAGGTCACAACTGCACGGTGGAAACCATCCGCATGTCATTGCGAGGAGCGCAGCGGCGAAGCAATCTCAACTCCGCAGATTGAGATTGCCTCGCGGCGCTCGCAATGACAGACTGAGGCTCATGCTGTTGATTGAGACATACGAGCCCGGGCGCTTGTTTCGGATCTCGATATTCGAGTTTCGAATTTCCGATCTCACGTCAGCTTGATGGGCCGCTGCTCTTTCGCCGAGCGGTAGATGGCGAGAATGACCTCGACCGCCTTACGGGCTTCGGGACCGCTGATCCAGAAATCCTGGCCGGTCTGGAGGGCTTCGAGGAAGGCCTTGAAATTGCGCGTGTGGTTCTCGTGAGTGATGGCCGCCGGGTCGGCGACGCCACCGCCGCCCTTGATGGCCGTGAACTTCTGGCGGACCTGCTCATCCTGGGGCCGCTCGTCGGCGAACTGCCAGACGGTGATGCTGTTCTCGACGTTGATGACCGTGCCCTTGGTGCCGGTGAGCTCGAAGCGGCGGAACTGGCCCGGGAAAGAGGCGGTCGTGCCGTAGATGACGCCCAACGCGCCGGTGGTGTAGCGCAGGACCGCCACCGCCGTATCTTCGGTCTGCATCGTGTGGCCCAGCGTCGCGGTGTAGGCCTGTACCGACTCGATCGGCGGCATCAGGTCGCAGAGCATGTCGATCATGTGGATGGATTGGTTCATCAAGGCCCCGCCGCCGTCGAGCTTCCAGGTCCCGTGCCAGGAATCCTTGTAGTAAGCGTCGGTCCGCCACCAGGGAACGTAGACGCCGGCATACGTGATCGTGCCGAACCGGCCGGTCTGGATCGCCTCCCGCAACGGCACCATCAGGTCGTTGAACCGGTACGGGAAGATGCCGCCCAGCCGGGTGCCGGCCTTTTTGTGGGCCTGGATCATGGCGTCGATCCGCTCCAGAGTGATCTCGACAGGCTTCTCGCAAATCACGTGCTTGCCGGCCTGGGCCGCCGCAATCGTCGGCTCCATGTGCAGCCCGCTCGGCGTCGCGATGGTCACGATATCGATGTCGTCGCTACGAACCATTTCCTCAAAACGGGTATAAGCCCGGGCGCCATACTTGGCGGCGAGGGCCTCGGCCTTCGGGGCCACGGTGTCGCAGCAGGCGACGAACTTGGCATTGGGGATGTCACGAATGGCGCGGGCGTGGAAATCCGCGATCAGTCCCGCGCCGACCACGCCGAAGTTCCATGTCTTCATGTTCAACTCCTTGTAGGATGGGCTTTAGCCCATGCAGCCAAAGACGCAGGACGGGTGTCGGTCCATGTGGATATCCTCTTGCCATACCGCACGATCCGCATGGGCTGAAGCCCATCCTACCTGACTACGAACCTCAGTTCAGTTTCAGACCGATTTCCTTGGCCAGCTTCCGCACGGCCGCGATGGCCTTGGAGAACAGCTCCGGCCCGGTCGAGCCGCCGAACTGGCCGCCCGCCTGCAGGTGGGGCTCCATCGTCATGCACCCGTCGTACTTCAGGGCTGCCAGCTCGGCCAGCAGCTCCTTGATCTGGCCATCGCCCTGGCCGGGCATGCTGCCGACGTCGGCGGCGCCGAGCTTCCAGTCCTTGATGTGGATGTGGACCACGTACGGCTTCATCACCGGCCAGCAGACCGCGACGTTGTTGGTGAGCTTCTCGCCCCAGACGAAGTTGGCGGGATCGTAGGCCAGCCGCAGCTTCGGGGAATCGATTGTCTTGACGAGGTCCGCGCAGTTGGCGGCCGAGTGGCCGTAGATGTGGGCCTCGTTCTCGTGGACCATCGTGACATCGGTCCCCGCGAGCACTTCCAGCTTGGCCACCATGCGGTCCATGACCTGGAAGCGGTAGTCGTCGATGTTCTTGCCCTCGGGGGCATAATAGCTGAACATGCGGATGAAGGGCGTTTCGAGATACTGGGCCAGCTCGACCGCGTGCTTGAACCGGTCCAGGTGCGGCTTGAAGGGCTGATCCAGCTTGACCTTGCCGATGGGCGAGCCGATCGCGCTGACTTTGAGGCCGTGGTCCCGGATCAGCTTGCGGACCTCCGCCAGCTCCTTCTTACCCAGGTCCATGAGGTTCTTCTTGTCCACGAACCGCGGCTCGATATAGCCGACCTTCTCCTGCGCGAGAAACTCGACCTGGCCGCGAAAATCATCCGTCACTTCATCTGCAAACGCGCTCAGCTTTGCCATTTTCAATCACTCCCAAAACCCAATGGTTACACACTTGTCATCCTGAGCGCAGCGAAGGATCTGGGCCGCGAATCCGGAGGCCGTGCAGCAGGCGCGACAATCCTCCCCTTCGTCGGCCAGATGCTTCACTTCGTTCAGCATGACAATCGAACCGTCCACATCGACTCATCTATTTCGAGAAGCTTGCCGCGTTGTCCGGCAATTGTCGTTTGATCTCATCCAGGCGGTAGCCGAAGCCGGGGCCGCGGACCGAGGACAGGTCCACCGCGCCGTCGCGCCGGCGGTAGAGTCCCGGGTGGACCGCTTCTTCCGGCGCGGAGGCCGCCGGGTAGAACTGCATCGCGTTGGTCTCGACCCCCATGATGGTGCCCGCGTGGGCCGCCAGCAGACAGTGCGGGATCTGCGCCAGCATGGGATTGGTCAGGTCCTGGACCATGAGGGTCATGCCGTGGGCCTTGGCCCAGCACAGGCTCAGCAAGGCCCCGGTCTGGGTCTTGCAGGTCTTGAGGGCCACACCGGTCCAGCCCAGTTCCCGTCCCAGACGGATCAGCTTCCAGTCGTGGGCGCTCTCGTCCATAAACAACGGCTTGCGGGCCGAAACGCTGTGCACGTCGATCTGGTTGGCCTCCAGGTCGTACGGGAACGGCTGCTCGACGTAGAGCATCATCTGGTAGATCCGCGGCTGGTCCTGCATCAGCCGGTCCAGGATCTCGTTGACATAGGCCGGGTCGGTGACGGTGCAGTTGAAGTCACTGGTCAGCCACAGGACCTTGTGCTCCAGGGCGATCCGGCCGACCTGCACCAGCCGGTCATAGTCCCAGGCGGCATCATTGCCGCGTAGCTTCACTTTCAGACACGTCAGCCCATCCCGTTCGATCCAATCCGGCAGGAGAACCGGGTAGCCGTCCCGCGGCTCAGTACCGGTCAACTCCGCGGCACCAAGCAGATCCTTGCCGCCCACCAGATGCCAGGCGGGCAGCCGCCGGGCGGGCGGGACCCGCAGGAAATCGGCCGGATACCGGCCCACGAATGACACCTTGCTGCCTGGCGCGGGCTTCAGGAAATGGGCCAGATCGGCATTCATGTGCGCGGCGTCATAGGTCTCGTACGCCGGGCAGCCCAAGAGGCGGCCGTAAGCGTCATGCAGAGCGATATCGAACGCCGAGCAGCACACCAGGGCTGCCAGCCAGGGCATGGGCTCCCGGCCCGTCCCGCGCCCGCGATTGAGCTCAGCGAGCATGCGGGGAAGCACCGACTCGTTGAACTCGTAGCCGACTTCGAGGGGATGACCACGGCCCGTGAAACCGGCCCAGGCCTGCGCGAGCCGCCGGCAGAAGTCCTGCATCGCGTCACAACGATCCTGATAGCTCAGTTGGCTCGGCCAGGTCCACTGCACGCTCAGCGGGGTCTCGCCCCAGCCCTGGGCATGCTTGCCCCGGCCGTCAGCGACGGTCAGGCACACGCGGGCGCAAAGGACCTCCGTCAGCGTCTCCGGCCCAAACTTCAGCGGTACCCGCGTCGTCACCGGGAGAAAGTACAAATCGACGGCAACGGGATAGATCTCAGTCCCCATGGCACCTCACGATTGCTGGAACAGACTGTCGCCGCGAACGAACGGCCAGCGCACAGCAAGGTTTACGGCTTGGCCGAGGGATTGTCAACCCTGAGTTTGGCCCCGTGACGAACGCTCGCCGGCGAGCGACGTTTTTCCGGCCAAAATTTGAATTGCACAGAATTGTCCATCGACTATAATCCACACATAAGGCCGGAGCCTTCTCATCGTAACTCTTTGTCAACAATAGATTTACACATCCGGAGTGTCCGACTCTGCATGTTCTGGTGTGACATCGAAGCTAATTGAGGAAAGGAGCAGGTATGAAACTCGACCGGAAGTTGAGAATGGGTTTGATTGGCGGCGGTCCCGGGGCCTTCATTGGTGAGGTTCACCGCAAGGCTTCGCGCCTCGACGGCGAGATCGAGCTGGTGGCCGGCGCGTTCGACATCGATCCCAAGAAGTCCAAGGATATGGGCAAGCACCTGGCCCTGGACCCCAACCGCGTGTACAGCACCTACACGGATATGATCAAAGCCGAGTCCGCCCTGCCCCCGGAGGTCCGGGTCGACTTCGTCGCGGTGACCACCCCCAACAACTGGCACTTCCCCATCGCCCGGGACTTCCTCAAGGCGGGCTTCCACGTCATGTGCGAGAAGCCCATGACCCTGAACTCCAAGGAAGCCAAGGACCTGCAGAAGCTCGTGGAGAAGACCGGTCTGGTCTTCGGCCTGATGCACAACTACACCGGCTACCCCATGGCCAAGCTGGCACGCGACATGGTGAGGAAAGGCGAGCTGGGCACCATCCGCAAGGTGGTCGTGCAGTATCCGCAGGGCTGGCTGGCCACCGCGTTGGAAAAGACCGGGCAGATGCAGGCCAGCTGGCGGACCGACCCGAAGCAGACCGGCGCCGGCGGCTGCGTCGGCGACATCGGCACCCATGCGGCGAACCTGGCCGAGTATATCTCGGGCCTGAAGATCACCCATATCTGCGCCGACCTGACGACGTTCGTCCCCGGACGGCCGGTGGACGATGACTGCAACTGTCTCCTGAAGTTCGACAATGGCGCCAAGGGCGTGCTGCACGCCAGCCAGATCGCCATCGGCGAAGAGAACAACATCGCCATCTGGGTCCACGGCGAGAAAGCCAGCCTGGAATGGCACCAGGAGCATCCCAACTACGTGTACGTCCGCCGGATGGACAAGCCGGAAGAGGTCTGGAAGCGCGGCAACGGCTACGTGAGCGCCTACAGCGCCGCCGCCGGACGCGGCACGCGCCTGCCCTCCGGGCACCCGGAAGCCTTCCTCGAAGCCTTCGCCAACAACTACATGAACTTCTGCGAGACCGTCAAATGCGCCATCGCCGGTGAGAAGCCGAGCGAGTTGGCGCTGGACTTCCCCAGCGTCGAGGCGGGCGTCCGCGGCCTGCTCTTCATCGAGACGGTCGTCGCCAGCTCGAAGAGCGCCTCCAAGTGGATGGCGATGAAAAAGTAAGTCAGGAGCATCACCATGAAAGACGAGAAACGTACCCCTCTGTCCCGCCGAAGCTTCCTATCGAGTGCGGCGGCGGCCGCGCTGGCCGTTTCCGCGACCGCGCCGAGGGTCAGAGCCGGCGAGGCGCCGAAGAAGAAGTTCCAGCTCAAGTACGCGCCGAACCTGGGCCAATTTCGGGAACACGCGGGCAAAGACCCCATCGACAATCTCAAGTTCATGGCCGATGAGGGTTTCCGTGCCATGTTCGACAACGGCCTGATGGGCAAGCCGCCGGAATTGCAGGAAAAGATCGCGGCGGAAATGGCCCGGCTGGGCATGACCGTCGGGCCTTTCGTCATGTACGCGGAGTTCAGCAAGCCGACGCTCGTCACGACGGAGCAGGAAGCCCGCGACATGATCGTTCAGCGCACCAAGGAGGCTGTGGAGACGTCCAAGCGTGCCAACGCCAAGTGGGCGTTGATCGCACCGGGTTGCTGCAGCCAGAAGCTCGAATGGGACTACCAGACGGCCAACCTGGTGGACAATCTGCGGCGTTGCGTCGAGATCGCCGAGCCCGCGGGCATGGTCATCGTGGTCGAGCCGCTGAACTGGTGGGCCAATCATCCGGGCCTGTTCCTTCAGAAGATCCCACAGGCCTACCAGATCTGCCGGGCGGTCAACAGCCCCTGCTGCAAGATCGTCAACGATCTCTATCATCAGCAGATCACGGAAGGCAACCTGATCCCCAACATCGACAAGGCCTGGAGCGAAATCGCCGCGTTCCACGTGGGCGACAATCCCGGCCGCCGGGAGCCTGGGACCGGGGAGATCAATTACAAGAACGTCTTCCGGCACATCGCGGGGAAAGGTTACCAGGGCACACTGTGCATGGAGCACGGCGTGAGTAAACGCGGCAAGGAAGGCGAACGCGCCCTGATCGACGCCTACCGCACCTGCGACAGCTTTGAAGTGTGAAGTCTGAAGTGGAAAGTGTGAAGTGTGAAGTGCAAAGTCTGAAGTAGCAGCCGGGGGCAGGCCGCGGGGCAACGGTCGTGCACCCCCGACGGTCCCTACCTCAAACTCGAG
>JALORE010000262.1 GCA_025459125.1 Planctomycetota bacterium | reverse complement strand
GGCTTTTTCTCCTTCCTGAGGATCTTCTACAACCATCCGAGTACGTCCGCTTTGCGGACGGAAGTACAAGTGGATCCAGATCCATCGAGTAAGCCCTCGACGGGTAAGTAAAAGAAGACAACATAGAACGAGATCAATAACCATGAACTTCACTATATGAGGAGACAAACAGGTGACGGACGGCGGCGCGCGCTACGGTGACATCATGTTGAGACTGCCGCCCTGGCTGCTTGCCATTGCGGAGCGGGAGAATCCGGTTTTTACCTCCGTCGAGGCGCGGATGCGGTTTGCGATCGAGCTGGCCCAACAGAACGTTCGGCGCCGGACGGGCGGGCCGTTCGGGGCCGCCGTATTCGACAGCGCGACCGGACATCTGGCCGGGGTGGGGGTCAACCTGGTCGAAGCGTCCCACTGCTCGATCGCCCATGCGGAGATGATCGCCATCGTCATGACGCAGCAGGCCGTGGGGCATTACGACCTGGGCGCAGCCGGCCACGCGTACGAGCTGGCGACAAGCACCGAACCGTGCGCGATGTGCCTGGGGGCGATTCCGTGGTCGGGCCTGCGGCGCGTGGTCTGTGCCGCACACGGCGAGGACGCCGCCGCGATTGGTTTTGACGAAGGGGCTAAACCTGCCGATTGGCCCGGCGAGCTGGGCAGACGCGGGATCGAGGTGATCCGCGACGTGCTGCGTAGCGAAGCGCAGGCCGTGCTGCAAGAGTACGCCCGGAGCGGCGGACTCATCTACAACGCCCAACAGCCCGCGTGAGATATGCCCCGAGAACCTCGCACGCCCGAGGAGCAGAGCCAAGGTCGCTTTCCTGTCCGTGCGGCGGCCTCACGGCTGCTCGGGCGGGGGACAGGGGACGGGAAGCGGCAAGGGGACCGGCGGCGTATTCGGGTCGGGCGCCGGGGCGGGCACTGCCGGCGGCAGGATGCCCAGACAACTCTCGATGCGGGCCAGGCGGGCCTCCAGCTTCTCGCCGCGGGCATTGAGGGCATCGAGCTTGGCAGCAACCGCCTTGAGATCGGCCGCCAGGGCCGCGAGGTTCCGCTCGGTCAGGTCCAGGTGACGCTCCATGAGACGCTCGTAGGCGTCCATGGCGCGAGCGGCATCGGACGGGGTGAGCGGCACGCTGTGAATCTCGTAGGTCCGGCGGTCCCGGCCGCTGGAGGCAGGCAGACCCAGGACCACGATGCCCAGAGCAACCGCCGCGGCGATGACGCAGAGTCTCATATTCCGGTGCATGTCAGCACTCCCGTTTGAGGTCGGATGTCGAAGCCAGGATGCGGCCCTCCCACACGGGGCCTTCCGACAGGCATTATCGACATTCCGGGGAGCGATGATTAGGATCTGTCACGCCCGGCATCGGGCATACTGCCAACCCGTGTCGGGGGCCCGGATACGGCCGCCACAGCCGCGCCGCGGGTGGCTCTACTCGCTGTCGGCCGGCGGGACGATGGGCTCCCAGCGGACCTTGGCGGAGCCGAGGAGCGTGCCGGTGGAAACCGCGATGTTGACCAGCGAGATCTGGTAATCCGCCAGGGCGCGGATCTCGGCGCTCTGGGCGTCGGCGAACTTGATCTGGGCGTCGAGGACATCCGTGCTGGTCCGGATACCCTGCTCGAACTGGCGGCGCTCGGCCTCGTACAGCCGACCGTTGAGGACCGTATTCTGGCGGGCGGCGAGAATCCGCTGCCAGTTGGCTTCGACCTGATCGGCGGCACTGAGGACCTCCTGGCGGACCAGGTCCTCGCGGTTGGCCCGCGTGGCCAGGCGCTGGCGACGCGTATAGATCGCCCGGCGGAGCCGGCTCTTGGCGCCGTCATTGCCCAGAGGGATCGACGCCTGCAGACCCAGGCTGTGGTTCACGAAATCGCTCTCGGCCACCATGTCGAAGGACTCGCTGCGGCTTTCGCCGGTGCCGGCAATGCTGTAGGCGTACTCCAGGGTGACCAGCGGCAGCGTCTGGTTCCGCGCGGCATCGATCGTACTGTCATCCTGGAGCAGCAGCAGCTCCAACTCGAGCAGCTCCATCCGTGCGTCCATCGCCTGCCGGACGAGCTGCGGCCGGTCCAGCTCATAGCGGACCGGGTCCGGCTCCGTGGTCGGGACCACCACCGTCGGGCTCTCCACCGGCAGGCGGGCCCGGTGGATGACCCGCTTGAGCTCCCGCTCCCGGTCGCGCAGCGTGTTCTCGGCGATAATGATGGCCTCCAGTTGCTGGGCCACGCCGGCCTCGGCGCGAATGATCTCGACCTGGGCCCGCTGCCCGGCCTCGACCAAACGCCGGGCCCGTTCCAGTTGGGCCTGCGCCAACTCGTGCTGCTGCTGCCGCACTTCCAACTCCTTCCGCGCGGCGTAGAGACGCCAGTACACTTGATCGAGGGCGCCCAGAACGGTGATCACATCCAGCCGGGTGCGCGCATCGGTAATATCGCGCTGGTAGGAGGCCACGCGAATCGGGTGCAGATTGAATCGCCGGCCGGCGTTGCGCAAGAGCGGCTGGCTCACGGAGACGGAGGCCGAGTTCCCGAACGACGGATTGAAGGGGCGGTCTTGGAGCAGATCCTCGGTCCTGGTATCCGCCAGGTCGAAGGTAAGGGTGCCGCCGGTCCGCAGGGGGACCTGGACGCCGAGGTCGCTCTGGAGGCGCTCGACCTGGGAGGCCGCGATGGTGGGAAAAGGCGTGTTGGTCCCCGGGATCAGTCCGACCGTTCCCACCGGCTGATCGCTTTTGAGCAGATTGGTCCGCGCGAAGAAGGTGGATTCGAAGCGGGCCTCCTCCTCGCTCACCTGCGTGGCGGCCAGGGCCGGATTGATCAAGGCGGTCTTGAGCTGGAGGTTGTTCTCGAGGGCCAGGGCCCGGCTCTCTTCCAGGGACAGCGCGATCTTCTCCGCCGGCGGCTGGTTGGGCTCGGGCGCGGGCTCGTTGGGCTCGGCCTGGGGGAGTTCCAGCGGCGCGATCTCGTGTACCTGCTGGCGTGAGACGCCGAGTTCCGCCAGGCCGTAGCGCTCCGGATCCGCCCGGCAACCTGCCAGGGCCAGAGCCACGACAAGGAACAGAGACAACGCCGGAGAAACCGCGGATTCCAAATTCCACAACTTCCTGTTGCCCCGTTTTGCGTTTGAGGCCCTGGCGCCCTGGGCTTGGTTGGGGATTTGGAATTTGGGGTTTGGAATTTCTCTTCTATTCATGCCTGAGCGCCTCAATGGGGTCCAACCGGGCGGCCTTGATGGCCGGGACCATGCCGAACACGATCCCGACGACGCCGGCAAAACCGAAGGAAATGCCGATCGCCCAGAGGGGGATGTGTGCGAGGTCCAGCTTGACCTGCGGGATATTCGCAATGGCCATGGTCAGCAGTTGGCCGAAACCAATGCCGACGAGGCCGCCGACGAAGCACAGGGTGATCGATTCGATCATGAACTGCGTCAGGATCGCCGAGCGTTTGGCGCCGACGGCCTTGCGCAGGCCGATCTCGCGGGTGCGCTCGGAGACCGAGACGAGCATGATGTTCATGATGCCGACGCCGCCGACGAGCAGGGAGATGCCGACGATGCCGCCGGCGACCATGGTGACGATCACCGCGATCTTGTTGAAGGTGGCCAGCGCGTTCTGCAGCGACTGGACCTCGAACGTGTCGGGCTGGCCCGGCCGGATGTTGCGGGTGCGCCGGAGGAAGAACTTCAGCTCGGCCTGGGCATCCTCCAGAGTCTCGGCGGACTTGCCGGAGGCCATCGCCCAGGTGAAGGGCTCGCCCAGCTTCTCGAGCGTCCGGTACGGGATGAAGATCTCGTACCGTTCCTGACCGCCGTCGCCGAAGTTCATCTGCGGGCGGGGCTCGATCACGCCGACCACGCGAAACGCCGTGTAGCCGACGCGAATCGTCTCCCCGATGCAGTCATGGTCCATGCGCAGCTTGTCCCGCAGTTTTGGCTCGATCAGGCAGACCTGGCGGACCTGCTCGTCGTCGATGGGCGAGAACACGCGGCCGAGAACCACGGGCCGATGCTCGATCTGATGATAGGCCGGCTCGATGCCCTGAATCTCCACGTTGTCCACCGATTGCTCGCTGAACTTGACCGTGCGCCGCCCGACACCACCGATGCGGCTGAGGACCGACACCGACGGACAATGAGCGAGCACATCGTTGAACTGCTCCGCCCGGAAGCGCAGTTGCCACCAGTTGGCATGCCGCATGGGACCCCGGTCGGGCACGTGCGGCCCGATGAAGATCGTGTTGGTCCCCAGCGTTTCCACCTGGGTGAGGATTTTGGCCTTGAGCCCGGTCAGGGCGGCAATGACGGCCGTGACGGAGGCCACACCGATGACGATGCCCAGGGTGGTGAGCACGGACCGGGTCTTGTTCGCCCAGATCTGGCTCAGGGCCAGGTAGATGCTCTGATACAGCAGCCGCAGGCAGATCAACGGCATGGCCAGGACGACTTTCATTTGGTCACCTTTCCGAGCTCCGCCACGAGGTCGCCCCGCCGGGCCTGGTCGGTCTCCGTCGACAGGTCGCTGTTGATGCGCCCGTCCTTCATGCGGATGATCCGCTTCGCGTGACAGGCGACGCTCTCCTCGTGCGTCACCAGGATGATCGTCTGTCCCTCCGCGTGGAGCTGGTCGAACAACGTCAGGATGTCTTCACTGGTCTTGCTGTCCAGATTGCCGGTCGGCTCATCCGCCAGGAGGATGCTGGGATGGCAGATCAGGGCGCGGGCGATGGCGACCCGCTGCTTCTCGCCGCCCGAGAGCTGATTGGGACGATGCCGGATGCGGTCGCCCAAGCCGACGCGCTGGAGCATCTGCGTCGCCCGCCTGCGGCGCGACCACCAGCCGTCCCGCGAATAGATCAGCGGCATCTCCACGTTCTTGAGGGCACTGGAGCGGCTCAGCAACTCGAAGGACTGGAACACGAACCCGATCCGCTCGTTGCGGACACGGGCCAGAGCGGCGTCACCCATGCCGGTGGTGTTCTGGCCGTCCAGCTCGTAGCGGCCGCCGGAAACGCGGTCGAGACAGCCCAGCACGTTCATCAGCGTGCTCTTGCCGGAGCCGGAGGGGCCCATGATCGCCACGTATTCATTTTCCCGCAGCTCAAGGTCGACGCCATCCAGCGCATGAATGCTCTCGACGCCCACCTTGTAGATGCGTTTCACGCCCGCGAGCCGGATCACTATCTTGTCAGACTTGGTTGGCATCTTTCCCGTCGTTGGCATCTGGGGTGCTTTTCTTCTTCGCGTCCGCCTCGGCCTTGGCCTCACGCTCGTCCTTGACGATTTGATCGTGCTTGAGCTTCTCCAGCTCTTTGTACGGGCCCATGATGACCTTCTCGTCCTTCTCGACCCCGGCTTCCAGGATCGTATGGGTCAGGTTGCTCGGGCCGATCTTGACCGGCGTGATAGCCGCCTTGCCGTCGACATATCGGAAGACCACGGTCGCGAAGGTCTTGGACTTGTCCACCTGGGGCGAATGGTCGCGAATGTCGATGGGCAAGCTCTCGATCTCCCGCGTCATCACCGCCTGCGAGGGCACCGCCAGGACCTCCTGGTAGGTGCGGGTCTCGATATCCACATTGGCGGTCAGGCCGGAGTAGAGCCGCTGGTCGCTTTCGAGCAGGATCTCGGTCTTATAGTACTTGGTCCCCTGCCGTGACAGATCCGTCGACAGCGCGATCGTATAGACCGTACCCTTGAATTCGTGATTCGGGTAAGCGTCAATGAAGACCTTGGCCTTCTGTCCCACTTCCAGCTTGCCCACGTCCGCTTCATCCACCTGCGCAACCGCCAGCATCTGGGACAGGTCGCCCACCTCCAGGATTTTGGTGCCGGGGTTGTTCATCATGCCGGTGACCACCATTTCGCCCACCTTGGCATTGATCCGCGTGATGACCCCATCGATGGGCGAGAGAATGGTCGTGTAGCCGAGGGTTTCACTGGCCTGGTCGATTTGGGCGTCGGCTGCGACGAGGTTGTTCTCCAGGACCTTGAGGTTCAACTCCGCGGCGTTGAGGCCCAATTCGGCCGCCTTGAACTGGGCCTCAAGCTCATCCAGTCTCAGTTGGGCCTGGTCGAACTCGTACTGGCTGATGTCCTTGGTCAGGAGAAGCCTCTTCTGTCGCTCCATCTGCGTCTTGGCTTGCTCGAAGGTGGCGCGCGTGCCCAGAATGTTGGCCTTTTGACCGGCGATCCGCGCCTTCTCCGACTCGATCCCAGCGGCCTGGGCGGCCCGGCGGGCCTTGGCGCCGAGCAACTGGCTCTCGAGGTCCTTGGAATCCAGTTGCACGATCACCGATGCCGGTACCGGCGGATTGGCGTTCGGGTCGCCCTTGGTGACCCGCTCACCCACTTTGAAGGGCAGCACCACCACCCGTCCCGAGACCTTGGCGCTGATTTCCACCCGGCTTTTGGGCTCCAGTTCCGCCGGGGCACTGACGAATTCCAGCAACTCGCCCGGCTGAACCGCCTCGACCCGGACCGTCGTGGGCCTTTTGCCGGCAGCCGCCCTTTTCTTCACCACGAAGCCGGCGGCGGCGACCACGATGCCGACGATCACGACGAAGATGATTAGTATGCGTAGTTTTCTCACACTCACGCCCCTTCCCAAGGACAATCTCTCACTCACAACCACGCCCAGGAGTCAGAAGACTCCGCCGGCATTATACACCCATATAGACGTATTCAGAGGTCCTTCATTGCGGCGATCATTTCTGATATGCATCCGGGCAACTTCCCTTCCTCATTCCTTCTCATGTTCACTGTGCTGTGTATTCGATAATCTATTGTACTATCATTCTATAACACTGTCATTCAACGTCAATGGAAAAATAAGAAATATTTTGCGCGTATCCCTTCATTGTTCCAAAAGCTGGTCGCGTTCGACGACCGTGACGCCGGACCCGCACTTCCCGCACTCGTTGCGTGTTCCCACTGTGGCGTTCGTGTGTTACCATCCTGTTACGGTTGTGTCTTTTCTTGGTGATTTCTCCGGGGACAAGACCCCTGGATAGAATACTGACATCTTACGTGCAACCAAACGCTCGTCCTGCCACAGGCGTTGGGGAGATGATTATGGTAGCAACAGCCTCCTGCCGGGTACGTGTCCCGGCTGGCGTACGTGTCCTCGGGATTGTGCTCTTGGTATACGGCGGCAGTCGGCTGCAGGCGGAGGCCCTGCCGGTCAGCGAGTTGGCGTATCCGACGCAGGAAGGTCGACTTGGCTACGGCCTCTACGCCAATTGCGGCGACACCCGGCGGCTGAACACCCTGCCCGACTGGTCCCGCTGCGGATACCTGAGCGGCGGCGTCACCCTTCCGGATGTCCCGGTGAAGACGACCGTCACGCCGGCGCCCGGCCGGGACCAGGAGAACATCCAGGCCGCCATCGACCACGTTGCCAGCCTCCCGCCGGCCAGCAACGGCTTTCGCGGGGCTGTTCTGCTGGCCAAAGGCACGTACTTCGTCTCCGGAACGATCCGGATCTCCAAAGGTGGGGTCGTGCTCCGCGGCTCCGGCCAACTCCCCGGGGGCGGCACAAAGATCGTCGACACCGGCCAGGAGCAGGACACGTTGATCGTCGTCCAGGGTGGGCCGAGAACCGAGTCACCCGGCACCGGCACCCGGATCGTCGAGTCCTTCGTACCCGTCGGGGCCAGCAGTCTCCGGGTGGAGTCGCCCCGAGGTTTCGCGCCGGGCACGCGCATCATCGTACACCGGCAGACGAATGAGAAATGGATCGACGCCCTGGATATGAGGCAATACGGCTGGACCGCGTCCGCCTATGAGGACAAATGGGAGCGGACGGTCCTGGCCGTCCAGGGCGACCGCATCACCCTGGATGCTCCCATCGTGCAGGCGATCGACGAGCAGTACGGCGGCGGCTCCATCTACCGGTACGCGCCCGGCGGCCGGATCACGAACGTGGGCATCGAGAACCTCTGGCTCGAATCCGAATACGACAGCAACACGGACGAATCCCACGGCTGGAACGCGGTCGCTCTGCGCCACGTGGAGAATGCCTGGGTCCGGCAGGTGACCAGCCGCCACTTCGGATACTCCTGCGTCAACGTCGGTGCCGGGGCAAAGAACGTGACCATCCAGGACTGTGCCTGCCTCGACCCCAAGTCCCAGATCACCGGCGGCCGCCGCTACTCGTTCGTCATGGACGACTGCTGCTTCGTGCTGTTTCAGCGGTGTTTCGCCCGGGGCGGCCGGCATGACTTTGTCACCGGCTCGCAGGTGCCGGGTCCCAACGCCTTCGTCGATTGCACGGCGGTCCAGTGCTATTCGGACGCCGGCCCCCACCATCGCTACGCCGAGGGGACGCTCTTCGACAACGTCCGCGCCGACCGACTGGACGTCGAGAATCGCCGGGCCAGCGGCACCGGCCACGGCTGGTCCGGGGCCCAGACCCTGTTCTGGAACTGCGAGGCGCGCACCGTCTGCCACACGCCGCACGGCGCCATGAACTGGGCCATCGGCATCGTCGGCGCCCAGGCCATCAGCGGTCCCTCGCCCAACGAACCCCTGGGCTGGTGGGAATGCTTCGGCCGGCACGTCACCCCGCGCAGCCTCTACTACCGCCAACTGGAAGACCGTCTCGGCCCGGAGGCCGTGGCAAACGTGACGCTGGCCGCCCAGCGCACGGGGGCGATTCATGACCAGCTCATCCGCTGGGCCGGCGTCGGCCCGCTCGCAGACCAACGATCCGCTCAAAGGCTAACGGGATGGGGAAAAGGGGACATTCTACTTTTTCAGTCAGCCCCGACAGCGAAAAGGATGAAAAAGTAGAATGTCCCCTTTTCCTCTTCGCTCGAGACGGGAGCCCCGCTGAGCCTTGGAGCGGATCGTTGTTTATACTTGGGGAGATGGAACATGCGACGAGTCGCAGCCACCGCAAGGTCGAAGAGGCCCTGGCACAACGCGTACGCGGAGACAACCCGAGGAGCAGCCGAGAGGATCGCCGCCAAGCGGGGGCCGGGGCTTTTTCTCTTCTGAGCGTCGCCGGGGACGAGCCGACGCCACCGAAAGCCGAACCGCGCAACCGGCACCGACCGCTGAAACGGCATGATCTGCCTCACGCGACCTACGCACGTTGGGGATCTGGAGCGGCGCATTTGGCCGCATCGAGGGCCTTCGCCACAGCCCGGCCATGCGTTTCCGTGCCCGCAACGAGCTTGCCGAGAACGGCTCGAACCTCAGACGAGGTGCTATCTGCTACTCTGAAGAACTCCTTCTCCAGCAATGCGCTTTCGAGATCCTTCGCGATCGCCAGTGCCACCAGCAGCGGGATCTCGCCCTGCTTGGCGCGCACGGTCTGCGCGCGAATATACTTGAGGGAGGACTCCACCGCGGCAAACCGAGGCCAGCAGCCAAGATCTTGAGAGTCATCCGTCCCCGCGGCGGATATCAGCGACTGCAGCCAATCGGAATGTCGCTGCTCATCCTCGGCCAGACCCAGCCAGAAGTCCTTCAAGGAAGGAATCTTCGCCGCGTACGTCAGGTAGAGTTCCTTCAGTGCCAGTTCATGATCCGACAACATCTTCACAATCGTTCGGGGCCCGTTATTCAACTGGATCGCTCCTTTCTGCATCGGGTGCTCATGGACCAGCCTCCGGTCGCTCAGGAGGCCGCGCGGATGTACCCAATCGCACCGCCGGGTGCAGGGTCGCCCTGAATGGTCAGAAACTCTCCGCCACCACTTCGAAATACGCCTGGGGATGCTTGCACACGGGGCACATCGTCAAGGCCTTTTCCCCTTCGTGGACAAGTCCGCAGTTGCGACAACGCCATTTGACCCGCGGGGACCTGGCGAAGACCCGGCCGGATTGGAGGCTGTCCAGAATCTTCTGGTACCGCTCCTCGTGCTCCTTCTCGATCTTGCCCAGGCCCTCGAACAGGCGGGCGATGTCCCCGAACCCCTCCTGTCGCGCGGTCTGGGCCATCTCGGGGTACATATCGGTCCACTCGTAGTTCTCCCCGCCCGCCGCTTCCTTGAGATTCGCCGCGGTGTCACCGATCCCTTCCAGCAGCTTCAGGTGCAGCTTGGCGTGTTCTTTCTCCTGCTCCGCCGTCTCCAGGAAGATGGCGGCAATCTGTTCGTAACCTTCCTTCTTGGCTACCGAGGCGAAATAGGTGTACTTATTGCGCGCCTGGGATTCACCCGCAAACGCCTGCTTCAGATTCTGTTCCGTCTTACTCCCCTTCAGTTCAGCCATGTTCTTCTCCTGTGGGCCCCCAAACAATAGGAGTGACTACGACGTCTGAATAGTACCCGTGCGGGCAATCCATGGCAAGTGCCAATTGGCAATCCGCGCCAAGAGGCGGAGTCCGCGGCTTCCTTGTCCCCCGTCCCTCGGCGGCCTGTTTTTCGCGTTATGATTCGTATTGACAAATGACCATTATCAGTGTAAAGTGCTAAGCGAAGAGCGCACGCGGCGGCGCCACCGTACTCCGCGAATACCCACGAAGTGCCTATATCCCGAGACACATTGTGTGAAACAAACCCAAGTGGCGGCAGCGCAAAAGCGGGGGTAAGTTCTTTGTCGGAGAAGAGTTACCGCGAACGCGACGCGCACAGGGCATCGAGAGAACAAAGCCAATTTCAGAGAGTCTCAAGTTTGACGTTTCCAGTGTCAAGATAGAGAAGCTGACGGCGAAGCTTCCTGCTTCGCACTTTACACTGGAAACGTCAAACTCGGCCGAAGGCCGTTCAGCCAGCCTCCCCCCCGCCGGTCCGGGGCTAAATCGGCTTGCGTGCGGCCGAAGGAAGGCTATAATTGGGCCTTTGCGTGTATGGTTGAACGTGGGGTCTGGTCACAGGAGTCGAGCTTATGTTTCTGCCGCGATTTGTCCGCAAGCTTCTGGGCGTGCTGCGGGGCAATGTCGCCCCGCCGCTGATCTTCCTGTCGGTGCTGTTGGGGGTCTGGATGGGGCTGATGCCGGGTTGGTCCGGCCTGCACACCGCCCTGACGGTTCTCGTGCTGGTCGTGAACATCCATGTCGGCCTGTTCATCCTGTCGCTGGGGTTCGGCAAGGCGGTCAGCCTGGCGGCGGCGGCGGTCCTCTACCACGCGGGTCTCTGGGCCCACGAGCACCTGGCCGCACTGCTGTCGACCCTGTCCTCGGTCCCGGTGGTGGGCATTACGGACTTCGACCGGCTGGCGCTGGCCGGGGGCCTGATCCTGGGGCCAATCGTGGGAGCGGTCTGCGGCCTGGTCCTGGCCGTCGTGGTCTTCTCGTTCCGCCGGACCATGCTCAAGATCAATGAGAAATCGGAGCGCTTCCGCACCTACTACTCCAAGTTCTGGGTACGGGTCCTCGACTGGTTCCTCTTCGGAAAACGCACGAAGGACGTCCATGCCATGTTCGCCAAGGCCAAGTACATCCGCAAGGCCGGCGTGGTCCTGGCGATCCTGCTCGTGGGCGGGTCCCTGGCGGCTGCTCATTTCTTGCAGGGTACCGTCGTCCAGAACTACACGGCCCAGGCGCTGACCAAGGCGAACAAGGCCGAGGCGAACGTGAACACCCTGGGAATCTCGGTGCTGGGCGGCAGCGTCGAAGTGTCGGGCGTGCAGCTCACGGACCCGAAGAATCCCATGCAGAACCAGTTGGCTATCGAGAAGATGGAGGCGAACGCCGACCTCTACCAGCTTTCGGTGGGCAAGCTGGTCATCGAGAAAGCGGAATTGACGCAGGTGCGGTTCAACCAACTGCGGCAGACGCCGGGCAAGGTGCTGGAGCAGGTTGTCGAAGAGAAGCCCTTCGATCCCAATGCCTACAAGGTCAGCCGTGAGGACCTTGCCAAGCTCGAGAAGTACATCAAGGACGCCAAGAAGCTCAAGGAGCAGTTGGAGAAGCTCCGCAACTGGCTGCCCAAGGGCAAGCCGGCGGACAGCAACCAGCCAACGACCGCCCAGAAGCCGCCGGAGAACTACTCGGAGTACCTGACCGCCCGGCTGCAAACGCCCGCCACGCCGCGGATGCTGGCCAAGCTGCTGCTGGCCGACAAGACGGAGATTCCATCCAAGCTGTTTGGCAACAGCAAGGTGGAGGTGGAGAATCTCAACGATGCGCCCGGGGCGGCCGACCTGCCGATCAAGCTGCGCCTCAAGTCGTACGATACCTCCGCCCTGCTGGAAGCGGTCGCAGACTACTCCCAGGGCGATGTCCCGGTGATCTCCGGGACGTTCGAAGGCTTCGATCTGAGCAAGCTGCAGGAGCTGTCGCCGGATGCAGGCTTGAAGCTCCAGTCCGGCCAGGCCTCCGGAACGTTCACCGGCACGATGACGAAGGAGAACATGGATCTGACCATCCGGATGAGCGTGAAGGACCTCCAGGCCCAGGGGACGGGCCAAGGCGTCCTGGGCCTCGGCGCCGAGCCGACCTCCCAGGCCTTACAGATGCTCAAGAGCCTGAACATGACCGTCCGGGTCGTGGGCTCACCCACCGATCCCCGGCTGGTCTTCGACACCAAGGGCCTGACCAAGGAATTCCAGCAGGCCATCGCCAAGGGCGTCAAAGACCGAGCGATCCAGGAGATCGACAAGCAGGTCGAGAAGCAGCTCGGCGGTAAGCTGGGCGAGAAACTGCCCACCCAGTTGAAGGACGCGATCAAGAAACCCGATACCAAGGGCCTCGTCGACGGCCTCGGCGGCCTCCTGGGCGGCAAGAAGAAGCAGGAGCCGCCGCCCCAGAAGAAGTAGACGGGTTGCAGCGGGAAACAACAAAAGGCTGCGGTCGCATCGGCCGCAGCCTTTTTCATTCTCTCACCCGTTTGGGCCGATCACTTGTTCGTTTTTGTCTTGGCTCCATCGCCCTTCTGCCGCGGCCTTTCCCTGCCCCGGGCGGCTTTGTCGGCTGACTTGTCGCGGGCCTTGCCATCCCCCTTCTGAAGAGCCTCGAGCTTCTTCAGTCTCATCAACTCCGGCTCGATCCTCTTCTGGAACTCCTGCTCGCGCTTGGCCATCAGCTTGTCGAGAGCCGCGGCGGTTTCGGTGGCCTTCTCTTTCACCGCCAGTTGCTTGATCGCCTGCAGCTCGCCGAGGGCCGCCTGGTGTTCCTTCTTCAGCGCGGCGATCCGGTCGTTCAGCATCTTCTGCTGGGCGGCGGGGTCCATGCGGTCCCGCATCTGACCGCGGGCCTGCGCCGCATCGCCCCTGGACTTCGTTTGATTGTTGGCGGACTTCTCCGCGGCCAGCGCGGCCGTGCTCATCAGCAGCAGGGCCGCCACACTCACCAATCCGATCTTCTTCATGTTCGTACTCCAACCACGCACCACGGCACACCGGCGGAGCCTCACGATCAGCTTCAGTTGATCCGGTGCTACCTTCCTTATAAAGGACGCGTCAGAGACAGAATTCATTGCATGAATCCCCCCGGACCGAAGCCGCCCCAGCGATCTCCCTACCATACGGATGACGCCTGAGAATTTCGTGGCGTGGGTGGCAGCGGCAAGCGCAGCTTGCCGCTGGCTCGTGGAACAGACGCCAACACCACCGGCAAGCTGCGCTTGCCGCTGCCAGCCGGAATCCGGCTCAGGCGTGCGAAGAACTCAATCGTAATCGGTATCAGCCGTTGGACAGCGACCAAGCGCGTGCGCAAAAAGAAACGGGGCGTTGAACCGCAGTTCAGCGCCCCGTCCTTGTGTGCTTTACCGGTACGAGCTTACAGTGCCCGGCGTCTCCGGAGCCAACCGACCAGACCCGCCCCGAGCGTGCCGAGGAGAATAGCACCGGGAGCAGGGATCGTGCCCACGTA
This sequence comes from Planctomycetota bacterium, assembly GCA_025459125.1. GTDB lineage: Bacteria > Planctomycetota > Phycisphaerae > Sedimentisphaerales > Anaerobacaceae > PLanc-01. Next base: position 4,652 of record JALORE010000262.1, on the reverse strand, counting down.
CAGGTTGTCGATTCCGGTGTTGATCCGTTCACCGCCAATGGCGGTCCACCGGAAGCTGTGGATCGGCTCATCCAGCACCAAGCCCAGGAAGAGCATCCCGCCGGTCGAGCCGGGGATGATGGTGACCGTCTGGAGGTGGTTACTGCCGGAACCGTAGTACTGGATCGTAATGTTTCCGAGGTTATTGTAGTAGGCATCAAAGCCCACTGCGGCGTTGGCGTGCGTGCCGAGACCGACCAGGAAATCCTCGTTCCCGTTGGCGGTCAGCACACTGCTGGTCGTGATGGGCACACCGAAGTTGAGGTACCCGGGCGAGGCCACCCAGACGTTCGTCCCACCGACGCCGGAGTACGTTACCCCGTTACTGGTGAACGACGGCAAGGCCGTGTCTTTCGGCGCAACCGCCTCGAAATCCTCCACCAGACCCGCATTCGTGTCCGCGATAAAGGTATTGCGATCCAGATACACGATTGGCGTGGCCAAACCGACGCCGCTCAGCGACACCAGGATCGCTCCCACCAACAGAAGTGCTGATTTCGACACTCTCATCATTCTCTCCTCCCAACCAGATCACCTAATGCGCGACAGACGGAACCCGCCCGTCACACAATCCACCTATGTTCCCCATCTTAACTTACGCGGACACTCCTTGTCAATAGAATTCTTCTATTTTCACGTTGATGCGAATAAAAATCAACGATCCGCTCAAAGGCTAACGGGATGGGGAAAAGGGGACATTCTACTTTTTCAGTCAGCCCCGACAGCGAAAAGGATGAAAAAGTAGAATGTCGCGTTTTCCTCTTCGCTCGCCCAGCCGCTGGTCGGCCAAAACCCCCAAAGCAGGGAAAAAGTGCACCGCATCCGCTGTTGGCCGGAAATCCCCTGCCCAAGCTCGCGACTAATCCTATGATCGGGCCGTATGGCCCAACGAGAAAGGGCACGTGTGTCTGGGGCCCCCAGATGCTGGGGTCCCCCTGCCGGATAAGGCACACGTGCCCTCTATCATCATCAATCGTAAATCACGACTTGCTACAGGCTCCAGCCCTGGCGATACGGCGGGTTGAGGTACTGGTTCGCTTCCTCGCTATTCGCGAAACGGCCGCTGGGACCATCCCACTCGAGCTTGGTGCCGGGCAGCTTCAGGGCAATGACACCCAGCATGGCCAGCTCGGTCAGCGGCCCGCCGTAGGAGAAATCGGAGCCCGCCTTGCCACCGGTGCGGATGGCGCGCAGCCAGTCGTCGCTGTGGCTTTTGACACGCGGGAGCTTCTTGGCCGGCGGGGTGTACGCCTTCATCTTCTCCTCAGGGATGATCCGCAGGGGCTCGGCACCGTGCGAGCCGTACATGATCACGCCTTTATCGCCGTAGACGTAGCCGCCGGTCCCGTAGCTGTTGGGACCCTTGCGACCTTCTTCCAGCTCCTTGGGCCGGGGAATCGCCTCCTGGCCGCTATGCCAGATCAAGGTGATGGGTCCACGGTTGCCCTTGGCGGCGAAATCGAAGGTGATGATATCCCCCTTGGGGAACGCGTCGCCCTGGGTCTTGGGCTCGTAGTCCTTGACCTGGGCGGTGACGGTCTGGGGCGCCCCCAGATCGAGGGCCCAGAACGGCGGGTCGATGACGTGGCAGGCCCAGTCGCCGATGGTACCATTGCCGAATGGGACCCAGCTTCGCCACCGCCCCGGGAGATAGAAGGAGTGATAGGGGCGTTCCTGGGCCGGACCGAGCCACAGGTCCCAGGCGAGACCCTCCGGGACCTCTTCCTTCTCGCTCAACCGCGGCAGCAGGTCCACGGCGGAATTGACGTAGGGACAGCCGCAGTGGATCGTGTGCACGTTGCCGATGGCCCCATCCCAAATCCATTCGCAGAACATGCGGATCGTGTCGAAGGAATGACCCTGGTTGCCGAGCTGGGTCACGACCTTGTAGTCCTGGGCGGCCTTCATCAAGGCGCGGACCTCGCCGACGGAATGGGCCAGCGGCTTCTCGCAGTAGACGTGCTTGCCGCGTTTGATCGCGGCCATGGCGGCCACCGCGTGCGTGTGGTCGGGCGTGCCCACGATCACCGCGTCGATCTTGTCGCCCATCTCGTCGAGCATCTTCCGGAAATCCTGGTACACCTTGGCATCGGGGAACTGGGAGAGACTCGGCGCATTGCGCCGGTTGGTCCGCAGATCGACGTCGCAGAGCGCGACCATCCGCGTCCCGCGGTCGGCAGTCACCGAGCGGATATCCGCCGCGGCCTGACCGCCGGCGCCGATACTGGCGATGTTCAGCCTCTCACTGGGCGGCGTCGGCCCCTGCCCCAGCACGTGCCGCGGCACGATCGTGAACGCCGCCACCGCCCCCGTCGCCGATTTCAACACCTGCCGTCTGGACGTCTTCGGGTTTCCCATGCCATGCACCCCTCAGCAATCACAAATCATAAACCGTAAATCATAAATCACAGCGTCCAGCCTTCCCGGAAGCGGGGACGGATGTACTCGTTGGCCTCGCTGCAGTTGGTGAAGCGCATGTTCTCGGCGTCCCACTCGAGCTTCTGCCCGGCCCGTTTCGTCGCGATGATGCCCAGCAAGGCCAGCTCCGTCAAGGGCCCGCCGTAGCCGAAGTGCGAGCCCGCCTGGCCGCCGGTTCTGACTGCCTGCAGCCAGTCCTCATGGTGGCCCTTGACGCGCGGCAGCGTGGGCGCGGGCCGCCGGTAGGCCTGCATCTTGGTCTCCGGGATGATCCGGGCGCTGTTGGCGCCGTGCGAGCCGTACGTGATCTTGCCCTTATCGCCGATCACGATCGCCCCAGTCTTCGGGATCGTGCGCTTCTCCTCCAGCTCTGGCGGCCGTGGCGGCGTCTGGACGCCGTCGAACCAGACCAGCTTCACCGGACCGCGCCGGCCCTGGGCCGGGAATTCATAAGTCACGATCGTGCCCATCGGGAATGTGTCGGCGTGCGCCTTGGGGTCATAATCCGTAACCTCGGCCCGGATCGTCTTTGGGGCGCCCAGGTCAAGAGCCCAGAAGACCGGGTCCACGACGTGGCAGGTCCAGTCCCCGATCGTGCCGCAGCCGAACGGCATCCAGCTCCGCCACGTCCCCGGCAGGTACAGCGGATGGTACGGCCGCCACCGGGCGGGGCCGAGCCACAGGTCCCAATCCATTTCCGGCGGCACCTCGTGCTTCTCCTGAAGCCGGGGCAGGTCCTTGACCCGGCAGTGTACCGTCCCGCACGTCGCGTGCACCTCGGTCACACTGCCGATGGCGCCGTCCCAAATCCACTCGCAGAACATGCGGATATCGTTGAAGGAGTGGCCCTGGTTGCCCAGTTGCGTCACGACCTTGTGCTCGCGGGCGGCTTGCACCAGCCGGCGCACCTCGTAGATCGAATGGGCCAGCGGTTTTTCGCAGTAGACGTGTTTGCCCCGCCGGATGGCCTCCAGGGCGATCACGGCATGCGTATGATCCGGCGTCGAGACCGTCACCGCGTCGATCTTGTTGTCCAGCTCGTCGAACATCTTGCGGTAATCGCGATACTGCTTCGCTTGCGGGAGGCCCGCGAACGCCTTGCCGGCCCGTCGCAGATCGACATCGCACAGCGCGACGATATTCTCGCCCTTGACTCCGTTGACGTTGGCGCCGCCGCGACCACCGACACCGATACAGGCCACGTTGAGCTTCTCGCTGGGCGGGGTGGTCCCCTGCCCCAGCACGTGCCGCGGCACAATGGTAAAGGCCGTGGCAGCCCCGGCCGCTGATCTCAGGAGTTGTCGTCGTGACGTCTTCCCGCCTCTCTCAATCATGCGCACACCTCAAGAATGATTCCCTGTTTCTCCTCGCTTGTAGTGACCTCGTCCGAGGTTCTCTTTCCCGGAAACGCCGCACGACGTCACCACAAATCATCCCCAAGTGTAGCACGACTCGATCCCCACCCAAAGTGAATTCTAGGGGTGACAGAGGCCGTCCTCTGGCGCTATAATGGGTGGCATGTATGAGATGCGCACACGTCGAGCGTTCCTGAAAACCACCGCGGCCACTCTGGGTGCGGCTGGCTTCCCGTACTTCGTTCCCGCCCGGGTGCTGGGCGCCGCCAGCGCGACCCCGCCCAGCGAGAAGATCGTGATGGGCTGCATCGGCATCGGCAGCATGGGCGGCGGGCACTTGCGCAGCTTCACGGGTCAGGACGACATTCGCATGGCCGCCGTGTGCGACCTGCGCCGCAAGTTCCGGGAGAAGGCCAAGCAGACGGTGGACCAACGCTACGGCGATACCGGCTGTGCCATGTACCAGGATTTTCGCGACTTGCTGGCCCGACCGGATATCGATGCGGTCTGTATCGCCACGCCCGATCACTGGCACGCGTTGATCGCCATCGAGGCCGCCCGGAATCACAAGGACATGTACCTGGAGAAACCGGCCGATGTCCACGTCGCCGCGGCCAAGGCCCTGCGGGCGGCGGTGAACCGCTACGGCGTGGTCTTCCAGTTCGGCACGCAGCAGCGCTCGAGCCAGGAATTTCGACTGTGCTGCGAGCTCGTCCGCAACGGGCGGATCGGCAAACTGCACACGATCGTCGTCGGCTCCCTGCCGGGCATGGTGTTCGCAAACCAGCCGCTGGAGCCGCAGCCCGATCCGAACGAGTTCGATTACGACCTGTGGCTGGG
>JALORE010000261.1 GCA_025459125.1 Planctomycetota bacterium | reverse complement strand
CGCGGCGGCATCCGTCCATATAGTGGCACGATCTCTGGAGCGGTGACAAGATGATGGGACGATTCGCGCCCCATCTCCGTCCGCCGGTCCGCGCAACATGCACGACGGCACGGCGCGCGCCTTGCCCTGCGGAATCAGTTCCTGCAGCGCCCCCGCCTTGATCACCGGCTCCGGTGGCCCGCGGATAATACCCGCCACGTTCAAAACCCACCCGCCGCCGGGAATGGTCACAATGGTCGGCCAATTCCCCGGCTGCTTCTACCATAATCATTCAGCGACTCTAACACACTTCAACCGGCTTTGGTCTCGGATCAGGAGCTTGCCCTCGGAGAGGGCCAACGGTGCCCAGTTCTGGGTTGAACCTCCAACTTTTGAAGCCAGAGGATCATTTTCGGATCCTGTTCCTCCTTCTCCCAGCACCTCGGCTGATGCCAGTGCCTTGAATCCAGAGGGATCAGGCTCTATGAGATACAAGGTCTTCCTGCCGTCCGTAGCCAGAAGCAGGCCGTCGACCAGGATCATACTCCCTTTGTTGAAATCCGGGGAACGCCCTGTCTTCCACAGGATCTTGCCATCCCTGCTCATACACACCAGGCCGTCACGCCGGCCATTGGTACCATACTGAGCATAGAAATAGCCGTTCTGTAATACTGGCGGTTTTGTTTGATCGCCGAATTCTTCGGTGGTAAAGAGCTCCGTGGCGCCGTAACTGCCGTCTGCCTTCCTTTCGACCTTGAGCATGGTGGCACCGAGTTCATATCCGCCTGCCACCAGCACTTTGTTATCGCCGGCATCCACGGCACTCGGCACCGAAATGTGACACCGCCACTGATCATATTTCCAGAGAATCTCTCCCGTAAGGGGTTCTATTCCAACCACGTTGCCCAGAGTCTGAGGCAATCCTCGATTTCCAATGGGATTCGTGGAGGAAATAACCATGGCCACCTGGTCTTTTCCGTCTATTTTCACAACGGAAGGACTGGCATAGGATTCATTGCCAAGATTGGGTGTTTTCCATTTGAGACTGCCCGTACGCTTCTCATAAGCCACAACCCCAGCCTGCGGTGCCTGGGAGGCCAGAATCAGCAAATCGCCGTAGACCAAAGGACACTGTGTAATGGCCCAGATCGGAAAGCTACCGGGTCCGCGTGATCCAAATCCCCCCGCTGAGCCGCGTGCGGGTCGTCCGCCGAAATCCGTCCACACGTTCTTATTCCAGACCGGTTTGTGCGTGTTGATGTCGATGCAGTAGAGATCGCCATAGGGACCACAGGAATAGACGTGATTGCCATCCAGGATCGGGACGCTCCGCGAACCGGGAAACATGACACGGCCGGGAGCGTCATAGGCAACATTCCAGAGTTCCTTGCCATTGGAGAGGTCCAAACACCGCAGGTTATCCCCTACCTTGTCATCCCTGTCGAGCAAGTACACCCGGCCGTCTTTGACGACAGGGCCACCGTAGCCTATGCCAACAGCAACAGTCCACAGCACCTCCGGCCCCTTCTCGGGCCAGGAGCGCAACAGTCCTTTTTCCGGTGACGTTGAGTTTCTGGCCGGTCCAAGATACTGCGGCCAGTCCGCCGCCATACTGCTGCCGGTCGTCATCATCACAACAACTGCCGCCAACACCATGTTTGCTTTCATTTCCTTCCCCTTTCTCGTATGGCTGTCCCTATTCCTGTGCGTCCGAGTTCTCCCGGCTAACCATCGGAACACCATCTTTAGCCACATCGGCAATCCAAATCTCGTGATGCCAGGACCCAAATACGCGCTCGATGACCATGCGGCTCATATCGGGAGCCGACCAAGCGCACCAGGCGAAGGAGCCGTCAAGTACCTTGGTCGCCTGTTTCGTGTCCGTGTCATAAATCCAGAGCCCCCCTTGCCAGTAACGGCCGATAGCCAGGCGCTTCGCATCCGCCGACCAGCAGATGAAAGACAGCGCGTCTCCCCCAACCCCCGACCAGGATGCTGCCACCGCTCCATCCGCCAGATCTACGATCTTGAATGCGCCGGTTTTCTTCTCGATGAAGGCGATGAACTTCTCATCGGGTGACACCACGGGAAACTGGGTTTCGCAGGCGAACACCTCCTTCGGATTCGCGTGGTTCGGATCCGCCGACATGGAATACACCACATTGTCCAGGCGGCTGTGGTAGTAAAGCCTCTTGGAATCGCCGGACCAGTTTGGCCAGCCCCCCTTGGCCAGAAACCGGGGACGCTCCGTACCATCGGCTTTGATGATCCAGATCTCCTCCTGTTTCCACGGCTGATGCCTCCCCTCACCCGGCGATGTCAAGTCCTGCAGGGACAAGAACTGCCGGTCACGAACGTACAGAATATACTGTCCATCGGGGGACCAGGCAGGGTCCTTGCCGGGCACGGTCAACAGCCGGGTCTTGCCCGTGCCAAGATGCAGAACCTCAATGCCGCTGGCGCCCAGCACGCCTCTGCTATAGGCCAACTGGATAGCATCGGGGGAAAAACTCGGGTGGAAACCCTCAGCCACGACACGCCTGGCTCGCGCGGCAAGCTGATGATACTGCCGGGCCGCCGCATGCATGCTCTCGAAAGCCGTCCCCAGCGGCGGTCTGTCCGGAGGGTACCACGAGCCTCTCGACCACAGACGGTCGGAAACATATTTGGCGGCCAGACAGTCAAAATGCGTCTGGTGCATCAGGCCGGAGCTGAGAATACAGTCATATTCCGCCTGGGCCTTGTCGTAATGACCCAGCGCCAGCAGCGTACAGAACAAGTCAAAATGGTAGGCCGGGTCACGGGGCTGCATCTGCAAACAGGTCTGAATGTCGGCGAGAGCCTCGTCGTCTTTCCCCATCCGCATGAGGGTCCGGTACCGCTGGCTGCAGAGACCCGCCAGGCGGCTGTCACGCGGCGACGTCAGACCGATCGCGCGGTTATGATCGGCAACGGCCGCGGTGAGTGATTCGCTGTCATTTTGGGCCAGCGCCAGCTCGCGCCGCGCCATGGCACGCAGCGAGTGGCCCGCGGGATTCTTCGGCTGGCTGCCGATCATGACGGAGGCCTCTGTCTCCATGTCATCGTACTCACCGAGCGCGAAACAGGTTAGGGCGCGGGCCCGCCGAGCATCGTAATTCGCCGGGTCCAGTTGCAGGGCCTCGTCCAGCCAGCGGAGAGTCTCCTGCACCGTTTGCGCTATGACGGCGCGCAGCAAATAGGCCTGGGCCGTTCGTGGCAGCAACTGTTCCCCATGCTGAAGATGAACCTCTGCCTTGTCCTTTAGGTGAGGATCGCGAGCGGTGGATTCCAGATAGATTCGCGCGAGGAGAAAATGAGCGTTGGCGGCGATTTCGGATCGCTCGTTCAGCAGCTTGTACAGTTGTTCGACGCTGGCGTCGGGACTCTGCAGTTCCAGCAGGATGCGCGCGTGCAGAAGCCCGGCTTCCGGGCCGACAAACCGGCGGGAAAGGACAGGTCCGACTTCCGCCAGCGCCCGCTCATAGTCACCGCTGGTGACCAGATCTTCGACCAGGGTGATGGTCCGGAGGTCGTTGCTCCGGACGCGCTCGGTCCGGAAGCGCAGGTAAGCGCCGGGGACCAGCAGCAGCCCGATGACAATCACCGCGACGGCCGACCACGTTACGACCTTCGTGCGATTCCTCCGCAGGAACTTCTGCAGGCGGTAGATCGTACGGGGTGAGGAGGCCGTGATCGGTTCGTGCCGCAGGTGCCGTTCGATATCTTCGGCCAGAGAGTGCACCGTCTCGTACCGACGCGTCCGGTCTTTCTCCAGCGTCTTCATCACGATCCAGTCCAGATCGCCGCGCATCAGCTTCCTCAAGGCTTCCGGCGCCACCCGGCGGTGCTGGGCGACACCGGTGAGAGCTTCTCCCAGGGTGCTGACCTTGGTGGAGGGACGTATCGGCTCCTCCTCCCGTATGATCCGTTGCATCTCTCCGTAGCCCTTACTCAGCAGGTACTCCGAATCGAACGGCGTTCCACCCGTGAGCAGTTCGTACAGAAGCACGCCCAGGGAGAAGACATCGGTCCTCGTATCCACATCCAGCCCGCTCATCTCGGCCTGCTCCGGGCTCATGTACTCGGGGGTACCGATCATCTGGGAATACCGAGTGAAGATGGTCTTTTCGGTCAAGCGCTGGTTCAGGGCCTTGGCAATCCCGAAGTCAATCACCTTGGGGACCGGCTTGCCATCGTGCAGGGTGACCAGGATATTGGAGGGCTTGAGATCCCGATGAATGATCCCGCGCTGATGGGCATGCTGGACGGCATGGCAGACGGATACGAACAGATCCAGGCGTTCCGGCGTGGTTAAGTTGTTGGCATCGCAGAACTTGGTGATCGGCAGCCCCCGGACCAGTTCCATCACGAAGTAAGGCCGTCCCATCTCGGTCGTCCCCGCGTCCAATACCGTGGCGATATTGGGGTGGTCCATCATGGCCAGAGCCTGCCGTTCTGCCTCAAAGCGGGCGATCACCTGCTTGGTATCCATCCCCAGCTTGATGATCTTCAAGGCCACGCGGCGGCAGATCGGGTGCCTCTGTTCGGCCATGTAGACGGTCGCCATGCCGCCTTCCCCGATCTTCTCCAGCAGCTTATAGCGGCCGATCTCCGTACCTGTCAGGTCCGGGACCGGGGGAGCTTCTCGGGTGGCATGGGGGTCTCGGTCCGGCACGTTCAGGAACCCCCCGGCCTCACTGTCCCACCGGAGCAAGGCATCGACTTGGGCCCGCAGTTCTACATTGCCGGCACAGGCTTCATCCAAATAGGCCGCCCGCTTCTCGGAGTCCTGCAACTCCAAGGCCCGGTTGAATAGCTCTTCTGGGTTCTGTTCTGGTGCCATGACTCCAGACCTTCACCTGTTCTTAGAGCAGCCAAGGTCCTGCATCTTGCCCTTTCTACAGGACCTGCGCAGATTGGCCGTCAGTTCCATCACGATTTTACAGAAAAAAACAAAAAAAAGATGGGTGGGATCAATCCGTGCAGCAGACTCTGCCGTAAAGCCAGGCCCGCGCGTAGTTCCAGTGCCGTCTCGCAGTAGCAGGGGAGATATCCAGGAGTCCGGCCGCCTGCTCGAAGCTCAGACCGGCAAAGAAACGCAGTTTGACCAGTTCCGCCTTGATGGGATCGATCTGGGAGAACTTCGTGAGGGCCTCGTCCAGGGCAATCAAGTCGTCCGGGGATTCATCCGCCATCACATCGGCGCTCATGAAATCCACGCGCTTCTGACCTCCCCCACGTTTCTTGCTTCCTTTCTTTCGCGCGTGTTCCACCAGGATGCGACGCATGGCTTCTGACGCCGCCCCAAAGAAGTAGGTACCGCTGGACCAGGCGTTGCCGTCCGAACCCACCAGACGGAGGTAGGCCTCATGAACCAGCGCCGTCGCCTGAAGCGTATGTCCGGGGCCTTCGTGCGCAAGCTGGCGATCCGCCATTTGCCGAAGTTCTTCGTACACCGCCGGAAGCAACGCATTGATGGCCTCGGCATCGCCCTTTTCAATCGAGTTCAAGATCCGTGTGACATCGGTCATGATTCGTCCCGCATCTGGACGTCATAATGCATTCACAATCGGATACTTATAGCCGGGGCAGAACTCCAGTGCAATACTCCCACTTCTCTGGCCCATTGACCGACCAGCGACCACGGACAGCCGACCGCTGTTTACTTCGACTCCGGCGCCGCCCGGGTGACGACCGGCGGATTCGACCGTGAGTTGCCAGCAGATGTTCCGGAGGAACCGGCGCGACTGGCGGGCTTCGTCCATGACCGTCTGCGGCTTCTTCTACGCGTCCCCCATCAACTCCAGGATCAGGCCCCCCTGGAAACCCACCTCATTGAGCTCGTGCAGCAGCTTGTGCCAATCGGCTCTTTCTTTGCCCGGCGGCAGGCGCTGATCGTCCCGGCCGTGATTGTCGTTCGCGTGGATGAACTGCAGGTGGCCGGACAACTTGTACATGACCCGGTGGAGGTCGCCCGAAATGAGCGCGTGACCGGTGTCGAGACAGGTACCGACCATGGGGTTCTTCCCTGCCGTCGCGGGGGTGATGATGTGGCCATGCAACCACGGCTTGAGATACAGGCTGAATGGTACCCGCACCGCCCGGGTGTGCGATGTCTGGGAACACGCCTCTTACCTGCAGTACCAGAACAACCGGGCCACTTGGGTGGACAGCTTCATGAAACTGGCGAATTGGCCCTGCGGTGCCGCAACGATGCCCAGGAAAGGAGCAAGAGGACATGGAGCTGTCGAATACGAGCAGCGTGGTGGGTGAAAGGCCTGCCGCCAACGCCCAGCGATACGAGGCGGCGGCCGAGGTGGAGCGCTTGTGCCCGGAGTGTGGTGCAGCCATGGTCGAATTCGACAGACTGACGGAGGATGGAGCGGTGTTCATCTGGTATGCGTGTACTCGGGACGACTGCACCGGGCAGTGGCTGTCCAAGAAGGTGTTGCGCATGCGCAGCACCTGACCTGAGCCGAACGCTGGGAGAGGCCGGGGATGCCAGGCCTCTTCCCGTGGTGTTCACGGCTCGACGCGAAGTCGGTATTTCGCGGGGCCACTTCCCGGTGTGCGTGTGCGGTTTCGCACCTCCTGCTGATGAGTACCGGGCGGCAGTAGGTCAAACGCACAGGAACGGATTGAGATTAGCCTGTCGGGACGCCTCGGAGGGATTCAACTCTCCCCAACGTGGAACACGGTAGGCAGGGGAGCCGAGTGCGGGTATCACCGGGATCACAGGGGCAGGGACGCCCCGCCGGGAGGTGGCCTCGCCTTTACTGGAGTAGGACAGATCATGGACCCAACGTGCTGCATCGATGAAACACCGACGGGCGGCTACGAACTCCTTCCGAAATCCGCCGTCCGACATCCACGACCACGCACCTCCGAGATCCGTGTCGAGAAGATCCTTGCCATTCGGGGGCAATTGGGGGAAGGAACCTACAGCATCGGTGACCGCCTGGATGTCGTCGTCGAGAGAATCATTGAAGACCTCAGAGAAGTCTGATTTTTGAAGTCAGAAGTGAGAAGGCCGAGGGGTGACTCCAGTTTCCCAAATCAAAAATCACACTCCTCACTTCACACTTCCACAAGGCTGTTCAAATACTCCTCCACGTTCGTGTACCCGTCGGCGTCTCTGTCCTGTGGGCCGTCGGCGGCATCGGCCGGATTCAGCCCACGCTCTTGTTCCCAGGCATCGGGCATGCCGTCGCCGTCACGGTCCCGCGGCGCCGGGGCGGTGCGCAGACGAGGCCAGCCCCCCACCTCGGCCTGACTGAGAAGAATATGCCCCCTGCCGGTCGTGACTTCTTCCACAATGCGCCGGTCCACGGCGTCACGCCGCGGCCGGCAGGCGCCTCCCTGACGCAAAACCTCCCGATAGGCCTGGCCGGCATCCATCGTAGCGATCGGACCGGTCTCGAACGGCTGTGACTGCCGGTGGGCCGCGATCTGCGCGGCGGTCCAGGTGTCGTCATAAATCACGAGGCTCCACGGGTCTTCCGGCAGACGGTGGTTGTAGTAGTTGCCCAGGAAGTGGCTGCGGTTGTAGACGGAGCCTTCCCGGTAGGCCCGGCCCGAGACGGTGGAGTCGGGTCCCGGCACGAGGTAATTGCCCACGTAGTTGAGCCGGGTAACGCTCTCTTTGTCCGCGTTGTAGCCGGCGTAGGACCCGCTCCAGTTGTAGATCACGTTGTTGCGGAAATCGAGCAGCAGGCCGTTCGGATCCTGCTCGTGCGGGTTCTGCTCGTCGTAATTGCCCGGCCGGGGATTGCGGCCGCGGTTATGGGCATACAGGTTGTGATGGAAGCTGTAGCGCGCGCCATGGCAGCCTCGGATCAGCGATCCGAAACCATGGTTCTGCGGATTGAGCGCCTCGGTGATGAAACACCACTGCACGGTCACCTCGCTGAGCTTCGGTTCCCCCGTCGAGCAGGAAAGCACTTCATCCAGGCTCCAACTGGCGGAGCAATGGTCGAGGAGGATGTGCCGCCCCGCCCCAATGCTGAGGGCGTCGCCGCCTCGTCCCTGGTCGCCCAGGCGGCACCGCAGGTGGCGGATCACCACGTGATCCGCCTCCACACTCAGCGTCGCATCGCGCAGGCAGATCCCATCGCCCGGGGCCGTCTGTCCGGCGATCGTGAGGAAAGGATTCCGGATGACCAGGGCTTTCTTCAGCAGCAGGGTTCCGGCGACATCGAAAACCACGATACGCGGCCCCTCGGCCTCCACGGCCTCCCGCAGACTGCCCGCCCCGCCATCTTCCAGTGTCGTAACGTGGTAGACTCGGCCGCCCCGCCCACCCCGGGCATAAGCCCCGAACCCTTCCGCGCCGGGAAACGCCGGGAGGCCGGCCACGACACTGTCCGCGGTTTGTCCCCCTGGACTTCGGACCGGGAGATTCGCGGCCTCGGTGGAAACAGGACAAACAAGCATCAGCCCCACACTCACGATCGCAACGCGCTGCAGTGTTCTCATGGCAACCCCTTTGACCAGCCTTTGCGTCCAGACGCGAACGTACCAATCCTTATACATGCCCCAAGGCCATGCCCGAGTCAAGACGGTAGGCGCGGGACCCGGAGACCATGGCGGATGTCATCAGTTGTCATGATCGCAGGCGCAAGGGCTTGACAAGCCGCGCGGCGCGGGCTAGCGTGGGCGGCTACCATCCGACCGCGGGCCGAATTCCCACGACAAGCGGGGCGACTGGGCCCGGAAGGGGTGAAAGTGGGACGCAAAGGAATCGCGAATCCGGCGCCGTTCGCAACGGGCCCCCGGAACGACAATCCCCGGACCTCGCAGGAAATCGCCCCAGGCACTCCCGTGCGCCGCGACCCGACCGGGTCCACCGGCTGGCCGGAAGCGGTCGTCCACGGCCGAGGGCCCACGGCCCTCGGCGCCGTACGAAGCCTCGCCCGGGAGAAGATCCCGGTGGGATGGGTCTCGCTGGACGCGGCCGATCCCGTCATGCACTCGCGGCTGGCGCGACACAAACACGTCTTTGCCGGCGATGTGATGACCGCCGGCGCCGAATTCTGAAGCGACCTGGGGGAAAAGAACCGCATTCTGGACCCGGCGGATCATTTGATAGATTGTGTCGTTCAATATGACGAGATCCGGCCGGGGCTGCTGGCGCAGGAGATCGTGCCGGGCCCGGACAGCAACCAGTGGGTATGCAACTGCACGTTTGATGGGAGCGGCCGGCTGGCCCGGGCGTTCGTTTTTCAGCGGCTGTCGCTGTATCCCCCCCACCGGGGCCAGACCAGCTATGCCCGGAGCCGGTGGAACGAGGAGGTCGTGGCCCTGGTGGCCCGGATCGGCCGCCAGCTCGAATACGCAGGACCGGCGATGATGGAATTCAAGTATGACGACCGCGACGGTCAGTGCAAGTATCTGGAAGCGAATCCCCGCATCGGCCAATGCAACTTCTTCGACACCTGCTGCGGGGTCAACAATGTCTACGGCGCCTACCGGCTGGCGTTGGGTCGGGATCTGCCGGCATTTCGGCCCCGGCAGGAGAACAACGTGATGTTCCTCAACCTGCTCTTGGACGTGCGCGGACGGCTGTCGGATCAGCAGGGCCTCGTCTCGAAGTTCTGGACGTACCTGTGCCACGCGCGCCGGCCCCACGGGGGGCAGTGGCAGTACTGGCGCGACCCGATTCCGGCGGTCGCCAACAGCTACCGCTGCGTCCACAGCGGCGTCCGAGGGCTACTCGCAG
>JALORE010000496.1 GCA_025459125.1 Planctomycetota bacterium | reverse complement strand
GAGAGATTGCGCGCCACCTCGCGGACAATCCAAGCCTGATGGCGCGGCTGCCGGAGGTCTTGGCGGATGCCTACGGTGATGCCGTCTTGCTCGCGGCGCGAGAAAGCGGGCTGGCGGAATCGGCCTTCCCGGCGGCCAACCCTTGGACCTTTGGCGAGGTTATGGACGATGGGTTCTGGCCCGGGACGGCGGATGAAGGGTTGTAACTCGTAAGCAAAAGAAAGATCTGACCCCGTTTTTTCTCACGAACATGCCAGTCTCATCATTATCGCTGTCTATGCGCTACAGGTGAAACCATGATCTGTGAATTCTGCGGAGGACCAACTCGGATAAAGAGTGATTGGCCTCAGATCCCGATTCCCGGTCGCCGTCCCTGCAAGGTGATCGACAAGATCCGCACGGTAGTGTAGAGAAATGCCTATGAACAAGCAGTATGTTGAAGGGTCCGATGGCGTGTACCGTGTGGCCGGTACACGGGTTTCCCTGGACTCCATCGTCTACGCCTTTTGGCGGGGGCAGACGGCTGAAAGCATTGCTCAGGCTTTTCCATCCCTGACGCTGGAGCAGGTGTACGGCGCGTTGACATACTATCTTTCGGAAAAGGCCGAGATCGATGCCTATCTGAAGTCCGCCAAAGCGGAATTTGAGGCGATGCGTCAGGCCGCCCGCGAGCAGGATCCGATGTTTTACCAGAAACTTGCCGACGTGCGCCGACGGGCTGCCTGAGCCATCGACCGATGAAGGTTCGCTTTCAGGCCGATGCGGATCTCAACCAGGTCATCCTCCTGGCGAGAGTACGTCGGGAGCCGCTCATCGATTTTCAGACCGCGACTGTGGCGGGGCTGTCCGGGGTTGATGATCCGATGATCTTGGCTAGGGCTGCAACGGACGGTCGCGTTCTCGTCACACATGACCGAAGAACTATGCCGCGGCATTTTTTTGCGGCGTTCAGCGGCGGCGAAGTCAGCGCCAGGCTGCTGGTGATTCCGCAGTCGCTTGGGATTGCGGCGGCGGTCGATGACTTGATCCTGATCTGGGTCGTGACGGAGGCAGAGGAATGGTTAAACCGTATAACCATCCTGCCACCGTGAAGTGCGTCGGGGCCGCAGCGACGCCGACCTGGGTTATCGTTTGTTCAGATGAACACTATCGGCGGAAGGTGGAGGGGCGACTATGGATGGGAATTAACCGTATTCCATAAGATCAGGAGCGCGGCCGACGGAGTAACGATCCTTGAAGGCAAACTTAATTGGGACAGATATCTCGCAGATCATTCCCCAAGATTTGAGTTTCATCTCGTCGTTATTAACTATACGGTGATTGAGTTCAACATTTATTATTTGCATCATCGAGACGAGGGTGTGTGACCTATGGTTCCCACGACTCAGCAGGAATAGGGGTCAGACCCCCACTCCTTCTCCTGACGGGTTCAGCAACACCCTTCGCTCAGCCCCGAGGCGTTGCGCAAAGCGCTACCCCGGAGGTATTGGGTCCTGACCGCGCAGGGGGGTTGCTCTTCGCTAGCCCGCGCTGCGGTTCTACACGTCGAAAGAGGTGCCAACATGCTACCAGAACAGATACGAAGCGAAATCAATAGGCTGGAGCTGTCGGAAAAGCTTCTTCTGGTCGAGGACATTTGGGACGCCATTGCGGCCAGCAATTCGGAGCTCCCCATGCCTGAGTGGCAGAAGGCCGAACTGGACCAGCGGTACGGAGAGTATAGAGCCGAGAAACTTGCGCTTCACGATTGGGCGGCAGTTCATGAGCGCCTGCGCGATAAATACAAATGAAGCTGCGCTACACGGATCGCGCAGCAGAGGATTTGGACCTGGCCTTTGCGTGGTATGAAAGGCAAAGGAGGGGGCTAGGATTTGAGTTCCTGGATTGTGTCGAAGAGGCTGTTAAATCAATTCTCGACAACTCCTGGATGTACCGGCTGTATTATCGTTCGTACAGGGGCTGCATCGTCAGAAGATTCCCGTTTTCTGTTTTCTACACGATCGAAGGGAAGGAGATCGTGCATGCGATCTTCGATAACAGGCAAGACCCGAAGAGGAGGCCATAGCCGTTGGGAGTCGTTCTCTGGCACCACGGGCCGCTGAAGCGGGCAAGACGTCATTCCCACGCAGAGGGCGGGAATGATAAGAGTAAGAGCATCCTGTTAATCCTGAGAAATCCTGTCAATCCTGTCCCATTTTCTTACGGCTTGCTCCTGCACCGCAGGAAACGACAGATACACACACCGTTAAGCCAAAGGTCAACCATGTACAAGATCCTCACCCTGAACAACATCGCCGTCGCCGGTCTGGATCGGCTGCCACGGGACCGCTATGAGGTCGCCTCGGAGATCTCACACCCGGACGCCGTGCTCGTGCGCTCGGCGAATATGCACGACATGCCCCTGCCGGAGTCGGTCCGGGCCATAGGCCGTGCCGGGGCCGGGGTCAACAACATCCCGGTCCCGCGCATGACCGAGCTGGGTGTGCCGGTGTTTAATGCGCCCGGGGCCAACGCCAATGCGGTCAAGGAGTTGGTGCTGGCCGGAATGTTGCTGGCGGCGCGCAACATCGCCCAGGCCTGGGGCTTCGCCCGCGGCCTGTCCGGCGCGGACGGCGAGATCAACAAGGCGGTGGAGGCCGGCAAGAAGGCCTTCGTCGGCTTCGAGCTGCCCGGGCGTACCCTCGGGGTCATAGGGCTCGGGGCCATCGGGGTCCTGGTGGCCAATGCGGCCCGCGCCCTGGGGATGAAGGTTGTCGGCTATGACCCGACCATCACGGTCCAGCGCGCCTGGCAGTTGGCGGCGGACGTGCAGGCGGCGGTGAGCGTGGACGATCTCCTGTCGCGTTCGGAC
>JALORE010000495.1 GCA_025459125.1 Planctomycetota bacterium | reverse complement strand
CGTGATCCACTCGGCCGTCGGACTGTCGGTCCCGGCGAGCTGCCGCAGTAGCTGCTGCCCCAGCAGAGCCCGGTCCATCTCCAGGCTGAGGTGCATCACCTCCGCGCCCTGCGCCAGCAGGTACATGCCGACGTGGTTGATCAGGGTCGACTTGCCGTGTCCAGGCCAGCCAGCCCAGATCGACACCTCGGCGTCGCGCAGGACGATGGAACCGTGGGTGGCGCTCCAGGGAAGCCGATAGCCGGTCTCGTGGGCCCGGCTGTGAAGCCGTGTACCGCCATCGGTCAGGGTGCCGTCGATCGCCTCGCGCTGGACGGTGGAAGCCGGACGCTGTGCTCTGCCGTGCATGTGGATGACGTTCACTGCCAGACCTCCTTCTGCGTCGGGTTCTGCCGTTCCTGCCGCTCCTGGGCGAACCGGATCCAGGTCAGGACCGTCTGCTTCCAGGACCGAATAGGTTTGCCGTTGCGGTGCCAGGGAGGATTAGCCGACTCGTAGTAGTTACAGAACTCGTCGGCCCAGACGAGCCCTTTGCCGTGATGGGTGTGGATGAACTCGCGAACCTCGTCCTTGCCGGAAGGGATGTCCGGCAGATTTTTCACCCGCGGCATAGAAGACTGAGTCTTCTTTGAAGACGAAGTCTTCTTCTTGGGCTGATTCTCTGGGCTGATTCCTTGGCAACTGGTGCCATAGGGTGTGGCATCTGGTGCTACATCTATGGCATCTGGTGCCACATGGACGGAACCAGATTCCACGCCGCTGAACGGCTGCATCAGCCGCTCCACGGCTTTCGGAAAGACCGGCATGTACCGGCTACTGCCCTTCCCTGGCCCACCAGACTCCCTGGTAATCCACCCAGCAGTCTCCAGCGCATCAATCGCGTTCTGCACGCTCCGGCGGCACAGCCCCGTCTTCTCGGCTATCAGCGCCAGGGAGGGCCAAACGACGTAGTGGTCGGCGTTCATGTGTCGAGTCAGGTACATGGCGACCAGCTTGGTCTTCGAGTCCAGGTCAGCGTCCCAGATGAACTCCGACCACCTCAGGTGGCGATACTCGATCTTCACGGCGTCACCTCGATCAGGCAGGAATGCGCGCCGCTCCCGTAGGAGCGCCAGAGGTCGTTGAAGTCGCAGCTCCCGGTCGAGCCGTCGTCCGGCACAAGGACGTTGCCGCCGATCGCCGTGGCGGCTTCCTTGGCGGCGGTCAGGCCGGGGTTGCCGGGCGTCTGGCGGTCGTTGTCGGCCAGCACCCAGCGCAGCGCCCTCGGGAACCGACGGCGGATCTCCGTTGCGGCGGCCTTCAGCTGGCCCGCCGAGAAGGCCACGACGACGGTCTCGGCAAGGTCTGCCAGCAGCGCGGAGCGGGCGGTGGCATAGCCCTCGGCCAGGATGACAGAGCGCCCGTCAAGCCTTCCCATGACGTGGACCAGCCCGGCGGCCCGGCCGCTGCCGTACAGCTTGCGGCCCTCGGGGGAGATTCGCTGCAGGTTGTGCAGGTCCCCGTTCCAGTCGCGCATCGGCACCAGCAGGTCGCCGTTGTCGAGCCCGAGCCCAAAGTCGGCCGGCAGCCCCTTGGCGGTCAGGTAGGGGTGCGGCTCGGCGCAGGACGTCGCGGCCGCCCAGAGCGCCTCAGCCTGCTGGCGCCCCCTATGGTGCCGCTCCCGGCGCTCACGGGCGCGCTCGCGCTGCTGCCGCTCGATCTCGACCCGCAGGGCGGCCGCCTCGGACGGTGACTGGGTCTCACCGCCGGAGTGCCAGAACACCACGGTGCCCGAGCGCCAGTCGCCGGCGGCCCCGTACAGGCGGGTGCCGCGCCCGGTGTAGACCATGTGCAGGACGTACCAGCCGGCGTCGTCGGAACGGCGGCCGTTGGTGGCGTAGCGGTGGATCTGGCCGTCTACCTGCAGCGGCCACTCTGGCGGAATCAGGCCGGCGGCCTGAATGCTGTAGATGAAGTCCTCAACATCGTCTTTCATGCTCACCCCGATGGATTCCGGTTGACTTCTGACTTCCCCCGGTGTCCCATCGGCCTGTCGGTGTTGGCCTTGCGGGACGGCTGGGAGACACCTGGAAGGGCTGGGTCTGTAGCGGACCCGGCCCTTCTGCTTTCTACTCCTGCTCCTCGGCCCCATCAACCGGGGCGCGCATCGCCCGACTGACCTCGCGCAGCCGCTTGATCAGCTGCGGCAGGTCCGCCAGCGGCACGTCAACGAACCGCTCGGCGCGGTCCATCTCGCCGATGAAGACGCCGTCGCCGTCGACGTTCGGCGTCACATAGAAAATTCGCATTCCGGGCTTGATGATCATCCCCAAGATTCCTCTACCAGTTTGCGCACGCGGTCTTCCGCGACGCTGCCACGCCGTCGCTTGACGGCTTCCAATGCCTGCCGGCGCCGCGCCCTGTCCGGCATGGACCGGATGACGCGCACGCAGCAGGCGTCGCACTGCAGGTCGTAACGCGACCCAGGGGCCGCGCAGAATTGGCACTCACTCATCAAACAGCTGAGGCTGCGCCTCTGCCTCGCGAGCGACGACGCGAATCACGTCCGCGATCTTCTGGTGCCAGTCGTAGGGGTAGACCGCAAGACAGTGCGTGCCCACGCCGCTCGTCTTCCTCCGCAGGGCCTTCGGCGGCTGCTCGCCGCGCTCGGCGGCGTACATCTTCTGCATCCGATCGCCTACCGCCCATGTCCACTCCGGCCGCGGCTCGATCCCGAGCGACTTAAAGACCGCTGGCACGGTGATATCGGGCATCTCGCTCACTGCATCCCCCACCGCTCGTTATCCGCCTCGCGCTCGATCAGCTCGGGCATCCTGGCGGTCATCAGGTCACGCAGCTGCTCGGTGACCCACTGCTGCCGGCTGACGTTCCAGGC
>JALORE010000494.1 GCA_025459125.1 Planctomycetota bacterium | reverse complement strand
ATGATGTCGTTCGGGACCTACCTGAGCGACCCCGTGGAAAGGGACATCGACCAGGAGGAACACTGGACCGTGGGCGATATCGTCTCCAATACGGATGAGAAACCGGTGGGGCTGAGCCAATCGGAGAACACGCGGCTGATGGATCAGATATACGCCGCCCTCAACGAGGACCTTGCGGCAACGGCCGCCACCATCGCGCGGCGCGAGGGCCTCGTCCCGTGGAAGGAATATCCTGAGTTGCTGGCCCAGGAGCCGTGGCGACCGGGCGATCCGAAACCACAGCCGGGCGGCAACGACGAGATCTTCGTTGACATTGGCGGGGCTATCGTGCCCCTCGATCCGGATCTCGAGTCGTCCGATCCCACCCATACCTATACGGCGTGCATACTGGCCTGGCTGGAGGTGGATTTCCGGGCGCACCTGAGCGTTGTCGTGACGCCGACCTCGCCCGCTTACGGGACGTGGAGCGCGTCCGTGTTTCCCGAGGAAGTGGGGCCGGGCGAAGTACGCGTGGAGATTTGTGTCCGGGGCGAGAATGTCCATCTCCCCGACGTCTCCGGGGGCGATCGCCTGGTCGTAGCCGAAGTCACCGTCCTCGCGGCCCCGGTGGACGAGCCCTGGTGAGATCGGCGCATCGCCCGCCAACGCCGAGTGAGGATCAGCCCCCAATCAGGGGGAGAATGAGGCTCTAGGCCTGATGGGTTCCAGGGACCTGTCCCGGATTACGGCCTTATCTCTCAAGCCCGAGCGTTACTACCTTGACGTCCTGAGGGGCCCGCCGGGATTCACGGCGGGACTCTGGATTGTGGCCGGCTTGGGCGCGACAATCTATGGGGTTCGAAAAGACAAACCCATCAACTTGCTCGTGTTCGGCGGTCTGACGCTCGTGGCCGGTTGGGTTTCGATCGATAAATGGAGTCCTTTGGAGCTGGTGCTGTTCCCGGTGGGCGGCGTGGCCGGGGCCCTGGGACTCGCGCTGCTCATGCTACGACGGGTCCGCAGGTTACAGCGCCGTGAACATGCCTGAAGCCGTTTCGTCCCTCAAAGTCCCGCATTCCCTTTGTCTCAAGTCCGACAAACCACTATGATGCGAATCCAGTTGAAATTGAATCCGGGCAACGAGGAGTCTGCGTGGAGCAAGACAACGGCAGGACCAATCGGTATACGGCCGGCGGTTTGGCGGCCATCGTTCTGTGGAGCACGACGTTTGCCGTGGCGCGGAGCCTGTCGGAACAGGCCGGCCCCCTGACGGCCGGCGCCTGCGTCTACCTGCTCGGCGGCCTGCTCTATGGGTTCTGGCTCGCCCGGTCGCCGGTGTCGCTGCGCCGGCTGCGGCTGCTCTCTCCGCGCTACGTCTGGGGTTGTGGGTCCCTGTTCGTCCTGTACACCGTTCTCATCTATCTGGCGATCGGCCTGGCCGCCGACCACCAACAGGTGCTCGAAATCGGCCTGATCAACTATCTGTGGCCGGTCGCGACGATCCTGCTGTCGCTGGTGTTGCTGGACCAACGGGCCTCGGCGCTCTTGGTGCCGGGCACGATCCTGGCCCTGGCAGGCGAATTCCTCGTGATCACGCAAGGAGCCCCGGTGTCCTGGCGCTCCTTCGCGGGACACCTGCAGGCGCATCCCACCCCCTACGCGCTGGCTTTGGCAGCCGCGGTGTCGTGGGCGCTGTACTCGACTCTGACGCGCCGCTGGTCCCAGCCGGGTGCGGACGGGGCCGTGGCGCTGTTCCTTCCAGCTACCGGCCTGGCGCTTTTGTTGCTGCGCTTCATCGCACAGGAGTCCTCCGCGTGGACCCTGCGGGCCGGCGGCGAAGCCGTGGTCATGGCCACCCTCACGGTGCTGGCCTATACCTTCTGGGATGGCGCGATGCGCAAAGGCAATCTGTTGCTCGTGACGGCCTGCTCCTACTTCACCCCCCTGCTCTCGACCCTCGTGACCTGCGCCTACCTGCGGGTGGCCCCGACGGGCCGGCTCTGGCTGGGATGTCTGATGCTGGTGGCAGGGTCCTTCCTGACCTGGCGCTCCGTCGCGCGCCGATCGTCGCCCCGTCCGAACCAACTCGGGACGTGTGAAAGAGGTGCGCAGTAATCGGAGATGTCGTGTCGTGCACGAAGGTCGCATGGAAACGGTTGCGGACGCAACAACGTCGCTCCCCTTCCGACCTGGCGAGACATCGTGAAGCCTACGGAGCCCTCTGGGCCGGTACCCCAAATGAGGCTCACCCGGTCTTAACGTACCTGGCCCGCATCAACGGCATCACAGAACCGGCAAAGAGAAGAGGCGGTTCAAGGGAGTGGGGTGGCGGTGGTTTCTGCTCTCGGGGGTCCGTGGGCGACGGACGCCTGGTACGGCCACGAGGTCCGAAAGAACCAAGAACACCGTGCCCGGAACCAGAGGAGACCGGGCACAAGCGGCGGAAACCGGAAAGCGGAAAGCGAAGCTGTCCGGCGGGCTCTTTCCGCAGGAAGGGCCCCCCAAACGCGACGCGTCGCGTTTGGGAACCCAAGCCGCTTATGGGCCGTCTTCAAGAGGGTTCGGCCCATGAACCGTCTCCGGAGAAGGTCGGACGTAGACGCGACGTGGTGAAGATGCCGGACGGGCGGCGAGCACGGGCGTTCGTCCACGCCCCTTGAACTGCCCTCTTTGGGGTTGATCTCGGGACAGCGTACGGAGGGGTGAGGCGTCGTGGGGATCTGTGGAGCAGGGAGGGCACAGCCCCCAGAGGGTGGGCCGCTTCTGGGGCGGCAAGTGCCCTTGAACGGTGTGTGAGTTTTTTTTTCTGGCGCCACGCTACTCCTTTGTTTACAGTGACTTAGGAACCTTTTTGGAAAGGGGATTAGGTCATGGAAGACAAACGCGTGAGTGCCGAA
>JALORE010000002.1 GCA_025459125.1 Planctomycetota bacterium | reverse complement strand
ATCCATACCGATGACCTCCCAACGGAACTTCCGTTCCTATCGGATCATCGGATGGCCGCTTAGGTTTTCTTGAGCTTTCGTAGCGTTGTAGTACTAGGAAGGAGTCCATAGTCAAACCGGAGCCGTCGAGGTCCATTTGGGCTAATACGACATAGGAATGGCCGGCGAGAGCGTTTGGAATGGTCAGGGAATACGGACCGGGTCCAGGGATGGTCACCTGGCCCGCAAGGCGCCAATCCTCCCCGGCAGCAATGTGAATCGGGCCGCTATGCCTGCCGCTGTAGTAAACCCTGCCATGTATCGTGACGTCAGCATGTGGCTGTGCCAAGAGGCAGGGCGACACAAACAGGAATCCCATGACCATGGAAACCTGCGGAGCGAAACGGTAGCGGTTCATAATCTTCCTCCATACAGTTCGGCAATAATCGTCGGGTCAACTGCGTCGCCAAGGCGGAACGAAGCAGGCAAAGGTCAGTTCTCCACGACCAGCTCCTAGCACCGGGGCGGATGGTCCTGCCCATCAAAAATCCGCCCGATGTTGTCGGTGTCACTGGCTATTTCGCCCCCGAAGGCCCAACCGGCTGCGACGACAGGGAGTCGGGCAGACGAAATGCAAAAACGGTGTCTTTTGCACCTGCGTCGTCTTCGCCTCCTATGACGTAAATCGTATTGCCTGCAACCACCGTGAGGTGAGACTGTCTTGGTTCCGGCAATGCCGGGCCGGAGTCCCATTCTTTCGATTCAATGTCGAAAATAGTGAACGTATCGACCGGCCAGCAGCCCTCAGGGTCACACTGACTGCCTCCGATCAAGTACACCCTGCCGTTGATGACCGGAGTTTGACCAGCGTAAGCATATATCCTGGCCGCATCCGACGGGGCGGTGTCGTAATTCCGTTCCCACGCATTGGTCCGGAAATCATAGCGCATCACCTCCTCATTTATGGCACCCCCGCCACCCCCGCCGATGATATAGGCGCAATGATCATGAACAGCTACAGCATGCGAAGAAAGCGATTTTGGCATGTCGCCCACCTTTCGCCAGGTATTGCGACCCGGATCGTACGCCTCGACCGCCCCGCTGGCGGTCGAGTTTCCCGTGTAGCCGCCGAAGAAGAAGATCTCGCCTTCGCACAAAACTGGAACCGTTGCACCCGTGGGCGTGGGCTTTTTCGCCAACGTCGTCCAGGTATTGGCAGCCGGGTCATACATCTGGTTGTAGTTGACGTACGAGGGGCCAAAGACATAGAACTTGCCGTTGTACCCGATACCGCTGACTTCCTCGACGCCCCAGGGAAGGCCAAATGGACTTTCATAATGTGGATTATCGGAAATACCCGACCAGGCGTCTGCGGCCATGTCGTACTTCTCGCCGCTGTAGAGATTGGTTCCATCTGTGGCATTGCCACCGAACACGAAGATCTCGTTGCCAATCACCCCGCCGGCAAATTGATCCCGGGCCGTCTTCATGCGGGAACGGCGAACCCAAGCGCCAGATGCGGGGGCTGGTACGTTGTTGGGGGTTCGCACCAGGAAGATTCCCCCCAGCCAATCGTAGTCTCGGCGTGTTGGCGGCTTCTCGTAGCGGTACTCCGGGAGAAAGATCAAGCCTCTGTCCGGACTGATTATGCCATCTGGCTCATCCGCAAGACGGAATTCATTTCCCGGACCGACAGAGCAATTCATAGTAAAGAGGTCATGCTCTCCGTCAGAGTAATAGGCCTCCACCGACAGGATCCCGTTGGCATGGTCAACCGCTTTTATGACGCCGGTGCCCCGACCGCAGGTGTAGGGGACAGGGCCGGGGCCGGTTTCCAGGAATCGAATCTGATAGGTGCCGGCGATGTCAGCCATCGTCATCGCCTGGTCGGTCTTCCTGATGAACAGATCATAGCCAAAATGACCATCCCAAGTGATGTCCCCAAACGGAGCGTACATTCCGTTCTTGCCCACAAGATTGGGATAGTCATCACACGAGCCGTATACGACAGCATTTGCCTCATCAAGATACCAACTGCAGGTGTTGTCGTTCCGCAAATAGCCCCTGGAGCTCACCCAATTCGCATTCGCCGAACCGTCGGCGTAGAAAGAGACACGCCCCCAACCCGTCTCATCCGAACCGTCCCTTGTTCCCAGCCAATGCCCGAAGAAGCTGTAGTCCCCCGCCACATCATTGATATTTACGTTCGTCGCTTTCCTCATGAGGATATCGATTCCTTCCCCGCCCCCATGGAGGACGCTGCCGGCATGGATCATCAGGTCGCCGTTCCAGGCAACATTGTACCTCTGGCCCGGGAAGTTGAGATTGACCGACCCATCCGCATCGACGGTGGTGCTGAAGGCGGACGAGAACGAATGAGGGCCGTTGCCGTCCTCCCACGCCTGATCCCATTGATGGCCGGTGATCGACACGGTTCCCCGCTTGGCCCACGGCACGTTCGTGGCGGCATCCACGCTGAGACTGCCGAACCAATACTGCCCGCTCAAGTCCAGGCCGCCAACCGGCTGGCTGCCGCGGCGGGTGCCGAGAAAGATCCCGGGCGAGATATCCGTGTTGTCCTCCTCTTCCACCCCGATCGCCGACAGGGCCAGAGCGCGCCCATCGGTGACCATACTCAGATGAACCTGCCCCGTCTCCGCGAGAGGCAGCAGGGTGTTGCCGACAATCCGCATGCGCCACGTCACGTTGTACTCGGTCAGGCGCACGTCCACCAAATCCGGAGCCAGAGCATGGATGGCCCACGTTCGAGGAGTGATTTCAAACGGTGTCACAAGGTTGCCCAACAGGTTGTCGGTGTCAATGGCGGTCATGTCCCAGTCCCCCGCCAGGTCGGATGCGAGAACCGTCGCGGGGGGCGCCCAAGTCGCCAGACGGATGCTGATATCCTCCGGATCATGGAGTTCCCGGCCCACCAGCACGAAGGCACCGACCGCACCGTCGCACAGCATGTGGCTGTCGACCGTCGTGCCTTGGGGTCGCGGACTCAGCGAGAGCCGGCTACCGCTGCGGACCATGGACAACGACAGGGCTCCGCCATTGGCAGTAACCGTGTAGTGAGATCCATCCTCGGTGGAAATCACGAAGTCCGCGGTGTGCTGGCCGAGCGTGAATCCATCCTTCACGTTGTCATCACCATACAACGTCAAGGTGCGGGACCCCACAAAAGGGTCGCCGGCCTCTGCACCGTTGGCCGGCACACGGCTGGGCAGTGCCAGCGCACACGTCGCAACAACCAGTCCAATGACGAACCTCTTTCCCATTCCATCCTCCCTTTCTCCCGTGCGGGAACCTGCGTGCTCGTCGCGTGAAGCGCTATCCTCCGTCCTCCGCGTTGTTAACGGTTGACCTGTGGCCTCCAGCCGCCTGCGCCGGGCGCAACCCACCCTGCGGGAGCTCCGTTTATCGATAGGTAGTGTACCAGATGGGGATTGTCAGGTCAAACACCGGAATCCTCGGGATCCCAGGCCGGCGCCTCTGTGCCTGATGATGCGTGACATCAAAGATCAGCAAACCGCGGCCCGCAGGCCGGTCTTCGCAGGGCGAACGTCCCTGCTCGCCCAAGACGTCGTGCGGGGACGCACGACCTACGAAGAGAGCTGCGGGACGTTCTGTGCGGGACACAGGTCGCGCAGCAGCCGGATGGCCAAGTCGGTCATCTGTTCGCCGCTGCCGGGGGCGATGCGGGAGTTGACCGTCTCGTAGCTGCCTTCAGTGAAGGCCTTCTTCGTCGGGACGTAGGCCACGTCATCCTGGCACAGCTCGATCACCAGCGTGACCGGGAAAGGACTGGCCTGCTTGATGGCCAGGCCGTGCTCCACGAAGACCTCGCCCGGCAAGCCGACAATGGCGACCTCGTCGCTCAGGCGGAACGCCTGGACTTCCAGGGGGATCGTCGTGCCGGGGCGCGACTGGAGGTCCATGATCTTGTAGGCCTTGACCTGGTCCAGGAAGGACATGTCCGACGTCCCAATCTTGTCCATGTCCTTCTTCGCCTGCGCGATCTCGGCGGGCGTGAACCGCTGGATGGGCACCTCAATCACCCCGCGCCGGATGGCGAGGCTGGGTCTGTCCATCGCCCTCGCCTGCATCAGACCCGCCGCTACAGTCCGGCCCAGAACCGCACCGATCGTCTCCGACTTGCGAATCTCTTTGGTCGTGACGTCGAAATGGTTGATGTCGCCGCAAGTGCCCGTCCCGAAGAGCAGGGTGAAGTCCCGGCCGAATTGCCCGCGCAGGTTCTGCTCTGCGAAATAGGGGTAATCCGCCGCGTAGAGGGTGCCGCCCGTGGTGTCCAGGTGCAGGGCGAAATTCACGAGGCTCGCAAAAACCTCGTGGCGGCGAGCGTCACGGAAGAAGACCATGCCGACGCCCGGGTCGACGGGACCGGCCGGTCGGACAATATCGGGGTTCCGCAGGCCCGGATTGAAGCGGACGGTACCGTCCTTCATGTGGAACCGGCGGTTGAAGGATAGACCCTGCTGCTGCGTCACGCCGGCTTGGGCCTCTACCGGATGGACCCCGGCATCGGCGTCCTTGATCGCTTGGACGATCCCCGCCACCAAATCGGACGGATAGTCCCGCAGCTCGCACGGATCTTGGCCGTGCTGCGCGACCGCTCTTTCGTGCAGGTGGTCCCGCAAAGCGTCGAAGTACAGCGGGCCGGTATGGCTGTGCGTCCCGGCGAGCAGGATGTGGTCCGCGGGGATGCCGGTCTGCCGCTGGGCCTGCCGACGCGCACGCTGCGAAACGTCCGCGGCGATCCCGATGAGGTCGCAGAAGACCAGGGCCGCCCGCGTGTGGCCCTGCCGCAGCACGAGGGCCTTGGCGTGGAGCGGATTGAGAATGCCGGTGCTCAGCCGCTCGTCGAAGTAGCCGCACATGCGGTACCCGAGGGGCGGCGTGATGTCGGCGCGCGCCACGCCGGCCTGCAGTTGCGGTGGGGTGGGGGACACGTCTTGGGCCTCTCTTCACGTCCGGCCGGTCAGGTCCTCCAGGAACTGCCGCGTCTTCTTGGCCTCCGCCAGCAGGTGCGCGGGCTCACCCGGGGTGAGACACTCGACGACGAGGGCCCCCTTCTTGAAGCCGCCTGCCTTGAGTTTGGCCAGGACCGCGGCGAAATCCACCAACCCCGTCCCCGGCGTCACGTCCACACTCTTGGGCGGCTTGAAGTCCTTGACGCACATGCCCATCACCAGCCCGTCCACGCTGGGTGCATCGTCCACGGGGTTGAGCTGGCCGTCGGAGTAGAAGAAGATGTTGCCCGGGTCGTACCAGATGCCGAAGTTCTTGTGGCCGACGAACTCGACGGTCTTTCGGCACTGGGGCCCAGTCGCATTGAGACCGCCATGCGGCTTGACACTGATCCCCATATTCTTCGCCGCGGCGTAGTCGCAGCACTCGCGAATCGCCGTGTAGTAAGCCTCGTAGAGCTTCTGATTGCCAATGCCGCCCATGAGCAGATTCATCGTCCCGCACGCGGCGCAACTGTCGATGAGCTTCTTGAGGCCCTCGATGCCGGCTGCCAGCGACTTGGCCACGGGGATGTCACCGCCATACACCGAGACGACTTTCAAGTTGCGTTTCTTGACTTCCTCGGCGACCTGCGCTGCCTCCTCGGGCGTCGTGGCGACGGAGAGCACGAGATTGCTCTTTCCCTTCGTGGTCATCAGCCCAACGTATTGGTAGCCCGCCTCGGCGATGGCGTCGA
Source organism: Planctomycetota bacterium (assembly GCA_025459125.1). Lineage (GTDB taxonomy): Bacteria > Planctomycetota > Phycisphaerae > Sedimentisphaerales > Anaerobacaceae > PLanc-01. The sequence continues at coordinate 85,705 of JALORE010000002.1, read as the reverse complement.
GCGCCACGCGGTACTCGTACTGGGCCCACGGCCGCGTATAGCAGGCGATCAGGTACGCCGGTGCCTTGCCGGCCCGGTGTGGGCGTAACGCGGAGCATGAGCATGTCAACGCCAGCGTGGACATGGCGCCCAACTTGGCTGATTCCTTCAAGAAACCTCGTCGCGTAAGGGGTTTTGCCTGATTCATTCTGTTCCCTCTCGAAAACCTTGTCACCACATTTCGCAAGTTCTGTCACCGTGCGGGGGGAGATTGCTTCGTCGCTTCGCTCCTCGCAATGACAGATACGGGCGTACCGTATGTCATTGCGAGCGAAGCGATCTCGGGCGCACGACTCCGGAAGACGCGTGACTATCCGGCCCGGATTTCTCTCTTTTCCGCATCGTAAACCATGCGTTTGCCGGTGTCGAACGCCTGGACGGCCATCAGGCAGGCGACCGCATGCTGATAGCCGGCATCGATCGAGGCATTCGGCGCCTGGCGCGACCGCAGGCATTGGAGCCAGTCGAGGAAGTGGTCCGGCCTCGGTACGTCCTTCACCGGATTCTTGCCACGGATCTTGCCGGAACGCTTGGCGCCGCCCTCGGCCGTCAGGACGGGGCTGGTCCACGTGGTCATGTCGAGCACGCCCTCGTCGCCGAAGATCTTCAGGCAACTGTCGCTGTCATTGCCGCAGAGGGTCAGGTAGCTCACCATGAAGCCCTCCGGATAGATCCAGGTGGCGTCCACCTGATCGGGACAGGTGAAGTGGTGTTCGTCATTATAGGTGAACGTTCCGCCCAGCGACACGCAACTGGTGGGGAACTGGGCGCCGGTGATGTAGTGGACGAGGTCCAGAAAGTGACTGCCGTAACCGCAGACGGGCCCGTCGGAGAACTCGCGGTAACCGTACCAGCCGGTGAACTTCACCGGATCGAATGCCTGAGGCGGCAGATCGCCCAGAAACTCCTTCCAGTCCACATCCTCCTGCTTGACCTCCTTGACGTAGTTGTACCAGTAGGGTTTGGCGTTGTTGCGGCGCTGCGCGATCCGGCTGACCCGCCCGAGAATCCCGGTCTTATACAGCTCGCGGCAACCGGTGAAGCTCGGCATGCTGCGCAACTGAGTCCCGATCTGGACCACGATATTCGCCTTCTTGACGGCGTCGCAGGTGTCCTTGAGCTTGTGGAAATCCATCGCCAGCGGCTTTTCGCAGTAGGCGTCTTTGCCGGCCAGGGCTGCCGCCTTCAGGTGCATCGTGTGGTGTACGTCGGGCGAGGCGATCATCACGGCGTCGATGTCCTTCAGCGCCATAACCTCACGAAAAGAGGAGAATTTCCGGGCGGGCCGGCCGTACGTCTCCTGGGCCGCAGCCGAGGCAACCTCCTGGCGCACCCGCCACGGATCGCATACCGCGGTGACTTCGATGTTCTGCTCCTTGGCATACGGTGCAATCCCCGCCATGTGGGCCTTGACGCCGCGATCCCCGCAGCCGATCTGGGCGATGGCGATGCGGTCGTTGGCCCCCTTGACCCGGGCGTAGCTGGCGGCCGAGAACGCCAACGCCGCACTGGTCCCAACTCCGGCTTTCAGAACGGTTCGGCGGGAAACAGGCTGATCCATGAGAGGTCCTCCTTCAACAAAGACATGGTCGAATTGCACGGTACCATCGGCATCGGTCCAATACCTTCAACATCAAGGACACGCGATTATAGCACGCCGCCGGTCGCCCCCACAATCGCCGATTTCAAAAACCCGCTCACGCCCGACCGCAAAGACTGCCAAGGCTCACGAGGCACTTGGCTCATCGGCGTTCGTCTGCGTTCATCTGCGGTTTCACGGATTTCCGCGTTTGACGGGACAATTCCTATTTGATACACTGGAGGTCGAGAAACGGAGTTCCGAGCAGGGTGGCTGGCAACCGCGGATGAACGCTGAAGCCAACAGATTCGGTATCTCGCCAAGACGCAAAGACCGCCAAGAAGGAAGGAGAACTGAGACAAGGTGGCTCTTGGGAAGGCCTTACCTTGGCGCTCTTGGCGTCTTGGCGTGAGAAGACGGGTTTGATCTCGGGTTGATTCGGGATTGGAGGATTGGAAACCATGAGGATCTTGTTTCTAGCGTTGACCACATGCCTGTTTGTCCTGCCGGCTCAAGCCAAATACAGTGGAGGTAGCGGCACGGCCCAGGACCCGTACCAGATCGCCACGGCCGCCGATCTGATCGCCCTCGGCGAGACGCCCGGCGATTACGACAAGCACTTTGTGATGACGGCCGACATCGACCTGGACCCTAACCTCCCCGGCCGCAAGGTCTTCGATAAAGCCGTCATCGCCCCGGATACGGACCCAAATGACAAGTACAGTCAGTTTCAAGGCACTCCTTTTACCGGCGTCTTTGACGGCGATGGCCATACGATCTCCCACCTGACGATCAAGGGTGGGGACCATCTTGGCCTGTTCGGCCGACTGGCATCCGGGGCCGACATCAGGAATGTCCGAATAGTGGGGAGCAACATAGTCGGATCGGGGTGGTGTGCTGGTGGACTGGTGGGATACAACTACCAAGGTACTGTGACCCGGTGCTCCAGCACGGGCTCGGTAGGCGGCAAGGACTATGTCGGCGGGCTGGTGGGTGGCAATGTCGGATGCCTGACCTGTTGCTGTAGCGCCAGTGCGGTCAAAGGGTACGTCAATCCCAAGTATGGCTTCATCGGTGGGCTGGTAGGGGACAACTATGGCGCGGTAGCTTCCTGTTATAGTACGGGTGCGGTCAGCGGAGTCCGCGTTGTTGGAGGCCTGGCAGGGCTGAACTTTGGTTCTGTGACCGGCTGTTACAGCGTCGGCTCTGTCAATGGCAATGAGAGTGTCGGCGGCTTGGTGGGGTCCGGTTGGATTGATGGCGTGACGGGCAGCTTCTGGGATGTCCAGACCTCAGGCCAGGCAACAAGCGCTGGCGGGGGTGCCAGGACCACGGCCCAGATGCAGGCGATGAGCGATTTCGTTCAAGCGGGCTGGGACTTCGTGGGTGAGACCGCGAACGGAACCCACGAGACGTGGCAGATGCCTCAGGGAGGTGGCTATCCAATCTTGGCGATCTTCAGCGGATATGCCGTGCCCAGACTTCTCGGCTGTGGGACACCCGGAGAGCCGTACTTGATACATGATGCGAAGGAATTGGGGGCGATGGTCCACTACAGTCTCGACGCCTACTATCGGTTGATGGCCCCGATCGATCTTTCGCGTATCCAGTGGGACACAGCAGTGATCTGGTCGTTTGCAGGCACCTTCGACGGCAACGGCCTAACGGTCTCGAACCTGTCGGTCAAAGGTGGCGGCTATCTAGGGTTTTTCGGTCAATTGGGGTCTGCGGCCAAGGTCCAGGATCTGAGCGTGATTGATGCCAACATAGCTGGCTCATATGACTGGATCGGCACATTGGCGGGACGGAACCAAGGTGATGTAATGCGATGCCACTCCGTGGGATCGGTCACTGGTCGTTGGCATGTCGGTGGGTTCGCAGGACACAGCGGTGGTTCTTTGAACGGTTGCTGGAGTGCTGGCACCATCAAGGGTGATCGGTCTGTCGGTGGCCTCGTGGGCAGCAACGATAGTCCAGGCTTCTTGACCAACTGCCATAGCACCGGCGCAGTTGAAGGCGGGGACTTTTCAACAGGTGGGTTGGTCGGGGACAACACAGGTGTTGTATCCCAATGTTTCAGCACCGGTGCGGTGAGCGGTATGATGGATGTGGGCGGGCTGGTCGGGATGAATGACAATCCTGGTTCCTTGACTGATTGCTATAGCACCGGAGGTGTCCTCCATGGCCCAAGCAGCCCGTTTTCCGAAGGCGGTATCGGAGGACTGGTGGGATTCAACAGAGGCGATGTGGCGCGCTGCTTCAGCACCGGGGGGGTGGGTGGCGCTGGATGGGATGTAGGCGGGCTGGTGGGGTGCTATGAATGGGGCGAGCGCGTAGCCCTCAGTTTTTGGGACACCCAGACCAGTGGCCAGACCAAGAGTGCCGGCGGCACAGGGAAAACGACAGCAGAGATGCAGATTGCCAAGACGTTCCTGGATGCCGGCTGGGACTTCGTGGGCGAGACGAAGAACGGCACGGCGGACCTCTGGTGGATTCTCGAAGGAAAGGACTATCCGCGGTTGTGGTGGGAACTGCCGTCCGTCAAACTACTACCTTGAAAATTCGGTTGCAAAGACCGAATTTTCAAGGTAGACTTTTCGGCATGATCGAACGCCAGAAAGAGATCGCGACGCTGCGGGCGCTGCTGCGCCGGCATCGCATCGTGGGCCTCATTGGCGCCAGGCAAGTCGGGAAAACGACGCTGGCACGCCAGTTGGCCCGGACGTGGCCGGGGCGCGTCGAATACGTCGATCTGGAGAATCCAGAGGACGAAGCCCGGCTGGTCGATCCCATGCTGGCCCTGAAGCCCCTGCGCGGGCTGGTCGTCCTCGATGAGATCCAGCGGATTCCCAACCTGTTTCCCCTCCTCCGGGTCCTGGTGGACAGGCCGCAAAGGCCGGCGCGGTTTCTGGTCTTGGGCAGCGCGTCGCCGGAACTGCTGCGGCAGAGCGCAGAGACTCTGGCGGGCCGAATCGTCTACCATGAGGTGGGCGGCTTTTCGCTGGAGGAAGTCGGGGTCGCGCATCAGTCGCGCTTGTGGATCCGCGGCGGACTACCACGGTCATTTCTGGCCCGGTCGGCGGCGGAGAGCCACGAGTGGCGTCAGGGATTCATCCGGACTTTTCTCGAGCGGGATCTGCCCCAACTCGGTCTGCGCGTCAACGCCACCACCCTGCGGCGGTTCTGGACTATGCTGGCCCATTACCACGGCCAAATCTGGAATGCCTCCGAGTTCGCTCGATCTTTCGGCGTGGCCGATACCACGGTTCGCGACTATCTGGATCGGCTCACGTCCGCGATGGTGGTGCGACAGCTTTCGCCTTGGCATGAGAACGTTGCCAAGCGGCAAGTCAAGTCCCCCAAAGTCTACCTTGCCGACAGCGGTCTGCTGCACACCCTCCTGAATCTGCGTACCCAGACCGATGTGGAAGCCCATCCCAAGGTGGGAGCCTCCTGGGAGGGGTGGGTGCTGGAGCAGGTCGTCCGGCGCTTGAATGTTGACCGCCAGGAGTGCTTCTTCTGGGCCACCCACGCGGGGGCGGAATTGGACCTGTTGGTAGTTCGGGGCAGGAAGCGGTTGGGATTCGAAGTCAAGCGGACGGTGGCTCCCGGCCTGACCGCCTCTATGCGTCAGGCCCTGCTGGATCTGCGCCTGGACTGGCTCGACGTGATCCATGCAGGGGACCGGACTTTTGCCTTGGGGGACCGGGTTCGGGCTCTGGCGACATCCCGGCTATTAGACGATCTGAAGCAACTGTGACGATTCAAGTGGTTCATGCGGACTCAATGGATCGCCGGCCGAGGCCCGCGGAGGAACCTGGTCCAGCGTCGCAATCGCCCCCCGCCACGCCGCCCAGTCCGGTCACACCGGGTCGACGCCGGCCGGCCCGCTTGACTTATGGTTCGTGCCAACCTATCCTCCGTGCCGTCGTATACTAGATCATGTCACAAGACAAGACAACGCCTGAAGGATACGCTCCCATCGACGATAGACCGCAGATCTCCGAAATGGCGCGACAGCGACTGCTGATCTTTCAGCGGAACGAGATCACGGAGCACCACGTCTACGCGGCCTTCTCGCGGAGGGCGCAGGGCGCCAACCGCGACCTTTTGGCGAGAATCTCCGCCGATGAGTTGCGGCATTACGAGCAGTTCCGGAGCTTCACGGGCTGTGACGTGGCGCCCAACCGGCTGAAGATCGCCTTCTACCGCCTGTGCGCGCGGGTGTTCGGGTTCACGTTCGGCATCCGGCTCATGGAGCGTGGGGAGAAACACGCCCAGGAAGCCTATCGGCACTTTGGGGATAGCCTGCCCTCCATGGTGCAGACCATGGAAGAGGAGAACCGGCACGAACGCATGCTGATCGACATGATCGACGAGGAGCGTCTCAAGTACATGGGGTCGATGGTGCTGGCGCTGAACAACTCGATCCAGGAGTTCAGCGGCATTGCGGCGGGTCTGACCTTCGCCCTGCAGACGAACACGCAGGTGATTGGCGTGACGGTCCTGATCAGCGGCCTGGCCGCCACGCTGGCCATGTCGGCGTCCGAGTACCTCTCGCAGAAAGCCGAGGCGCAGCCCGCTGACGGGCCCCGCCGCCAGCCGTGGAAGGCAGTCCTCTACGCGGGTGGGATCTACCTGTTTATCGTGCTGACCATCGTCGCCCCCTACTTCCTGCTCGGGGCCGCCCACGCGGCCCTGGCGGTCGCCCTGGGCGGCGTGGGACTGATCCTGGCGGTCTTCACCTTCTTCATGGCGGTTGTGAAAGGACTGCGCTACCGCACGGTCCTGCTGGAAGCGCTCGGCGTGGCACTGGTGGTGGTCGTTGCCTCTTTCCTGATCGGGACCGCCGCCCGGGGCCTGTTCGACCTGGGCGGACACTGAGCACACGATTAACGTTCATTCTTTGAGAAGCTCCGAAGTCCTGTCCTGCCGAGCCCGATTGGCATACACGTTGTGCTCGAATTCCGGATGGCACCGACAACGAGTTCACAAACGCGGCGTATCCAGTGGCACCGGCATCCTGCCGATGCTCCATAGGCTGGAAGGGGCCCCCCAAGCCCATGCGCTCTCTTCCGTTCCACCCGTTCAGACCGTTACCCGGGATTGAACCAGGCCGGCGTTTCCGCCGGCGGTCTCGGGGGGTGCATGACCATTGTTGCGATCCGGTGGCGGGGGAGGCCGAAGGATTGGTTCCGGCCGTCCACGCCAGACAGTCCCGCAGGGACAAGCGAACCTAGCCCACCGTTTCAACGGTGGGTGGCCAGGCCCGAAACGAGGCCAAGCCCCGCCAGGGGCGAAAGAAAGCCATGGCCCAGCCGACGGTGTTCTTTCGTCCCTGGCGGGACTGGTTTTGGGCTCATCCGGTTTGAGCGTACTTCGCTTACTCCTGGGGGCCCTTCCGGGGCGGCAAGTACGCTGGAACCGGATGAGCCGAAAAAACGTTGAGCACCTGGAGCACCTTGGGTCCTGAGTGCGGCGGCACCGTCATGCCGCCAGACCGCCTAGTTCCCTGAAGATCGTCAAAGCAGAACTTTGACGATCTTGACGATCTTCGCGTTTTTCGCGTGATTTCGGCCTTTTTGTGGGGGGAAGATCGTCAACTCTGGACCTTGACGATCTTCTCCGGCGGCCGCCGCAACCGCACCGCGCCCGCCTTTCGACCGGGCGGCCGGGGCCGTCGGGGTGGAGTTCGGGGACCCCATCATTCCACTATTCCGGTATTCCACCCTTCCAATCCGATGCCTATCGTGCGAAACAAAGCCCGTGGGAAGCAGCGCAAAAGCGAGGGTAAGTACTTTGAGGACAAAGGATTGGGACGAATCGGGGCAACAAATGGTGGGCACAGCCCGCCCTACGAGAGGGCCGAGTCATTCCCCGGAACCGCCTCTTCTCCTTTCTTGGGTCTAGCGGGCGCGGAGGCCGACTTGGATGGCGAAGTACGCTAAAGCCGGATGAGCTCCAATTTGGGAGCTCGTCGGCGGTGCGGTGTGTCCGTTGACGGGTGGGACGCGGCATTGACCCGGTGGCTGCAAGTGTGCTACAATATTGGGGTTAGGATGCTCAGCCCGGGTGCGGTGACGCGGGCGCGGGATAGCGGAAGGGCCGGCCCAAACCGCCATAAGGAAGGAGGTTGAATGCACAGTCACACGAAACGCCTGCTATTGGTTTGGCTGGCGGTCTTGCTGGCCATGAACGAGAGACCCTGTTCGGGTGAGCACATGGCAGGCGGGGCACCTGAGGCTGGACTCGGTGCGGGGGACGTGGTGGCGGCGGGCGACGTTGATACGCCGGTGTGTATCAATGAGGTCATGGCGGCCAACAGTACGGCCACGCGGGACCCGCAGGGCCAGTACGAGGACTGGGTCGAGTTGCACAACACGTCGAAGACGCCTGTGGACGTGGGCGGATTGTACCTGACGAACGACGCCGGCGAACCGACGAAGTGGCAGATTCCCCCGGGGCAGCGAAACCTGACGACGATCCCTGGCCAGGGCTTTCTGGTCATCTGGGCCGACGGCGATAGTCGAGTTCGGCATCCAGGTACCCGATGTCCCCTATGGGCGCTACCCGGACGGCTCGGCCGAGTGGCAGTTCCTGGCGCTCGCCACGCCGGGGGCGGCCAACGTCCAGGCGTTTGCGGGCATCCTGGCGGACGTGGCCTTCAGCCAGGCGCACGGCTTCTACGACCAACCATTCGAGGTCTTCCTCGCCTGCCTGACACCGGGCGCGGTGATCTACTACACGACCGACGGCAGCGAACCCTACAAAGAAGGCGGCCGGTACCCCACCGGGACGATCTATAACGGCCCGATCCGGATCGGCCAGACGACGTGCCTGCGGGCCCGCGCGATCAAGCCCGGCTGGCGGCACGGCAAGATCGTCACGCAGACTTACATCTTTCTCGAACAGGTCGTCCGTCAGTCAGGACCTCCCTCCGGTTGGCCGAGTTCCTGGGGCGGAACCGCCGCGGACTACACGATGAATCCCAGCGTCGTCACGCCGCAGGTCCAAGCGATCAAAGATGGCCTCACCTCACTGCCGGCTATGTCCCTGGTCATGACCCGCGATGACCTCTTCGGGTCGACGCAGGGCATCTACGCCAACCCGAACGGGACCAGCGCCTCGTGGGAACGGCCGGCCTCGCTCGAGATGATCTGGCCGGATGGCCGGGAGGGGTTCCAGGCCAACTGCGGCGCCCGCATCTATGGAGACGTCGGCCGGCGAGAGAAGAAGAAGAGCTTCCGGTTGCTGTTCAAGGGGATGTACGGTCTGACACGGTTGCGCTACCCGGTCTTCGGCGACGAGGCCGCGGATGAGTTCGACACGTTCATCCTGCGGGCCAACTTCAATGACGGCTATCCCTTCGGACAGCACAAGACGCAGTACCTCCGGGACGAGTACGGCCGCCGGCTGCAACTGGCTCTCGGCCAGCCGGCGTCTCATGGCCGCTACGTCCACCTCTTCGTGAACGGTCTCTACTGGGGCCTCTACAACCCTGCGGAACGCCCGGACGCGTCCTTTGCCGCGGCCTACCTCGGCGGTGACAAAGAGGACTGGGACGCCTACAACTCCGGCTCCCCCACCGGGGGCAGCACGAACTATTCCTGGAGCGGCCTGCTCAATGCCGTCCGCCAGGGGCTCGGGACCAACGAGTCCTACCAGCGACTCCAGGGCAACAACCCCGACGGCACGCCCAATCCCGCCTACGTGCACTGGCTTGACGTGGACAACTACATCGACTACCTGCTCGTCAACTTCTTCGTCGGCAACACGGACTGGCCGCACAAGAACTGGTACGGGGCCATGAACCGCGTCGCCGGCACCGGCTTCAAGTGCTTCTGCTGGGATACCGAGTGGGTCATCGACCTGGTCGTCGGGCATGGCCTGGATTCGAGTCTCACGGAAAACGTCGTCGGGGTCGGCAACGGCCTGGCGGAACCCTACGGCCAACTGCGCCAGAATGCCGAGTTTCGTCTGCGGTTCGCCGACCACGCACACCGGGCCTTCTTCCATGGCGGGCCGTTGTACGTGGACGCCGGCCGGCCCCAGTGGGACCCGGCACATCCCGAGCGGAATCGACCCGCGGCGGCTTATGCCGAGCTGGCCGGCTCTATGGAGAAAGCCATGCTCGCGGAGAACGCCCGCTGGGGCGACGTGGGCGGCGCATCCTACACCATGACCCAGTGGCGGGTCGAGCGGGATTACATCGTGAACACGTATATGGTCCAGCGTCCCGGCCTCGTGCTGGGCCAGCTTCGCGGTGCCGGGCTCTATCCCAACGTGGAGGCCCCGGCGTTTCAGATCAATGGGGCGGATCAGCACGGCGGCCACGTCGCCACGGGCGCCCGGCTCGCGATGACCGCGGGCAGCACGATCTGGTACACCGTCGACGGCAGCGATCCCCGCGTCTCTGCCCAGGGTGCCCAGGCGGTCAGCGCATCGACGCTCGTCCCGGAAAGCGCTTCCAAGCGGGTGCTGGTCCCGACCGTGGGCGTGGACAACGCCTGGCGCGGCGGCGTGCGCTTTGACGATTCCCGCTGGACCCTCGTGACCGGCAGCCCGGGCGGCATCGGTTACGAGCGGGGCTCCGGCTACGGACCGTTCCTGAGCATCGACCTCGGCACCCAGATGTACAACAAGCAGGGCACGTGCTATATCCGCATCCCGTTCACGGCGCCGAGTACAACCTATTCGAGTCTGCTGCTCCGGATGCGGTACGACGATGGCTTCATCGCGTACCTGAACGGCACGGAGGTGGCACGGCGCAACTTCAGCGGCGAACCGCAGTGGAATTCCGTCGGCAGCACGGACAATCCGGACGCGGCGGCGGTCGTGCCGGAGAGTATCGATATCTCCGCTTACCTGGGGCTCCTGAAACCCGGCGAGAATCTGCTGGCCATCCACGGACTCAATGGAACAATCGATAGCTCGGATTTCCTGATCTCGGTCGAGCTAGCCGCCGCGAAGGAAGCGACAGGCAGCGGCACCCCTGCCGGCGTGGCCGCTTCGGCCGTCCGGTACGCAGCACCGATCGCTCTTTCCAGGAGCACGGTGGTCAGGGCACGAGCCCTCAGCGGCAGCACGTGGAGCGCCTTGAACGAGGCGGTCTTTGCCGTCGGGCCGGTGGCCCAGAACCTGCGGGTGAGCGAGATCATGTACCATCCGCCCGACACCGGCCGTCCGGACGATCCCAACGCCGAGTATATCGAGCTGACCAACATCGCCGGCCAGAGCATCAACCTGGGCCTGGTGCGGTTCACGGAAGGGATCGACTACACCTTCCCCAGTTTCGAGCTGCCGGCCGGCGGCTACGGGCTGGTCGTGAAGGACCGCGCGGCGTTCGAGGCCAGGTATGGGAACAAGCTGCCGGTCGTGGGGCAATATACCGCCAGTCTCAGCAATGGCGGCGAGAAGATTGAGCTGGCCGATGCCGCGGGACAGGTCATCCAAGGCTTCGAATACCAGGACAACTGGTTCAAAGCGACGGACGGCCAGGGCTTCTCTTTGACAGTAAAGGACCCCGGGACGTCAACGGTGGACAGCCTCAACGAGCCGGAGGCCTGGCAGGCGGCAAGCCCGTCACCGGGTCGCGCGAATCCGTGACGCGTATACGAAGTGAGATTCTTGGCGTGTGCTGTTCTATTTCAGATCGACAATCAAGCATCACACATCAAACTTCCCGGCCAAGCGGTCTCAATGGTTCGGGGTGTAGTTCAACTGGCCCCAGCAAGCTCGCTGCACGGCGTAGAGGTCCTCGAAACCCTGATCCGTGGTCGGGACCCAGCCCACCTGGGGGCCCTGGTTTTCGTAGTCCCGGGCGTGCTTGATTGTCTCGGTGCCGTGCCACCGCCAGTGCTCCACATGCCCATCGGCAAAGGAAAGCGTCACGCCGTCGCCGTGCCGGACGGGAGGGTTGTCGAACCACTGTTCCAGATGGATGTAAACCGCGTACGCGTCCGAGGTCATGAAACCCTCATCGATCATGACGAGCCGCTGGGCCAGGTTCGGACGGATTTCGGTTCTCTTCTTGACATGGGCGCCTTTGATTCCCTGGGACCAGGGATGGTTGACGGCGTTCATGGAGAACATGATCGAGTAGGTCAGCGCCTGTCCCCGCCGCCCTGTCGAGCAGCGATAGATCTTATCATTCTGCACGTAAGGAAACAGGGCACCCCTGCGGATATCCGCCAGTTGCAGATCGTAATCGGTGGCGTTGGGGTGAAAACCGTCAATCCAGGAGCGTTCGTTGCGGTGGTCGCCCCAGGTCTGATTGGCGTTGCTGAAGCCGGTGGCCCCATTGACGAGCCGGTCGTCATTCTCGTCGGCGTACATATTCCAAGCCAGAGCCAACTGCTTGAGATTACTCAGGCACGAGGCCCGCTTGCCTCCCTCACGGGCCCGCTTCAACGCGGGCATCAACACGGCCATCAGGATGGCGATAATGGAAATGACGACGAGGAGCTCGATGAGCGTGAAGGCTCGGCGTGTACGCATGGCCACGATCCTCCGTCAATGGTTGGGCGTATAGCCCAGCTTGCCCCAGCACCCCTTCTGCATCTTGTAGAGATCCTGGAAGCCGTCTTCCGTCTCCGGGGTCCAGTTGCCGCCGGGACCTTCGTTCTCCTTGACCCGGGCCCGGGTGATCGTATCAGAACCGGTCCACTTCCAATGCTCGACATGCCCGTCCGCGAAGGACAGGGTTGCACCGTCACCGTGCCGGGCCGGCGGGTTGTCCCACCACCGTTCCAACGAGTAGTTGACCGCGTAGGCATCGGAGGTCATGAAGCCCTCGTCAATGAAGACCAGCCGCAGCGACGGCGCCGGCTTCATCTCGCTTCGCTTCTTGACGTGGGCGCCCTTGACCCCCTGCACCTCCGTGTGGCAGACGGCGTTCATCGAGAACATGATGGAATAGGTCAGTGCCTGCCCCCGGCGACCCGTCGGACACCGGTAGATGTCTTCGTTCCGCAGGTAGGGCCACAAGGCCCCGGTCTTGATCCCCCGGACCTGGGAATCGTAGTCGATGTTGGTGGGGTCGTGCGTGTTGATCCAGGCCAGTTCGTTCCCATGGCTGCCCCAAGTGGTGTCCCGATTGCTGTAGCCAGTGGCGCCGTTGACGAGCCGGTCGTCGTTCTCGTCGGCATACATGTTCCAGGCCAGAGTCAACTGCTTGAGGTTGGCCATGCAAGCCGCACGCTGGCCGCCCTCCCGTGCCCGTTTCAGGGCCGGCATCAGGATGGCCATCAGGATAGCAATCACGGAGATGACAACAAGGAGCTCAATGAGAGTGAAGGCTTTGCGCTCACGCATGGCCACGATCCTCCTTCTATAGAGACAACACTTGCCTTTGACACCAAGATGCCTGGGTCGAGCCGGATGTTCCCTAAGAATGCCCCTATTCTACCCTGTCGGCAGGCCTGGAGCAAGGAGCAAGCGGGAAGATTATGGTACCTTGCGTCCCACCGGACGGGCATCGAAGCCCGGCTTCCCGCCGAGGGTGTGGGTCAAGCCGTCGTGTCTCGGCAGGGAAGAAAGTGCCCGAATTGCTGCGGAAACACCCTCTCAGAGAAGGATCGAGCCACCGGCGGCGAGACGCTCACGAAGCCGGCCTCGGTCCACATCGGCCACGCTGGCACCGGCCTCCAGGGCCAGGCAACAGGCCACGCCCGCGGCTTCGCCCATCTGGTTGCAGTTGACCATCACGCGGACCGCTCCGAACGCGCCGCGGTCGGCATCTACCATCCGGCCCGCGCACAGAACGTTTACGCTGCCACGCGGCACGATACTGCCATAGGGCACCTGGTAGAAGGTCGGATCGACCTCCCGTTTCTCGCGCCAGCGTGTCTGAACCTGCTTGCGGCCCGGCACGACATAGACCTCGCGTCCATCCAGGTAACGGAAGGTCAGGCCTTCCTTGTCCGGATGATGCACGTCGACGCGATAGCTGCCATTGGCGATCGCGTCATCGAAACGAACGCCGTCCAGAACTTCCCGTTCCGTCAGGCGCTCCACACAGACCGCGTGGCGGGTCTCGCGGACCCCGATTCGCGTTGGCAGCGCGCCGATGGAGATGCGGTCCCCGGCCTTGAAGTTATTGTGAAGGATGTCACGAATTGCCCGGACCTGCTTGCGTCCCTCCAGGGAGGCTCGCGTAAGTTGATCTGCATCGCTGCAATCGGCACCCCAGACACGCGTGCCGGCCACCATGGTCACGCCCGGGAATCCCACCGACTCAGCCGTCCAGACAAAACCCGGGGCCAGGGCCTCCGCGAAATGCTCCCGGTCGTAGATGGTTTGGGCAAGATCGAAGCCCGGAGTGGCCTTGCTCAGCTCCGGCAAGCCCGCCAGGAAGGCACACATCGTCGGCGGCTGCAGGACCTCGTCCTTGCGGACCGACAAGCCGATGCGGGCCAGCACATCCGCGTCGCCGGTGGCATCAATGAAGTACCGCGACTGGATCGCTCGACGGCCGGACTTGTCCTCTATGATGGCGTGGGTCATTCGTCCGTCCGCGGTGACACCGTCCACGAAGAGCGCGTGCAGGAACGGGCGAATCGACTTGTGCTCGCCCACCAGCAGGTCCAGCTCCATCATCATCTCGGCGCTGTTGAAGACCGCGTACCGGCTGGGGTTGTCCTTCTCATAGACCCGCGCGGCCGTACGCCGGACCAGCCGGTCGATCAATTCGACTGTCAGGCCACCGATGATTTCCTTCTGGCCCGCGGTGTCGTAGCGGGAGTGCCAGATGTTGACCTTGGCCGCCGTGGCGACGCCGCCGAAGAAGCCGTTGTTCTCGATCAGGGCCACCCGCGCCCCGAGCCGGGCCGCCCGGACCGCCGCAAAGACCCCGGTGCAACTGCCGCCGATGACACAAATGTCACACTCGTAGACGACCGGTGTTTGTCGGGGCTTTTCCTGGATCATCGGGAAGGATGCGTTTGTCCCGTCGGTTGGCCTTGGTTCTGCGGTCGCGGGGTGCGCCGGCGAGGCAACCATCAGGGCGGCCGTCCCCAGCCCCACGTCAATGAGGAAGTCGCGTCGGGTATTTCCGGCAGGTTCCATCGTCAGTTCCTTTCTGATAGGATAGCAGGATCGTGGTGCACCATCGGCTGAGCCATCCTACCGCCGATGGCCCCGGCACGAAAGGGGCTGCCAGGTCACCGGCCAGGGGAAGGACCGCCACGATTACAGGACCTGCGCAGGAGAAGTGCATGCAGCCAGAGCTTCGTTTGGAGTCGAGCGACACGATCGTCTTCGCGGGCGACAGCATCACCGCGGCGGACCGGCACCGCCAGGCCTATGGCCCGTTGGGCTTCGGCTACGTGCATTTCGCGGGCAATCTCATGCTCGCCCGGCATCCCGAGCTGGAGCTGCGGATGGTGAACGCCGGTATCAGCGGGGATACGATCGCCGACTTGAAGCACCGCTGGCAACGGGACTGCCTTGACCACCGACCCAACGTCCTGAGTGTCTTGATCGGTATCAACGACGTGTGGCAGCGCGCGATGGAGCCTGACCTGGCGTCCAACGCGGCGGACCCTGAGGAATACGGACTAACATACGAACAGTTACTTGCCTGGGCGCGGGAGCAATGCCGGTGCCGGCTTGTGCTCATGGAGCCTTTCCTGTTCAGCCGCGACCAGCAGGACCGGGTACGACAGACCCTGACGCCATATGTCGAAGCCGTGCGCCGACTGGCGGAAAAATACGAGGCAGTGCTTGTGCCTCTGCAGCAGGCAATCGATCGTCGGATCGTCGAGATTCCGCCCCTGCGGTGGTCCCAGGACAGCGTCCATCCTTGCCTCTGGGCCCATGCCTGGATCGCCGAACAATGGCTCGACGCAACCGGTCTTTGATGGAGCAGTCGGGAGCAAATTTTTTTTGCTTCCGTAGATTCAGGTATCGCAAGGACTAAGCGAAAACCGCTCCGCCGAATGCTCAGAATTCTGTGTCTTGGGTCTTTACAGGTCATGCGATCGGAATTAATGTGCCGATACGAGTTCCGATGGCCAAAGTAACAATATCTGGCGAAGACCCAGTTCTCCCTGACTATATGTAGTGTCATTGATTTCGCAGCATGGAGGCGCGTAATGTCTTATAAGTTTGACCCAGAGAACCCCTTCAAGGCGGAGCACGCGCGAGTGAGAAAGGTCCTCCAAGCTGAGAACGGCAAGGGATTGACGGTCGAGCATTTCTTCTCCACGCCGGGCACGCACCCGTTCGAGCAACTCGAGTGGGAGAGCCGCTCGGCCAAGATCGCCAGCGACAGCGGCGAGGCAGTCTTCGAGCAGGACAACATTGAGGTTCCCGTCAGTTGGAGCCAGTTGGCCACCAAGGTGGTGGCGAGCAAGTACTTCTACGGAGACCTCGAGGGCGGCCAGCGCGAGCATTCCGTCAAACAGCTCGTGCACCGCGTCTGTAAGACTATTGCCGATCGCGGTTGGAAGGATGGGTATTTCGCTTCGGAGCAGCAGGCGGAGATCTTCTACAACGAGCTGACTTGGCTGTGTGTGAATCAGTACGGCTCGTTCAATTCGCCCGTCTGGTTCAATGTCGGGCTCTATGATGTCTACGGCATCGCCGGCGGCAAACACAACTACCGCTGGGACCCGCACGAGAAGACCGCCGTGCCCTGCCAGAACAGCTACGAATACCCCCAGGCCTCCGCGTGCTTCATCCAGTCGGTGAAAGACTCGATGGAAGACATCATGCGGCTGGCCACCAGCGAAGCGATGCTCTTCAAGCACGGCTCCGGGACCGGAACCGACCTGTCCACCCTGCGGAGCAGCCGGGAAAAGCTGGCCGGCGGCGGCAAACCCTCCGGCCCGCTGAGCTTTATGCGGGTGTACGACCAGATCGCGGCGGTCATCAAATCCGGCGGCAAGACCCGCCGGGCGGCCAAGATGCAGTCGCTCAAGGTGGATCACCCCGATATCCGGGAGTTCATCACCTGTAAGACCGTCGAAGAGAGGAAAGCCTGGGCGCTGATCGAGGCCGGCTATAGCGGCGACCACAACAGCGAAGCCTATGACAGCGTGATGTTCCAGAACTCGAACCTTTCCGTCCGGGTGACGGACGAGTTCATGCAGGCGGTCGAGAAGGACGGCAAATGGGTGACCCACGCCGTCACCACCGGCGATCAGATGGGCGAGCACTCCGCCCGCGAGCTGATGCAACTGATTGCCGAGGGGACCCGCATCTGCGGCGACCCCGGCGTCCAGTACCACAGCACAATCAACCGCTGGCACACCTGCCCGAACTCGGGGCCGATCAACGCGTCGAACCCGTGCTCGGAGTATGTTTTCATCGATGATTCCGCGTGCAACCTGGCCTCGCTGAACCTGATGAAATTCCGTAAGGATGACGGGACTTTTGACGTCCAGGCCTTCAAGAAGGCCATCCGGCTCTTCGTCATCGCCCAGGAGATCCTGGTCGACAACGGCAGCTACCCGGACAGGGCCATCACGATCAACAGCCACCGCTTCCGGGCGCTCGGGCTGGGCTACGCCAACCTCGGCTCGCTGATCATGAGCCTGGCACTGCCTTACGACTCCGACCAGGCCCGGACGCTGGCCTCGGCGGTCAGCGCGATCATGACCGGCACCGCGTACGCCGCCAGTGCGGAGATCGCCCAGTTGAAAGGTCCGTTCGAAGGGTTTGAGAAGAACAAGGACCCGATGCTGAAGGTGATCAACCTGCACCGTCAGGATGCGCAGAACCTGCCGGAATCGCATTGCCCGGACTACTTGCGCCATGCCGCCAAGGATGCCTGGGACGAGGCCCTGGACGCCGGCACGAAAGCCGGTTTCCGCAATGCCCAGACGACCGTGCTGGCCCCGACCGGCACGATCGGCTTCATGATGGACTGCGACACGACCGGGGTCGAGCCGGACATCGCCCTGGTCAAGTACAAGCTGCTCGCGGGCGGCGGCATGCTCAAGCTGGTGAACAAGACCGTCCCGATGGCTCTGGAACGGCTCGGGTACGCCCCCGAGGATATCAAGGCCACGTGCGACTATATCGACGAGCAGGAGACAATCGAAGGGGCTCCGAAGCTGCACACGGACCACCTGGCGATCTTCGACTGTGCGTTCAAGCCCAAGAATGGCAAGCGGTTTATCCATTACATGGCGCATCTGCGAATGATGGCGGCCGTGCAGCCGTTCATCTCCGGGGCGATCAGTAAGACGATCAACATGCCCAAGGAGAGCACGACCGAAGAAATCATGGCGGCCTACATGGAGGGCTGGAAGCTCGGCCTCAAGGCGGTCGCCATCTACCGGGATGGTTCCAAGCGGCTCCAGCCCGTCTCGACGGACAAGCATAAGGAAGAGAAAGCCAAAGCGGATGCCGAGGCCGCCATGCCGGCCCGGCCGTTCCGACGCAGACTGCCGGACACACGCCATAGCATCACCCACAAATTCTCAGTAGCAGGCCATGAAGGCTACCTGACGGTGGGGCTATACGAGGATGGTCAGCCTGGTGAGCTGTTCATCACCATGGCCAAGGAGGGCAGCACCGTCGGGGGCCTCATGGATGTCATCGGCACGTGCACATCGATGGCTCTGCAGTACGGCGTGCCTCTGATCACGCTGGTGGACAAGTTCCGACACGCCCGGTTCGAGCCTTCCGGCATGACCTCCAACCGGGACATCCCCTTCGCCAAGAGCCTGATCGACTACATCTTCTGCTGGCTCGGCTGCCAGTTCATCCCCGGCTACGCCGACAAGAACCTCCCCAACCGCACCGTGCCAACCGCGAGCGAGAACAAGACCGCCGCGACCGCCCGAGAGTTGGTCGAAAAGACGAAAGACTTGGCCCACAAGATCGCGGAAGTCAAGGCCGCCGGCGGCAACGGCAAGAAGACGGCCAAGACCGAGGACACCAAGCCCCAAGAGGCCCCGGCGGCGCCCAAGTTGACGAGCCTGCTGCGTCTCGACCGCCTCATCGGCCGGCCCACCCGCGTAGGATCTCTGGTTGCGTCCCCGGCCACGGCGGCCGATGGGTCGCAGCAGGCCGAGGCGGCCGCTGTCATGCAGAAGTTCAACGAGCAGTTCGAGCACTTCGGCGACGATGCCCCCGCCTGCGACATCTGCGGCTCGATCACCGTCCGCAACGGCACCTGCTACAAATGCTTCAATTGCGGCAACTCCATGGGATGCAGCTAAGAGATTGATGATTTGAGAGGACCGGCTCGTTCTCGTCCTCCCAGCCTCTCTTCTGGCGCGAACGCGTGGGGATCGTTCTCGCAAAGAGTTGAGAGAGGGTACTTTGCAGTCGGACACAGAGGTGCGGATAGGCGGCCATCAAGTCGTTGACGAAGAACATGGCTTTTGCTTGGACGTCACCTCGACAATCGTGTCTGGCCGATGGGGTGATCGTAGGCCGCCGCTATCACAGGCAGCTAGGTAACGCGCACAACGTCGGGAACGCGCGCGGTACTGGCGCCCGCTTGCCGCGGTGGATGTTGGGCGGCATCGTAAGTCTTGCATAAAAAGAGGCTTGCGCCTCACCCGGACCGGAGACGGCGGTACGCGCCCGATGGGCACGGCCAGCATGTAGGAGGGGCTTTAGCCCATGCGGCGAATGCCTCGAGAGGAACCGCATGGACTGAAGCCCATCCTACATGCTCAGACCGCCATGTTTCTCTGTTGGCGGTCTTCGGGAAGTTGAGCTGGAAGCGGGCGTGCCGGCGCCAGTACGGGGGCATTCGTGCCGGACTTCGTGGGGCGAGCATGGAGTTCCCGTCCCCGCTCGCCGTTTGGGGATGGCGATATCGTGGGGACTGTCGTGCGAGGACGCACGCCTTGGGGGGCGAATGGGAACGTTCGCCCTACGAAGAAGATGTAAGTCCGCCATTGTGTCCCGGCCGCATCCCCCTTTTCGGGATTCCGGATTTTTTGCGCAAAATCGTTTGACAGACCGTCCGCGTGTGCTAAAATCTTGGGTTTCTATAGATAGGAAAGAAGAGAGTACGCCTATGAAGAGCTATATGGCCAAGAAGGACCAGGTCCAGCAACGCTGGCTGCTGGTGGATGCGGATGGCGCGGTGTTGGGTCGCATGGCGGCCAAACTCGCCGTGATCTTGATGGGCAAGGACAAGCCCACGTGGACACCCCATGTGGATGTCGGGGATTATGTCGTGGTGATCAACGCCGAGAAGGTCAAGATCACCGGGGCAAAGGCCGAGCAGAAGTACTATGACTCCTATTCGCGCTATCCCGGGGGCTACAAGGTCGTCCCCTACGCCAAAATGATGGCGAAGAAGCCGGAGTTCATCATCGAGACGGCCGTCCGCAAGATGCTGCCCAAGACTCAGATGGGTCGGCACGCGTTGAAGAAGCTCAAGGTCTTTCGCGGTCCCGAGCACGAGCATCAGGCCCAGAAACCCGAGAAAGTAGAACTGTTCTAAGCGGAACGATCAGACCATGGCAGACAATCGACCCGAGAACGTGGTGGTGGAGCAGACGTCGCAGGCACCCGTCGCCGAACCCAAGAAGGCAATCGGCGCCGGAAACAAAGGCAAGGAGAAGTACGGTTACTGGTGGGGCACCGGCCGGCGGAAGACCTCCGTGGCCCGCGTGCGGATTCGTCCCGGCAACGGCAAGTTCATGATCAACAAGCGCGAGCTGGACGACTACTTCAGGCGCGACCAGGACCGCAAAGCGGCACTGGCGGCTCTGAAGGTCGTGCAGGCGGAAAACTCCTTCGATGTCTTCGTCAACGTGCGGGGCGGCGGCATCACCGGTCAGGCCGGCGCCACCCTGCTGGGCGTCGCCCGGGCACTGCGCAGCTACGACGAAAACTACCTGGGCGCCCTGCGGGACAACGGACTGCTGACGCGCGATCCGAGAATGGTCGAGAGGAAGAAGCCCGGCCAAGCCGGTGCCCGGCGGAGATTCCAGTTCTCGAAGCGGTAATTCGCGGAAAATCAACTGGACTTCCACAGCCGCCGAGACGATCTTAGCGGCTGTTTTTCTAGGTACGGGTCGCGTCGTCTTCGCGCGACCGCATGGCATGGGCATTCTGCCCATGGATTGCGGATCACGGGCCAGATGCCCGTGCCACTTTGGGGCGAGCGGGGACGCGGACCTCACGAGGAGTTGCTATGATACGGGTTGCGATTATTGGCGCCAGCGGCTACACCGGGGCCGAGACGATTCGGATCCTGCTGCGACACGGTGACGCCAAGGCCACGTACCTGACCGCCCTGCCGGAGGAATGCGGCCCCATGCAGGAGATGTTTCCGGAGTTTCAGGGCCGCTGTGAGCTGATGGTCGAGCCGCTCAACCTCCAGAAGCTGGCCGACCTGGCCGACGTGGCCCTGTGCTGTCTGCCGCACAAGGTCTCGATGCAGTTTGTGCCGGAGCTGCTGCGTGCCGGGGTCAAGGTGATCGATTTCAGCGCCGATTACCGGCTCAAGGACGTCAAGGTCTACGAGCAGTACTACAAGACGCCGCACACCGACACGGCGAATCTGGCCCGGGCGGCCTACGGCCTGCCGGAGCTGTTCCGTGCGCAGATCCAAAAGACCAAACTGGTGGCAAACCCCGGCTGTTTTCCCACCTGCTCGATGCTGGCCCTGGCCCCGTTGCTGCGCGAGGGCTTGGTGGAGACGAGTTCCATCATCGTCAATTCCGTAACCGGCGTCTCCGGCGGCGGCAAGAATCCGACGCCGAAGTTCCACTTCCCGTACATGGACGAGAACCTCTTCCCGTACGGGATTGGCGTGCACCGGCATATGCCGGAAATCGAGCAGATCGCCACGGAAGTCGCGGGTTCGCCCGTGCGAGTGCTGTTCCAGCCCCATGCCGGACCGTTCGACCGCGGCATGCTCGCGACCGTATACTGCCGGCCGAAGGCCCACGTGAACCATGAGCAACTCCAGACGGTCTATACTGATTTCTATCGGGACGAGCACTTTGTCCAGGTCCGCAACTCCGCTCCGGCGGTCAGGGACGTGACGGGAACCAACTACTGCCACGTGTTCCCCACGTTCATCAAAGACACGGTCGTGGTCTTCTCCGTGATCGACAACCTGACGAAGGGTGCTTCCGGCCAAGCCATTCAGAACATGAACCTGCTCTTCGGCCTGCGGGAAACGATGGGCCTGGAGTGAGCGGTCGCACCGAGGGAATGGACATGGACAAGATCGAGGAGATCTGTCGCCAGAGGCAACGGGCGCACCAGCGGCTGCTGTCCCTGAATTCGAAGGTCTACCGCGCCTTCTTGGACATGGAAGCGGCAACCTACAGCGATGGCGCCCTGGCCAAGAAGCACAAGGAATTGATTGCGGTAGGGATCTCCGTCGTGACGGATTGCGAGTCCTGCATGCAGTGGCACATCGAGCAGGCCGCCCGGGCGGGCGCCACGCGCCAGGAAACGCTGGAGGCGGTGGAGGTCGGCATGGAAATGGGCGGCGGCCGGGCGACCGTCTCGGCGCGCCTCGCGCTGGAGGTCATGGAACGGGTCTTTGGGGAGGTAGGATCGAAAGGATGACGAGTACCCTCAGAATCGCGACGTGCCAGTTCGCCGTCACGGGCTCGGTGCAGCACAATGCCGTCGCCATCCGGCGGTTCTTGCAGAAGGCCGCCAAAGCGGGAGCGGACGCGGTTCACTTCTCGGAGTGCGCGCTGAGCGGCTACGTCGGGGTGGATTTTCCCTCGTTCGAGGGCTACAACTGGTCCGCCTTGCGGGAAGAAACTCTGCGAATCATGGCGCTGGCCGGGGAGCTGGGCCTGTGGGTCGTGCTGGGCAGCACACACCCCCTGACGCCGCCCCACCGGCCGCACAACTGCCTCTACCTGATCAGCCCCAAGGGCAAGATCGTAACCCGTTACGACAAAAGGTTCTGTACCTCGGGTGACCTGGAACACTTCACGCCCGGCAACCGCTTCGTCACGTTCGACCTGAACGGCGTCCGGTGTTCCCTGCTCATCTGCTTCGACCTGCGTTTCCCGGAGCTGTATCGCCAGTTGTACAAACAGGACGTGCAGTGTGTCTTCCAGTCCTTCTACAACGCCCGCCAGATGGGCCCCAGTGTGCACACGAACATCATGCGGCAGACGATGCAGTGCCACGCCGCGACCAACTATTTCTGGGTGAGCATGACCAACTCCAGTCACCCCTACTCGCCGTACCCGTCCTGCTTCATTCAGCCGGATGGCGTGATCGCCGGCCAGCTCCGGCCCAACCGGCCGGGCATGATGGTCAGCACGGTGGACCCGGGCAAGAACTTCTACGACCCGATGACGGGGTTCCGCGAGCACGCCGTCGCTGGCAAGCTCACCAACGGCCCCGGCGACATCGATGATCCCCGCTCCATGGATCTGACGGTACTCTGATCGCGGCTCACACGCCGCAGCAAGAACGCTTGTAGAGCCGGGATGCCGCGGACTATCATTGAGCAGGCCGACGTGAACGGAATAAAAAGGGATAGAGAGTCATTATGAGAAACGACAGTGTCACAGCTCCGCAGGGGTTTTGGGCGGCTGGTTTGGCGTCGGGAGTGAAGGTGTCCGGCAATGCGGACTTGGGACTGCTGGTGTGTCCGACCGGGGCCACCGCGGCGGCGATGTTCACCACGAACCGCATCGTCTCGGCGGCCGTCCAGATCAGCCGGGAGCATATCGAGAGCCGCAAGGTCTACGCCGTGGTGGTCAACTCCGGCAATGCCAACGCCTGCACTGGGAAGAGGGGTCTGGCGAATGCCCGGCAGATGTGCGAGGCCACGGCGGGATACCTGGCTGCGTCGCCCCGGGAGGTGCTCGTCGCCTCCACCGGCATCATCGGCCACCAACTGCCGATGGAGAAAGTTCTGCCGGGAATTGCTAACGCCATCCCCCGGTTGGGCGATTCGCCCAAGGCGGGACTGGCATTCGCGAAAGCCATCATGACCACGGACACCCGGCTCAAGCATGCGTATCGCGAGGTCAAGCTCGCGCGGGCAACGGTGAAGATCGCCGGCACGGTCAAGGGGGCCGGCATGATCGGGCCCAACCTCGCCACCACCCTGCTGTTTATCACGACGGATGTCGCGATCGGCAAGTCCTTGCTGCAGAAAGCTTTGCGCGAAGCCATCGGCGGCTCGCTCAACCGGTTTACAGTGGACGGCCACCAGAGCACCAACGACACCGCCATCCTGCTGACGTCGGGCCTGGCCGGCAATCCGCGCCTCACCGGTCAATCCGCGGCTTACCAGAAGTTCCTGGGAGCCCTGGCCGATCTGTGCACCGATCTGGTCCGGCAGATGGCCCTGGACGCCGAGGGAGCGACCCGGATGTTCAAGGTGGTCATCAAAGGAGCCGCCAGCATCGCCGAGGCGACCAAAGCAGCCCGCGCGGTTGCGGACTACCCGCTTTTCAAGTGCGCCGTCCACGGCGGGGACCCGAACTGGGGACGGATCATCTGTGCCGTCGGCTCCTCCGGCGTGGATCTCAACCCGGCGAAGCTCTCCTGCAAGCTGGACGACCTATACGTCTTCAGAAACGGGGCACCCACCGACTTCAATCCCAAAGTGGCCGCCCGCATCGTCTCCCAGCGGGAACACACGATCACGGTCGATCTGGGCGTCGGTCGGTTTGGCGATTTCTACTATGGCTGCGACCTGAGCGCCGAGTACGTCCGTATAAATGCTGACTACCACACCTGATGGTTGCGGGTCCCGTGCGGAGGGCCTTCTGCCTTTGGGTTGCCAACTCACTGACGCACTTTGCAGAAAAATCGCTTGAAAAACGGCGCGATTGCGATACAGTACTGCGTTTCGTGTCCTTGTGTGTGGATGAGTAAAGTTCTTTTTGAAACGGGCAGGCTATGAAGAGGATCTCGTGGGTTGGAGTGTTGACAGTAGCCATCTTGGGGACGGCGGTCTGGTCGTTCGCGGCCGGTCCGGAATCGCTGGTGAATGTACCTTCTCAAATGGTCGCGGCCGCCAGCGAGAAGGCGAGCGAAACAATCAAGGTTACACTCTTCGAACCGCTGGTCAGCAGCAAGTACGCCTTGTACGAGAAGATCGCGCTGATTGCGAACGTCTTTATCGCGCTGGCGGGGTTGGGCTACGCCTTGATGCTGGTCAAGCAGGTCAGGACGGCCGACCAGGGGACGAAGAAGATGCAGGAGATCGCCCAGGCGGTGCGTGAGGGTGCCAATGCCTACCTCTACCGCCAGTTCCGCGTGGTCGGCGTCCTGATTGTGCTCATCACGGTGGCACTGTTCTTCGCGGCCAAGGCCTCGGGCGCGGTGCCCGAGATCGCGTGGGGCCGGGCGATCGCGTTCCTGATCGGCTCGACCTTCTCGGCGACCGTTGGCTTCGTGGGCATGCGTCTGGCAACGACGGGCAACCTGCGCGTCGCGGCCGCCGCCAAGGCCAGCTTCGGCCGGGCGCTGCAGTTGGGCTACCGCAGCGGTACGATCACCGGAATGCTCACCGACGGCTTGGGCCTCCTGGGTGGATCGATCATCTTCTTGATTTACGGCGAGCACGCCTATGAAGCACTGCTCGGATTTGGTTTCGGCGGCACCCTGCTGGCCCTGTTCATGCGAGTCGGCGGCGGTATCTACACCAAGGCCGCGGACGTCGGGGCCGACCTCGTCGGTAAGGTCGAGGCGGGCATCCCGGAGGACGATCCGCGCAACGCGGCGACGATCGCCGACAACGTGGGCGACAACGTGGGCGACTGCGCCGGGATGGCCGCCGACATCTTCGAGAGCTACGAAGTGACCATCGTGGCGGCCATGATCCTCGGCATCGCCAGCTTCGGCCACAAGGGCGTCATCTTCCCGTTGCTGGTCCGTGCCATCGGCGTCATCGCCAGCATCATCAGCACCTACAGTGTTCGTGCCGGCGACAAGGGCACCGTGGCGGCGGCCATGAAGAGCGTCAACAAGGGTTTCATCATCGGCTCGACCATCAGCGTCATCGGCTTTATCGCGCTCGGATTCTTCTACTTCCGGTTCGACGCCACCAGCCCGCTGTGGGACGCTGTCAAGGACCTGCCGGCCTGGGCGAACCTGGGCATTCAGGGTCTCGACATGCGACCCGCCTGGACGTGCCTGATCGGTATCGTCTTGGCGGTGTTCCTGAACAAGTGCACCGAGTACTTCACGGGCACCGAGTTCTCGCCGGTCAAGAGCCTGGCGAAGGCCTGCCAGACCGGCCATGCCACGAATATCATCCAGGGTCTGGCCGTCGGTTATGAAAGCACGGTGTTCGCGGTGTTGATTATCGCGGGTGCCATCATGGGCAGCGTGCTGATCTACGGCGGCACCAACGCCACGTTTATCGCCTTTGGCGTCGCCATGTGCGGCATCGGCATGTTGACCCTGACCGGCAACACGATCTCGATGGACGTGTTTGGCCCGGTGGCCGACAACGCCAACGGCATCGGCGAAATGGGTTATGATGAAAAGGAGATGGGCCCGGCGAAATACAAGGAGGCCCGTCAGGTCCTGGCGGACCTCGACGCGGTCGGCAATACGACCAAGGCCATCACCAAGGGCATTGCCATCGGCTCGGCCGTGATCGCGGCGGTGTCGCTATTCAACAGCTTCATCGTTTCGGTCGGCTCGGGCGGCAAGGGCGAGACGGCCGGCATCAGCCAGGACGTATACAATACCGTGGCGTCCATGCTGACCATCTCCGATCCCAAGCTGTTCATCGGTATGCTGCTCGGCGGCGCGGTGCCGTTCCTGTTCAGCTCGATGACCATCCGGGCCGTGGGACGGGCGGCCTTCCTGATCGTCAACGAGTGTCGTATCCAGTTCCGCGATAAGGCCATCTGGGAAGGCACGAAGAAGCCGGACTACGGCCGCGTCGTCGATATCTGCACGGGTGCCGCTCAGAAAGAGTTGATCGGCCCCGGATTGCTGGCCATTCTCGTGCCGGTACTCGTAGGGTTCGGCCTCGGAGTGATCCCGCTGGCCGGCTTCCTCGGCGGTATGATCGTGGTCGGGCAGTTGCTGGCGGTCTTCATGGCCAATGCCGGCGGCGCCTGGGACAACGCCAAGAAGACCATCGAGGACGAGCCGCGCAATGCAGCGGCCAATACGGGCAAGGGCAGCGAGAAACACAAGGCCAGCGTGACCGGCGACACCGTCGGCGATCCGCTGAAGGATACCGCCGGCCCGGCGATCAACCCGCTGATCAAGGTCATGAACATGGTCAGTCTGCTGATCATCGGTTTGATCCTGCCGTACGACAAGCATGTCCTGGAGATCCTGGGCAAGCAAAGCGTCGAGGTCACGGAGAAGAGTCATGACATGCTCTTCTGGGGCGCGATCATCGTCTCCATCCTCGGCCTGGTCTGGGCGGTCTGGCAGTCCAAGCGTGAGACCGAAACCATGAAGCAAGCGGAGCAAACGCTCATCTCGTCCGCCACCACCGTCGCCGATACCTCCTTCGGCAAGAAGTAGCCGTGTCTGGGACCGATTCCCCGGGGGCACGCTGGTCGTGCCCCCTTTTTATTGGCGGACTTACGGACCACAGGAAGGTTGGGCCGCCCGATTGACGCGGAGGCAGAGAGCAGGTACTCTACGGGCGGCTGGCAGATAGCCGCCCTTTTCTTTTTGACAGGAAGGACGTGAAGATTGGCGAGAAGGAAACCGAATAAGAAAGCGAAGGAGTTTGCCCAAACGGCGGCGCGGATCGCCCGGGACCGGCATTGCACGGACATTCTCGTGCTGGACCTGCGGGGCCTGTCGCCCGCCACCGACTACTTCGTCATTGCCACCGGCACCAGCAACCGGCAGATGCAAAGCGTCGCGGATGAGATCTCCCAGGCCGGGCGCGAGCAGGGCTTTTCGCGGTTCGGCCGGGCCGGCTACGAGCAGTCCCGCTGGATCCTCCTCGATTACATCGACGTCGTCGTGCACCTCTTCGACCCGGAGTACCGCCAGTTCTACGAGCTCGAGCTGCTCTGGGGCGACGCCGAGAAGATCGATTATTGATGATCTATGGTTGATGATTTGCGATCGATGATTTTGTGAACTCTGCACTCGATACTCTCAACGAACGAATCACGGCGGCGATGGCGAAGGTGACAGGGCGGCCGGATTGTGCCGCGATTGTGCGGCCGGCGAGCGACCCGCGCTTCGGCGACTACCAGGCCAACGGCATCATGGCCCTCGCCAAGCAGCTCAAGATCAGCCCCCGCAAGCTGGCCGAGGAGGTCGTCGCCCGGCTTGACTTGGGCGATATCTGTGAGCCGCCGGAAGTGGCCGGGCCGGGCTTCATCAACCTGCGCCTGAAGCCTCAGCACACTGCCGAGCAACTCCTGCGCATCAACGCCGACCAGTGCGACCGGTTGGGCATCACCCCGGTGCCCGAGGCGCAGACGGTCGTTGTGGACTTCTCAAGTCCCAACATCGCCAAGGAAATGCACGTTGGCCATCTCCGTAGCACGATCATCGGTGACGCCATCTGCCATCTGCTCGAATTCCTCGGCCAGAAGGTCATACGCCAGAACCATGTGGGCGACTGGGGCACACAATTTGGCATGCTGATAGCTTACATATACCGACATGCCATGGTCGCCCAGGGAGATGGTGCTCTCTTGATCACTACGGTCTTGGATCTTACCGATATCGAGGGGATGTACCGAGAAGCCAAGAGGCTGTTTGATACAGACCCTCAATTCGTGGAGGAGTCCCGCAGGTTTGTCGTGAGTCTTCAATCAGGCGACAAATCCACCTTGGAAGACTGGACGCTCATATGCGACAAGTCCCTGGCAGAATGCCAGACCATATACGATCGTCTCGGCGTACAACTCCTGCGCAATGACGTCCGCGGCGAGAGCTTTTACAACGACAAGCTTCCTGCTGTAGTCGCCGATTTGGAGAATCTCGGCCTGGCTGTCAAGTCGGCCGGGGCGGTGTGCGTATTCCCGCCGGGGTTCAAGACGAAGGAAGGTGAGCCGCTGCCCTTCCTCATCCAGAAATCGGACGGCGCTTATCTCTATGCGACCACGGATTTGGCAGCCCTGCGCTATCGCGTCAACGTCCTGAAGGCGGATCGCATCGTCTACGTGACCGATGCCCGGCAGATTCAGCATTTTCAAATGCTGTTCAAGGTGGCGGAAATGGCCGGGTGGAACCGGCGGGACGGCCGGACGGTGGAATTGGCCCACGTAACATTTGGCAGCGTCCTCGGCGAGGACGGCAAACCGTTGAAGACCCGCGCGGGCGAGAATGTCAAGCTCAGGGAGCTCCTCGATGAAGCCATCGAGCGGGCCCGGGCCGTCGTGGAGGAGAAGAATCCCGATCTGCCGCCCGCCCAGAAGGGGAAGGTCGCGGAAGCTGTCGGTATCGGCGCGGTCAAGTACGCCGACTACTCCAACAACCGGACCAGCGATTACGTCTTCAGCTTTGACAAGATGCTCGCCATGGACGGCAACACCGCGCCGTACATGCAGTACGCGTACGCCCGCGTCAAATCCATCGAACGCAAGGCCGAAGGCAAAGGCGTGAACATCCCGGCGGAGTTGGGCGGCATCGGCAGTCTCGATCTCGAGGAGCCGACGGAGCTGGACCTGGGCAAGCACCTGGTCCGCTACGCGGAGACGATCGAAGCCGCGAGCGCCGACTATCGACCGAACTACCTGACCGCCTACCTCTACGAGCTGGCGCAGAAGTTCAGCGCTTTCTACACGGAGTGCCCGGTCCTGGACGCCCCGGCGGCCAGGCGGCCGACGCGTCTGCTGCTCTGCGACCTGACCGCCCGGACGATCCGCCATGGCCTGAGCCGGCTGCTGGGCATCCAAGTGGTCGAGCAGATGTGACGGCAAGTCACGTCCGCAGAACACTCGCCTTTTGGGCCCTTCCCCGCCCCCGCGACGAACCGCCGTAACACCGGGCATGGCCGCGCAACTCCATGGATGGACGAATACAGCCGGTTGAACTCGGATGCCGGGAGTCCGACCGCGAAACCGAGCATCAGAAATGAGCGAGGGAGACGTAGTATGATATCGGCACCGTGCGACACGAAACATGTCCTTGTCAGAAAATGGGGCCTGGCAGGGATGTGCTGGTGCTCCTTGTGGGGCGTCCAGCGCGCGGCGTATGGAGAACTGCCGTCGGCGCAGGCCCAGGCACGACTGACTCCCCAGGCCTGGCTGGAACAGTACCTGGGCGTGCGGTTTCCTATCTCGGCCAGGCACTTCGTGTTCTCCTACCGGTCCGACGTCGAGGACGTGGTCCTGTTTTGTCTCGATCTCGCGCGGGAGGATCTGGAGCAGCTCCTGGATGGGAAAGCCGTGTTTCCCGCGTATCGTGATCTGGCGAAAGGAAGCGTGGAGTTCCCCGAGCCGTTCTCACGTGACCCAACCTTAGGGCATTTTGCCCAGAGGGTAACAGCCCTGTGGAATCCCCTTTCTGTGACCAGCAAGCGGGTCCAGCGCGCCGAATCGTGGGAGGTGCGGGTCTGGACCGCCGAGAGAACCGCGGGAGTATGGGAGGTGTGCGTGTTGCTGATTACCGGCAAACACGCCGAGAAAGCGGTCGCCCACGAGAATCTCCCCAGGCCCGCTGCGGCGCGCGAGATGCACACCCACGTCACGATCGACAGCCGGCTCGAGCACAGGTATGACACCGGTGTCTGGCAGCGCTGGACTCTCGACGAGGCCGGTTATCGGCAGTTCCTCCAGGAGGCAAGAACACACAGCAGACTGGTGAAATACGGCGGTCCCGGCGAGGTGGAGCGTCTGGCGGACCGACTGAGCACATGGGGTCCTGGCACGGAGTCGTCCTGGTGGAGACCCGCCGAGCTGAATCGCGGCGTCGAGGAGGCATCCAGGTCCCTGGAGGGTTTCCGTCTGGGCGAATCCCAGGAAGATCGTACGCTGGTACTGATCCTCGGCCGTACCGACGGACTCTTCCTATGCTATGCCCACGCGCAATGCCACACGATCACCCCGGACCCGCGGGATGCCATCTGGACGTTGCTGGGACTGGACTTGCCCGCCAGCGTCTCCGAGGTGTGCTACGCCTCCGACTCCAACCTGGCGGGACAAGTGGGCTGGGTCCGATTCGATCTGCCCCGGCCGGATCTCGTGACATGCCTGGCGCGGACGGCGACCTTGCCGGTGTACGCGGAATTCACCACCGACGCAGCCGTACGGGAACACCTGGAGACCGCCTACCGCACCGGGGCACCCGCGTGGTGGCAGCCCCAGGAGTTGCAGGAGGGCCGCTATGCGCAGCGACGGCGCGACACCAAGGAGCTGCATGGCCTGCACGTGGGTCTCGGCCGGTTGCCCGGGGAAACGGTCAGAGTGTATATCGGCACCTTCACTGCCCTGTAGGACCATCCCCAAGGCCTTCCGCCTTGAGGCGGCCCCGCGCCGCGCGTCGGTTACGGTTGCGCAGCTCGTAGCGGGCATGTGGCAGGGCAATTGCATGTGAACGTCGGGTGCCTTGTGTCGCGGGCATCCTGCTCGCGAATCGAGGGCGGGATGCCCTTCGACACCTCAGCGCAACGCCCACATGCAATTGCCCTGAACTGCGTGGTAGGCCCCCTTGACGCCCGAGGGAGTCCCGGGTAACCTCAGCCTGTTCTTGCCCAAGGTGATCCCGATGAAAATCATGCAACAGGAATTTCGCGTCAGTACCCGCAGCCGGACGGAGATGGCGGACATCACCCGCCAAGTCCGGGACATGGTACGGGAGGCGGGTGTCCAGAACGGGGACGTGATCCTCTTCTGCCCCCATACCACCGCCGCGATCACGATCAATGAGAACGCCGACCCCGACGTGGTCCACGACGTCCTGCTGGCCTTGGACGAGATGGTGCCGCGGTCGAACCGGGGGTTTCGTCACTCCGAGGGCAATTCCGACGCCCACTGCAAAAGCTCATTGGTCGGCTGCAGCGAGCAGGTCCTCATTCAGGAGGGCCATCTGACCCTGGGGACCTGGCAAGCCATCTACTTCTGTGAGTTCGACGGCCCGCGCAGCCGGACCGTGATCATCCAAGTGCGCGGCGAGTGAGCTGCCGCCCGACGGGATCAGGTCTGCGTGTGGGTCGTCTCTCGTTATGGGACAGTCATGGGGTGCTCGGTGCGCTGGTCTTGCCCGTGACGTGCACGTCCGGACGGAAAATAAAAATGGCGAGGTGGTGGGACCGGCTGGGGGGGAGACCGGTGGACCACGCTGCCTCGCCGAGGATCAGAAATGCTGCCGGCTGGCAACACAAATATCGGGAATCAAAGAACTTCTGTCATCACTCCTATCTGCCTGTCAACCAAAATGCTGCCTGCACATGTCAGGGTGTGCCTCCCACCCCATTCCACTCCATTGGTTTCTGAATTATAACGGCCCTGGCGCGATAATGCAAGATAAAAACGGCCTAATCCGCGATTTTTTCGCGGATGTCGCGACATGGAGCCCCCGGAGCCGGCCCGGGAGAGCGGCATTATTTTGCCCCGAGACGCTTGTGCCGGGGCGGGGATTCCCGTAGACTGAGCGCGACTGAGCGTTTGAACGCAGAAACGGATTGATGCACGGCATTCGCTCGCAACACATGGAAACGACGAAGATTACAGAGAAGATACGACGCGTCGAGGGAACGATCGCGGAGGCCTGTGCCCGGGCTCACCGGGAACCGGGCGATATCCGCCTCGTCGTCGTGACCAAATCGGCCGAAATCGAACAAATCGAGGAAGTAATCCGTCTGGGCTATAACCACCTGGGCGAGAACCGCGTCCAGCAGTTGAAGAAGGTCGCCGGCCAGGTGGCGGAGTACCTCCAGCAGCACCCGGACGACCCCGCGCTGCCGCGGGAGATCCACTGGCACATGATCGGCCACCTCCAGCGGAACAAGGTGCGTCAAATCCTGCCGACCGTCTCGCTGGTCCATTCTGTGGACACGCTCCGCCTGGCGGAGGAGATCAACAGTTCTGCCGCGCGGCTGGGCTTGTCGCCGCGGGTGTTGCTCCAGGTCAACACTTCGGGCGAGCCCCAGAAGTACGGCGTACCCATCGGAGCCGCCACGCACCTGGCGGAACAGATCGAGACTCTCCCCCACCTCAAGCTGATCGGCCTGATGACGATGGCCCCGCTGACCCGCAACAGCGACATTATCCGGGCCTGTTTCACGCGCGCCCGCGAGCTGTTTTACGAGATGCGCGGCGAGAAAATCGTCGGCAATCAGTTCACGGAGCTGAGCATGGGCATGAGCTCCGACTACGAAATCGCCATCGAAGAGGGCGCGACGATCCTGCGCCTCGGCTCCGCCATCTTCGCCGGTTGAGACCGGCAGTTCCCCCACGCCGCAACACACCGCCAGCGGGTGTGAGACGCTGTCCCACAGCCGCATGGGTATTCTGTCCATGCGGCGCCGAGCCATCTCGGCCCTGCCCGAGACACCAGGACACAGGCGAGACGGGCCCGGGGTACACCGGCAAGGGGCCCAGGCCACCTCTGATACGGATCCGGGAATACCCTTGCGCTCTTTCCTCATCCTGAGCGCAGCGAAGGATCTGGCCTGCGAATGAGAG
Source organism: Planctomycetota bacterium (assembly GCA_025459125.1). Lineage (GTDB taxonomy): Bacteria > Planctomycetota > Phycisphaerae > Sedimentisphaerales > Anaerobacaceae > PLanc-01. The sequence goes on along the minus strand of JALORE010000002.1, from coordinate 52,600 downwards.
AAACCTCGTCTTTCGGTGGCCAGATCCTTCGGCTGCGCCTCAGGATGACAGAGTCCCTGCCGCGCAAGGGCTTTTCCGAATCCGTATGACATACCCTCCGAGACGCCACCCGCGCCGTTGGACCAGCCGGCGCGGCTTTCTGTGCTTTGCAGAGAAATCCCGGCCGGCAACCGGGGACGCTCCCCAAACGGTATCGGAATACGCGCGGGCCGGATGACCGGAAATTCGCAAAGTGACATCGGGTTTCGGACGAAAGTAGCAATACCAACGCCACCGGCACGGACGCATGGTGCACACCCGGGGCCGGAACGACAGATGAGGCTATCGCAAATGGGCAAGACGCGGTCTGCAGCAGACACCGGGGGATTGACGAAGTTCACTGACGTGGTCTGCCTGTCCGATAAAACGGACATGCCGGCGGAAATCCGCAAGCTGTTTCGGCACAAGAAGGTGTCCTACTGCCTGCTGCCGCTGGATCGCTACCAGGAGCTGCGTACCCGTCCCGACCTGGTGGGCACCGTCCTGGTCGACGCGGAGGGAACGGACGTCGCCAAGGACCCGCGGCTGGCCCGTATCCTGGAATCCCTGGAGAGAGAGAGCTTCGGGATCGTCCTGCTCACGCAGCGGATCCGACGGCCCGTCCGGAGTTTCTCCCTGGTCTCCTCGGAAAGCAGCTTCTCCATGCCCAGCACGGTCGAGTCCATCTCGCTGGACGATCTGTGGGCCCGCATCAGCATCAACCTGGCGGATCGCAAGCACGAACACTCCGGCATCACCGTCAAGCCCGCGGCCTCGGCCTGCCTGACCGAACGGCTCTGGATGAACCACCCGGTCGATCAACCCCAAGCGGGCGGTGCCTTCGTGGACAGCCTCAAGGAGCAGTTGCGCCTGGCGGGGCTGCTGCAGCGGGACTTCCTGCCGTCAAAACTCCCGAACAGCGACCAAGTGCACTGGGCGGCCACGTTCCTGCCCGCCGAGTGGGTTTCCGGCGACATTTACGACGTGGCCCGTATCGACGAGCAGCACATCGGCTTTTACGTGGCCGATGCGGTGGGCCACTCCATGCCCGCGGCTCTGCTGACGATCTTCATCAAGCAGGCCCTCCAAATGCGGCAGACCATCGACAACAGCTATCGCATCTTCTCGCCGGCCGAGGTGGTGCGGAGCCTCAACCAACGGATGGCCGGCCAGAAGCTCTCGGGCTACCAGTTCGTCACGTGCTGCTACTGCCTGCTGAACCTCAAGACCGGCCAACTTACCTTCGCCCGCGCCGGCCACCCCTACCCCATTCTCCTGCGTAAAGGTTTGCCGCCGCAGCAGTTGGAGGCACGCGGCTCCCTGCTGGGCATCTTCGAGAACGCCGATTTCACGCAGCAGACCGTCCAGTTGCAGAGCGGTGACCGGCTGCTGTTGTACTCGGACGGGGCCGAGCCCCTGATCGGGCGCCTGCACGACAAGGAAGGCTTTCGGTATACCGATGAGTTCCTGGCCCTGACGGACGGCTCGATCACCCAGATTGTCGATCGGCTGACCGATATGGCCAATAGCCGGGACGTCAACCCCGCAGAGCTCGACGACCTGACCGTTATCGGACTCGAGTTGCTGTAGGTCTGCCCGTTGACTTCCCTCACGGATTTCGCGGCTCCCACCACAGACGCGGGTAGTCCTTGCCTTCGTCAATCCGCCAGATATCGACCGTACCGTTGGCGATCTCGCCTGCGAAATCCCAACCGGCAGCAAGGAACGTCTGGCGCGTACGCATTTGAGCGGTGGTCTTTCTCGTTCCACCCGCGCTCGCTGTCTGACCCGAGGTCTGACTGTCCCAGAACGACTCGGCCACGACCGCCAGGTTCGATCCCACCAGCCCGCCCACGCGGTTTTGCCCCTGGACCGTGCCGGTGCTGTAGCAGTGGGTCACGATCGCCTGCCTCCCCGCCTCCGTCAAGCCGCCGTTCTGCCCAACTAGGCCGCCCACGTACCAAACACCGTTGACGGAGCCCGCGCCATAGCAGTCCGTTACCTGGCCCTGGTAGTTCTCCCCGACCAGGCCGCCGACATAGGAATCGCCGGTGACCGGCCCGGAAGCGTGGGATTGTTCCACGATACTGAGGTTCTCCCCCATCAATCCGCCGACGGACCCGCCTCCGCGGACTGGACCGGTACTGTAACACCGGGCAACGATCCCCCAGTTGTCCCCCACCAACCCGCCGACATAGACTCCGCCGTTGATGTTGGCCGTACTGTGGCAGGACACCAAGTCGCCGAAGTTCGAGGCAACGAGCCCGCCGACCGCGTAGCCTCGATCTTGTGCCCTCCCCGTCGCGTTGACGACCCCGGTACTGTAACAACCGGTAATCGCGCCCCGGCCCGTCGCCGCGAGAGAACCGATACAGTCGCCTGAGCCGGTCACGTTCACGTCCTCGATTCCCAGGTCCCGTACCTGGGCCCCGGCGGCCAATTCGGCGAACAGGCCCAGATGACTGGTGCCCCGAATCGTCAGGTGCGAAAGCTTGTGCTGGCCACCGTCAAAGACACCGGTGAAAGCGATGCCCTGGTAGTAGTAGGCGGCCGGGTCAGTATCCGGGGCGATGATACTGAACGCGGGCCGGCCGTCCCTGCCATCGAAGCCCGACAGATCGATGTCCGCCATGAGTCTGAAGTGCTTGCTCCAGTCGTTCGGCTCCGTGCCGATGGCGTTCATCTGCTGGGCCGTCCAGATCTGGTACGGGTCCTCGGCCGTGCCGCTGCCCCCGCCGTACTTCCCGGCCGGCACGACCGCCTTGAGGATCAGGATTCGTTTGGACTGGGCGAGGAATACGAACGAATCGTTGACGGCACTGCCATAGGGGTAACCATCCCGCTGGCTGTCCCCCGCATTGAAGGTCGCGACGGTCTGCAGCTCATTACCCTGGGGGCGGAACACGGTGCCGTTGGTGATCAGGTGGTCGCCCTTCTGGGCGGCGACCCGGCCTGAGGCCACTTGCGCCGTCAGCAGGACCGGTTGAACCGGCGTGGTCAAATCCCAGAGTCCCACCTGGTTGCTCGTGCACTCCAGCAACTGATGGCCAATGACTCTGAGATGATACGCCTGATCATCGCGACTGAGGGCTTGGAGCACCGAAGGATGAGCGGGATCGGAGAAGTCGATGACGCTGAGCGTATTCACATAGGTGTCCTGCCAATCCGACCACCAGTGGCAGGCGTACAACGTGCTGCCATACACGGCGGCCGACCACACCAACTCTCCCGGGCCGAAGTTCAAGTCCGAAACGACAATCGGATGGGCTGGATCGTTTATCGAATAGACGACGAGTCTTTCCCGTCCGGCGGCAATCAGGTAGTGCTCATGGCGGACGAGGTTGAAGATCCTGAGGTCGTAGTTGAAGCCGAGCGGTGCGGGCGCAGCGGGGTTTTGTACGTCGATCGTTTCCAACCCGGCGTTGCCGAACGCGTAGAGATAGTTCCCATGCCGCAAGACGCCGTCGCCGGCACGTGCGGCCAGCTTGTGCACCGGCACGTCATATGTGACGAAACCCGTCTGCTGGGGCAAATCCGAGAGGTCATACGTGTACAGAACTCCCTCCCGGGCCAGCAGATAGACGTACCCATCCTTCTCTTCGACGCCCCGGGGAACATTGGCGTCACCCGGGGCAACCACCACCTCGGCGACCGGCTCATACAAAGGCCCCACCGCGTACGCCGGCAGAACCAACAGACACGTGGTCAGCGTTAGAAGCGGAGTTCTCATAGTCCCCAATCCTCCCTTTCCGAATCATACCGCACTCATGTCGGAGACCGCTGATATGCGCCGATGTTCCGCATTCATCCGTGTTGCTCTGCGGTTCCAGGCAGCCTCGTGGTGGGAAAGAACCTTCGCCTCCGCGAAGACCGGCCCCTGTCGCTGTACGCTCCGTGACGTCCAGCGACATTACTATACCGCGCGGCCGGCGGGATTTCCAGGAAACGTGCGCCGGTCCATCCGGGAGAAGGAATGATGTCTTGCGCCCGGACGCGGGGACGCCCAGCCGGAACGGGGAGAAAAAAAGAGCCCGCTGCTACAGGGCTTCGTTGTAGCACTCAGCCAGCCAGCGGGCAGAAGGGAAGGTGTTCCCCCTTTGCAGAGGGATCACCTCATGGTTTACGATTATACTCCCCGAACGACGTCAAGGCCAGAGAGAAACCAAGTAGTCACAATCACGATAGGGCCCCGCGGTCACTTCCCAGGGATCAGCTCCTACCGTAGCCGCGGATAGTCCTGACCTTCCAGGATCCACCAGATGTCCTCTGTGCCGTTTGCCGCCTCGCCCACAAAGTCCCAGCCCGCATCCAGGAAGGTCTCGGCTGTCTGCATCTCGGCCGTGATCTTGCCTGCGCCGCCCGCGCTTGTGGCTTGGCCCGAGGTCTGCGTGTCCCAGAAGCCGGCGATCACAACGCCAAATTGGGGGGTGGCTCCACGTCCCGGGCGCTGCCTATCGCTCCCGACCAATCCGCCAACTCTCTCAGACCCTCTAACCACCCCACTACTGTAACACCGGCCTGCAGTGGCGTAGTTAAGCCCCACCAGTCCACCAACGTCCTCGTTTCCGCTGACCGTCATGGCGCTGTAGCACTGGGTTACACCGCCACCCATGGCGTTGAAACCTACCAGCCCGCCGACACCCCATCCCGTCCCGCTGACCGCACCAACGCTGTAGCAGCGGGAGACATCGCCCCAGTTCTGTCCGGCCAACCCGCCGACACGCGAATCACCACGAACCGCGCCGGTGCTTTGGCTCTTGACAATGCTTCCATAGTGGTTCTCACCCACGAGGCCGCCGACACACTCACGGATCCCATTGACATCCACGGTTGCCAGACGCAGATTGGAGATCAGCGATCCAGGCGCCAACTGGCCGAACAGACCCAGATGTCCTGCACCGTCGATCGTCAGACGGGAGATCGTGTGCCCATTCCCGTCGAAGACCCCGGTGAAAGGAGTCCCGTCAAAGAGCCAACCGACGTTTATGTCATTACCGTCGGGCGCGATGACAGCCCTGTCGAAGACCGTGCGGCCAGGGAGGTTGGGGTCCAGGTCGATATCGGCCGTCAGGAGGAAGTGCTTGTCGTAGCCGCCGGGTGTCTCGCCGAGGGCGATCAGATCGGCAGCCGTGGCGATGTGGTACGGGTCGTTTGGCTCCCCCGTCCCGCCGCTGTACTTGACCACGGCCGGTTCAACTTCTGCATAGGTTCGGAAGAACCAGTCTGTGCCGGTACGCGGCTGGGCAAAGACGTAGCGGCTCCCGCGCTCATAGGTGTTCGGACCATACCTCCAGCCGAACAGCGTCATGCCGGTGTCGCGCACCTTCAATTCGTAGACCTGCCCAGGGACCAGGGGCACCGCGGCGGGGAACTCAAACCGCAGAAGGCCGTCCCAGCCATCCTGAACAGAACGTTCGGCAGCGGTCAGGACTGCCCCGTCCTGGGCGATCTCGACGGTCAGCAGGTCGTCACCTCGGCCGGGGCTGATCGTCAGAACATCGATCCCCACCGCCGTCAGATTCGCACGGGCCGGCGTGAACGTCTGCCACATGGCGGCTTGGCCTTCTCCGGCAGGACTCACGTGCGTCCAGCCGCCGGCCCACTCGGGAAGGTTGCTCTGGTCCATCTGCTCCACAGCGGCGGCCGCACTTGCCACGGAAAGGGAACCCAACATCAGCGTCAGCGCCGTTGTCGATGAAAGGAGTGCAGTCCTCATGATCTCCGGTCCTCCAAAGAAGAGGCTTCAGGCCGCAGGCCGTAGACCGAAGGCACCTACCGTCCACAGCCTACCGCCTGTAGCCTTCGAATTTCCTCCATTCGTGGGATTCGTGCCCTTCGCTGTTTCCAATCCAATCATCAATCAACAATCACCCCTCATCCATCATAGTTGGGCTTCCCCCCACAAACGCGGATAGTCCTTCCCTTCAAAAACCCACCAGATACTCTCCGGAATTCGGCTGCCGCAGCGTGTGCGCAAAGGCAGGGCGCGCCTGGAAAAAAGATTCTTCGCAGAATTGGGACGCCCCGTACCTCGACCATCGTCGATCCTCCGTTCCCCCCGGTTCCAGAGATCCAGACAGGCGTGTGCCCAGCCGTGCGTGTACTGCCGACTGTCTACAGACGTGCTACCTCCACAATATAACCGATGGGTGTTGTCGGTGTCAAATCTGACGCGCCGCCAGCCGCCAGCCCTAGAGCCGGAGAGGGGAAGGCCCGGCGGCGGTCAGCCGCTCTGGATGTCCTCGAAACACGTGGGGGCGTGCTGCCGGAGAATGGCGAGCATCAGCTCGCAGGCCTGGCGGATCTCCCATTGGGCCTTGGGGGACAGGCGAAGGTGGAAGATGTGACGCCACTCGCGCAGGTCGGCGGAGACCACGATCTCGCTCACGCAGGCGTTGGGCAACACGAAGCGGGCATCCTCCTTCTTCAAGCCCCGGTCGCGCCACTTGCGGTACATCTGCTGGATGGTGCGCATGTCCTGGTGGAAGTCGTCCGCGAACTCCGGCGGCAGGCTTCCGGGAGTGACGTACGAGAACTGCTCTTCGTCAACGTAACGCTGGGACTGCTGCGAAACCGCCATGAGGCGATGCCGGACGAGCTGATGCGTCATCGCCCGCGAACAGTTCCGGATGCGGAACGTCGCATACGCGTGCTCCAGGGGCGATTCATGGCCTATCTTGAGCAGACGGCGGATGAAATCGGCCTGCGAGTCATCGTGGATGCGATCGAAACTCCGATAGCACGTTCGTCCTGCCTGCTCGATCACCTTCTCGGGTTCCGGCGTGATCGCCACCAGTTCCACCTCCAGTGGCACCCCGTGCACACGTCCGTCCATGAACGCTCCTTGAAACACAATCTACAAGTGCCGCGCCCCGCCGGGCAGGACAGGAAGACCATCACGCCGCCCCGGGGTCCGCTTTCCCCAGCACGGCCAGCGCGGTGCCGACGTTGCCGAACGGGGCACTGACGGCGAATCCCGCCACGCGTTCCCGGACCCGGGCCACCAGCTCGCGGGCGATCTCGATCCCCAGGAGCCGGCCGTCCTCCTTGGTCGTCGCCTGGCGCATGCGCTCCAGCAGGGACGGCGGGACCACCACGCCGGGCACCTCGTTGGCCATGAACTCGGCGTTCTTATAGCTCGTGAACGGCCAGATCCCCGCGATGATCGGAATCGCGGCGCCCTCGATCGCGTCGAGAAACCGAAACAGGCACTCGGCGTCGAACACCGGCTGCGTGACCGCAAACTCGGCTCCCGCCAGGACTTTCTGGCGAAATCGCTCGACTTCCCGCTCCAGGTCGGTGGCCACCGGGTTGGCGCCGACGCCCATGACCAAGGCCGTGGGCGGATTAATGCTGTTGCCGCCGATGTCGACGCCCCGATTGAGGTTCCGCACGACCGCCGTCAAAGCGATGGAATCCATGTCGAAAACGCCGGTGGCGCTGGGGTACTCGCCCAGCTTGGGCGGATCGCCCGTGATGATCAGCAGGTTCCGCAGGCCGATGGCCGAGGCGCCGAGGATATCGGACTGCATGCCGATCAGGTTTCGGTCGCGACAGCAAAAGTGAAGGATGGCCTCGATGCCGGCCCCTTCCTGGATGCGCACGGCCGTGACCAGCGGCGAGAGACGGGAGCTCGCCCGCGGCCCATCCGGGATGTTGATCGCGTCCACGCCGGCCCGGGCGCACTGCCGGGCCTTTTCCACGGTGGCCGCCACGTCGATCCCGCGCGGCGGCGTGATCTCGATCATCGTCACCGGCGCCCCGGCGGCCAGCTTCGCCCCCAGGCCGGACCGCGTAGCCAGCGGCTGCGGCTCCCGCAGGACGGGACGGGCTGTCTGCTGGACCTCGACCCGGGCCGGGACGGCGCTCTGCGCCCCTGCTTTGCTGATGGAGCGGACCGCACGTACGATCTCCCGAATATGCTCGGGCGTCGTGCCGCAACAGCCGCCGATCAGGCGTGCGCCCATTTCGAAGAACCGCTTGGCGTACTCAGCCATGTACTCCGGGGTGCACATGTACAGTTGCCGCCCCTCGACCTGCCGGGGCATGCCGGCGTTCGGCTGCACGGCGATGGGCTTGTCCGTGATGCGCCGCACCAGCTCCAGGCTGCTGAGCATGCCGGAAGGGCCGAGCGAGCAGTTCAGGCCCACGACAGCCACCGCCTCCTCCTGCGCGACTCGTGCGACAGCCTGGTCGATCCGCTCCCCGTAGACGGTCTCCTGATTCTCCCCAACGGTCATCTGCGCGACGAGCGGAAGGTCCCCCAAGCCCGCGACCGCCCGGATCGCGACCAGCAGCTCATCGGGATTGGCAAATGTCTCCAGAATCAGCAGGTCCACACCGGCCGAGACGAGGGCCCGGCCCTGTTCCTCAAAAACCTGCCCTGCTTCCTTCGAGGTTATCGGGCCCGGACCCACCAGCTCGCATCCCAACGGCCCCAGGGAGCCGGCGACCAGGACGGTGTCCGGGGCGGCCTCTCTGGCGATGCGGACCGCAGCCCGGTTGATGGGCTCGACTTCCGCGGCCAGGCCGAACTTCGAGAGCTTCAGCCGGTTGGCGCCGAACGTGTTGGTCTCGATCAGGTCGCTGCCGGCCCCGACGTAGGCGGCATGGACCTTCTTGACCAGACCCGGATCGCTCAGATTCAACTCGTCGAAGCAGCGGTTTAGAAAGACGCCGTGCTGGTACAGCATGGTGCCCATCGCCCCGTCGCCGATGAGGACCCGCTGTGAGACCAGCCGGTCAAAGGCAGATCGTTTCACGCCGTTGGCCTCCCAACCTGGATAACCGTCGTGACCCCAAAAGAACGAAACATAGCTGCAAGCCGAAACCGATGCAAGCGATTTTCCTAGCGCCGATCCGAATCGCCTGTCCGATAAGAGCTTGGTGAGAGCGATCCAAACCTGTTTTGGGCAACCGGACCAACACAATCCCCCATGATGCAACGACTTAGCACTTGACCACAGAGTGGGCAACATAGTATAATTAGGCAAAATAGTGGCAGCAGTGTCTGCCTTGTACCTTCGCATGTTCTTTTGCATATTCTACATGAGAAGGTGCGTCATTGGTCCGAAGAACCCAAGACGCCAAGTCGTCCCTTGGGGGTGGCGACCCGAAGCAGGCCATTGCATTCCTGCCGTGCAGGACGGAAATGCAGCAGCGCCAGGTGTGGTCGCGACGACGTCGGACATGTCTCGAAGCTTGCCTCCTTGCCACGTGGCACCGTGTTGAACGGGGCCCGGGCGGAAGGCAGCCGAATTGGGAGGGCGAGCTTCAGGATATGAAAGGAGCGGTGTGATGAAGAAGGTTTGGGCGATTCTGATTCTGGTGTCTTTCGTGCTGCTACCGGGATGCCGGAGCGCACCCGGTCCGAGGTCTGAGCGTTCCGCCAAGCCGGCAGGGTTGTCCGGAAGGACGTCCCTCTGGGACCGGGACCTTCGACCGACGATACCGGTGTCGCGTTCTTCGAGATCCCGGACCCGATCGGCCCCGGCTCCGGCTTCGACGCCCTCTGCTCCCGAGGCCGAGCCGCAGAGAGAGGCCGTGGCCCGGACCCCCATTGAGTCGGACTCGCGACGGGCCGCAACGATGGAAGTCGTGACGACCAACGTCGAGCCGATGCAGCCCATCCAACGGGGTGCGACGGCCGGCCCGGCCGACAGGATAACGCCCGTTGGCGCGCCCCTGGTGACCGTGGATGAAGCCGGCGGACACGTCCAGTCCATCATCTACCCGCGGCGGGACTTCGGCGTGATTCAGGTGGACAAGACCTTGCCCGCCGAGGTGCGCCTGAGCACCATGTTCTCTTACACACTCAAGGTCAGCAACCTGACCGACACCGTGCTGACCGACGTCACGATCACCGAGACGGTTTCCCCGGACTTCGAATTCCGGGCGGCCGAGCCGATGGTCCAGCCGGAAGGCAACAAGCTGGTGTGGCAGATCGATTCCCTGGGGCCCAAGGCCAGCAAGAGCATCAAGATCTCCGGCGTGGCCACGACCTCCAAGCCGTTGCAGCAATCCACGTCCATCACGCATACGGTCCGCGATTCCGCGGTCGTTAAGGTCGTCGAGCCCAGCCTGGAGATCCGCAAGGTCGCTCCGGCGGAGGCCCTGATCTGCGAATCGATCCCGATCGAGTTCGTGGTGAGGAACACCGGCACCGGGGCCGCCCAGAACGTCCAGATCGTGGACAACCTGCCCGCCGGCCTGCTGACCGCGGACGGCAAGGGCAAGGTCCTCCTGGAGGCCGGCACGTTGGCGGCCGGGGAGTCGCGCAGCTTCTCCATCAAGCTGCGGGCGACCAAGACCGGCGCGTTTTCCGGCAAGGCGATGGCCACCTCGGACTCCGGCCTGAAGGCGGAATCCGAGGCCACGACGACAAATGTCCGCCAGCCGGTCCTGACGCTGACCAAGTCCGGTCCGAAACGCCAGTATCTGGGCCGGTCGGTATCCTATGAGATCTCCGTCTTCAACAAGGGCGATGGGCCCGCGCAGAACACGGTCATCGAGGACAGTATTCCGCCCGGGGTGACCGGCATCGAGGCGACCGCCGGCGCCCAGTTCTCCGGCGCCAAGCTGATCTGGGAGCTCGGCACCCTGGAACCCAACACCTCGAAGAAGGTGCGGATCTCCTACACGCCCGTGGAGGAAGGCGATCTGCTGGCCAGTGCGACGGCCTCCGCGTACTGTGCCGAGCCGGCCACGGACGCCTCCAAGACCGCGATCACCGGGATCGCCGCCACGCGGCTCGATGTGATCGATATGGAAGATCCCGTGGAGGTCGGCGGCACGACAACGTATACCATCACGGCCAGCAACGAAGGCTCGGCCGCCGACGGCAACGTCCGGATCATGTGTCTGCTCGACGACAAGGTGCAGTACGTCTCCTCGGCCGGCGCGACGCCCGGCTCGCTGATGGGCAAGACCATCAGCTTCGCCCCGCTCCGCAGCCTGGAGCCGAAGACCAAGGCCACCTGGCGCATCGTCGTGAAGGGCCTGCAGGCCGGCGACGTGCGGTTCAAGGCCACGATGCACACCGATCAGATCGCGCTGCCGATCGAGTCGATGGAAGCCACGCATATCTATCAGCAGAATCACGGCAATTAGTCATGAGTTCGAACGCCGCGGTCCCCGGTGGCCGCGGCGTTTCTTTTTGCGCCCGGAAGCCAGCGCTGCCCTGGCACTCATGCGCGTCTCATACGCCGTACCCGCCACCTCGCGCCGGGCGGCAGGCGCTCCCCAACATGTGGCATGCCCGCCCTCGGGCATGATCCCCTCAACTCCACAGCCGGGGGCGGCGGTGCTACAGGCAGCCTCCATCCTCAAACGCAGCTTGGCTCGTAGTGACGCCGGGAGGCGTTATTCGACATGCCCTTGTACGGATTACGCCTGAGGATTTCGTAGCGTGGGTGGCAGCGGCAAGCTCCGAGGACTCCGCTTGCCGCTGCCACCCGGAATCTGGCTCAGGCGTGATCGGTATCACAGGTACACTACAGACCACGGCTCTCGGCCTGGACACTGCCACACGAGCATCCGCTCACGCCCATTCACCATCTTACCCATCTTAACATCTTCCGCCTGCCATGAGGCGTGACTCCTGAGGTGCTGCAAGAGCCCGGGCGTCGCGACAAGGGCCACGGGATGGACCCCGACCGGACCGGTCACTCCCGGAATTGTATTGCAGACGCTCGCACGGCCGCTATACTGGCCTGACAATCAGACGACCATCCCAACCCCGGACCGGGAGTGGTACAGGGACTCTGGAGTGCCCGGGCGGGTCTTTGGGAAAGGACGCGACAATGGCCGAAAAAGACGCCGATGTCCAGAAGATCAAAGAGTTGATCAAGATCATGAAGGAAAACGATCTGGTCAAGATCGACATCCGCCATGGGGAGGACTACGTTTCCCTGCAGCGGGCCCAACCGCCCCAGCCTCCCACGACCCTGGGACCTCTGTTCGCCTCCCTGCCGGGCATGGGGACTCCTATCCCGGCCCCGGCCGCCAGCGGACCGGCCCCCGCTCATGCCAAAGGAGAGGGACTGCTGGAGGTGCGGTCTCCCATCGTGGGCACCTTCTACGTGGCGCCGAGCCCGGACTCCGAGCCGTACGTGGAGATCGGGGCACACGTCGACCCGCAGACGGTGGTCGGCATCATCGAGGCCATGAAGGTGATGAATGAGATCCGGGCGGAAGTCAGCGGCACGATCGTCGAGAAAGCCGCGGCGAACGGCCAGGCCGTCGAATACGGCCAGGTCCTGTTCCGGGTCAAGCCGGATTGATGCACAGCGTCTAGAGTCTGGGGGCAAGAACCGGCGGGAGACTCTCGTGGTTCTCCTGGACACGTCAGACTCCCAATTGAGCTTCGGAAAGAAGAGCCAGACGGAATGCTATCACGAATCCTGGTCGCCAACCGCGGCGAAATCGCCCTGCGAATCATTCGAGCCTGCCACGAGCTGGGGATAGAGACCGTCGCGGTCTACTCGGAGGCGGACCGGAACGCGCCCTATCTGCGTCTGGCGGACGAGGCGATCTGCATCGGGCCGGCCGACTGCGACCAGAGCTACCTCAACATCCCGCGGATCATCAGCGCCGCGGAGATCACCAACGTCGACGCGATCCACCCCGGCTACGGGTTCCTCGCGGAGAATATCAACTTTGCCGAGATCTGCCGGGACTGCGGCATCGGGTTCGTCGGCCCGGGCGTCGAAGCCATGCGCCTGCTCGGCGATAAGGTCGAGGCCCGCAAGCTGGCCCGTAAGGCCAAGGTGCCCATCGTCCCAGGCTCCGAAGGCGTCCTGGCCAACGACGCGGAAGCGATGAAGCTCGCCAACCAGATCGGCTACCCCATCATCATCAAGGCGGTCGCCGGCGGCGGCGGTCGCGGCATGCGCGTCGTCCACAACGACATCAGCCTCCGCGCGGCCTTCAATGCCGCCAAAACCGAGGCCCAAGCCGCCTTCGGCGACGGCAGCGTCTATCTCGAGAAGTTCATCGTCGAACCCCGGCACGTCGAGGTCCAGGTCATGGCCGACGCGGAGGGCAACGTCCTGCACTTCTACGAGCGAGACTGCTCCATCCAGCGCCGCCACCAGAAGATGATCGAGGAGTCGCCCTGCCCCGTGCTCGAGGAGCGCGATCGGCAGCGCCTGGCGGACGCCGCTACGCGCCTCATCAAGGAGGCCAACTATGTCAACGCCGCCACGGTCGAATTCCTCCTGGACAAGGACAGGAAGTTCTACTTCATCGAGGTCAACACCCGCATCCAGGTCGAGCACCCCGTGACGGAAATGGTCACCGGCCAGGATCTCATCAAGCTGCAAATCCAGGTCGCCAGCGGGCAGCCGCTGGGCCTGCGTCAGAAGGACATCCTGCATCAGGGCGTGGCGATGGAATGCCGGATCAACGCGGAAGACCCGAAGAACAACTTCGCGCCCTGTCCCGGGACGATCACCGAATACCGCGCTCCCGGCGGTCCCGGCGTGCGGGTGGACACCCACGCCTGCCAGGGCTGGACGGTCGATCCGCACTACGATTCCCTCATCGCCAAGCTGGTCGTCCACCAGAAGACGCGTGCCGCCGCCATCGCCACCATGCGGCGTGCCCTGGAGGAATTCACCGTCCAACCGATCAAGACCACCATCCCCGCCTGCCTGGAGATCCTTTCGCACAACCTCTTCGTCAAAGGCAAGATCGACACCGGCTTCGTCGAGCGCAACTTCTGAGCGGGCTGCTACGCGTGCTCGACCATCGGCACCTCTTCCCGTGCTTCGCATTCGACGCCTACGCCGTGCTCGTACACGAGCGCTCCGCCCAGCCAGCCGCCCACACCCACTGCCGCCAGACCAATCACGCTGAGCACAAACGGGACCATGCTGTAATCCGTCGAGAAGACGGCGATGCCAAACGCGACCGCGAAGATCGTCAGCGCACTCGTGTGGGCAATCATATGGGAGAGCGCGATCGTCTGCACCCGCGATCGACCCAGCGTCAGGAAGTCGATCAGCCCCGGTACGGCAGCCAGCACGGCCCCGACGATGCCTCCGCCCATGGCATACAACCCCACCGTGTACCACACCGCCGGCCCCCCGAGGACATAGACCAGATGGCAGACAAACGAGAAGATCCACAGACCCAGGGGAAAGACGACCAGCATCGGATGAATGGGATGACGACGGACGCTCGCACGCGTAGACACGATCAGTCTCCTTCACTCCCCGGCCGCAGGGTTCTCGCCGCTGCTGGAGCAATTCCTCACCGATGCCGTACCCGATGCAGACGTGCCAAAGCCGGGAGAAGCAGGTGGCCACCGCGCGCCCGTGGATACGATCGGTTCACCGCAATGAGGAGCGGTACGCGCAACAACAGCATCAGCGAGATGAATCCGAACCACGCCCGAACAAGATGGACGTCAGCCAACATCGCACACTTGTCTCCCATAGCTCATTCTGTTCTCAGCCATGAGTACAGAGACGACGCGTGCGGCAACAAGTGAGCATCTGGCCACAACAGCCCGAGGCTTTTGCCTACGCTCAGCGATAGCTGTCCTTGGGTTGCTTGACCACGCGGCCGGCGTGTCCGTCGAGGAAACCGACGTTGACGCCGCCCTCGGTGGCGCCGCCCTTGCGGCCGTGCGGGAAGATGCCGCCTTTGCGGAAGAAGTCGCAGACCACCCAGATCTCCCCCGGCCGGGCGAGCGTGCAGGACCAGTACTGCTTGGTCTGGTATGTCTTATCCTTGGTCGTACCCAGCCAATCCCAATGGCTCTCGATGCCATTGGCCGTGAGCTGCCGCGGCAGGAACTGTGAGGTGTCCCGCCAAGTGCCCCCCGCCTGTCCGGGCTTGTTCTTGCGAAAGCTCCAGTAGATGTACGTGATATTGCCGGCTTGGCGATTCTCCGGTGTATCGATCACGGAGTCCGTGCTGCCGGCCGGCGTGCCGCCGTTGGGATCGTTGGCATTCTTCTCCAGATAGCGAGCCTGCGGGCAGTAGAACGCCTCCATGAGGCCCCCATCCCGGTACGCGCCGAGCAGGCTCAACAGGCCCGGATGGGAGTTGTGCTCGGTCGGCTCCAGAGGCAGACGGCCCCGGGTATCCTCGTTGGCATAGGCCAGCAAGGCCATGTTCACCTGCCGCAGGTTGCTCAGACACGCCGTCTCGCTCGCGTGAAAACGCACCTTGTGCAACGCCGGCACCAGGATCCCCATCAGGATTGCCATGATCGCAATGACCACCAGCAACTCGATCAACGTGAAACCACGCCGGGATGGATCGTGCCGAGGCATGGGTTGTCTCCTTTTGCCGTGCATCCTACAAACCCCATCGGCCTTGATGAGTTTTGACGAGTGACTTCGTTAACGGGTGGGTGCCATGCCTACGGCTTTGCGCAGGCATGTTCGGCCCGCGAAGTCAGGCCCTGTCTACAAGGCGTAGACATGGCACCCTGCCGCAGATGGTCTTGATTACCGGCTTTGCCGGTCACAACTCATTACGTCCAGTCGTCCTCAGATCTGCGAGTAGCTCGCCGGCTTGAGGTACAGGTTGGTGATGCCCTTGTTCCGGAGGATCGCCTTGTCGGCATACTCCGGCATCGCCCGCAACTTCTGCCAGTCGGGATCGGCGCCGAACTTCTTCCAGTTGGCCTTGCTCTCGTCCATGTCCTGAAAGCCCAGCATGTACGTCAGGTTGGGCATCTTGATCCCGGCGAGGGTCTGGCCGAAGAAGACCGGGTGCAGACCGACTTTGCGGAAGATCTGGATCTCGGCGGTGTTGAACATCTCGATCTTCTTGAGACCCGTCTTCTCGCTGGGGCTCTCGTACGTCCGCAGTTGGAAGATCCGGCCGGGCGCGTCCACCGGCCTCTCGAGCTGCGGCATGCCCTGGAAGGCCGCCATGAGCTGGACCTCCACGCTCTTGTACGCCGGCTGCTCCGCCGGAGCATTGAGGAAGTCCGCCCCTTTCGCCAGGTACTCCTGGTTCTCGCTCAATCGCTGCAGGGCGGTGGAAAATGACATCAGGCTGCGGTGTGGCAACAGGACATACACCGGGCTCAGGCCCTCCACCGGGTAGAAGACACCCACCGGTTTGATCCCCAGCCCGTTCCAAGCCTCGATGGCTGCCTCGCTCAGAAACTTGTCGAGACCCGCCTTCTGCGCTTCCGTCTCAATCTCGTACCGCCGCAGCTCGTAACAGCTCCCGCCCGGCAGGCGGCCCTCCTTCGCCGGCCCCTTCTCCTGGGCACGCTCCTTGAGAACCCGGCTGCGAAACGCCGGCTCACTCTCCTTGGACTTCCGCTTCATCTGCTCCGGCGCCTCTCGCGCCAACAGCGTTTCACCGCTCATCGCCACCACACTCACCGCACACGAATTCACCAGGAATTCCCGTCGTTGCATATTGAATCTCCTCACAAAAATCTCCGGTCTGCTCACCACAACGTCGCCCCATAGTACTCGGGCCCGCGGCCCATCGCAAGCCTCAACCTCCCCCGCGCAGGGCAATTGCATGGGGGCGTCAGATCGACGTGGCATGGGCCCGTTCCACCCGCTCAGGCTGTTACCCAGGATTGTACCAGGCCCGCAATCGGGCCTGGTTCAATTTGGCTCTCCTCGGGGTAACACCGCGACGTCTCAAGCAGGGTGGCATCGTCAAGGTCGCAGGCCTTGACGATGGTCGTACGCATCGGGAAAGCCGCCATCGCCAAGCTGCGCGTGGGGACCCCAAACGCGATTCATCGCGTTTGGCACCCCTTGACGATGCCACCCACGTAGAGTCATTCTCGGGACGTTGCGTCTGCTACCCCGTGGCTCCCCGGTTGACAGGGAAGGGAGATCGCGGTATTATGGGACATATGAAAGGCGGGAGTACTTCGGTGACGTGGGTCCATAGCAGGCAAGTTCATTACGGAGGTGACGAAGATGAGATCGAAAGACGTGGCTCCAATTCTGGTGTCCCTGCTTATCGCAACCTCCCTGGTCCCGGCGCAGGAGATTGTCAATCTCTTTGACAATCCGGGCTTCGAGGAGGGCACGGGGACGGACGTGCAGACCATTCCGGGATGGGGACTGTACGCCCAATCGAGCGCCACCGGGCTGCTGACCGTGGATACCGAGCAGGCCCTCGAAGGCAAGAAGTGCGTCTTCATCGAGGTGACGGCCGTGCCGGCCGGCGGAACCTGGAATCTGCGGTTCGAGCACACGCGGCGCTTCGCCGTCAAGCAAGGCGAGACGTACACGATGTCCTTCTGGCTGAAAGGAGACGCCGGGCCGATCACGCTGTCGCCCTCCCGCGCCGAGCAGAATGCAGCCGGCCAATGGGGTAATCTGGCGCAAGCCGTCGTCCGCCCCACGCCGGAATGGAAGGAATATTACCTGACGTTTGTATCCCCGGAGGATCGGCTGGTCATGTGGCAGTTGCTGATCTCCAATGTAGGGCAGACGTACTATGTGGACCATGCACGCTGTTATGTCGGCGAATATGTGCCGGATCGGTTCGGACCGAAGCTGAAGGCGGACAGTCCCTCCCCGCCCGACAAGGCCACCGATGTGCCGCGGGACGCGGTCCTGGGCTGGGCGCCGGGCGAGGTCGCCGCCACCCACGATGTGTACTTCGGGACCGCCGTCGCGGACGTGAATGCCGCCGGCCGAACGGATCAGAAAGGCGTGCTGGCCGGCCAGGGCCAAGCCGAGAATGCCTTTGATCCGGCCGGCCTGCTCGCCTACGGACAGACCTACTACTGGCGGATTGACGAGGTGAATAAGGCCCCCGACAACACCATCTTCAAGGGCGATGTCTGGTCCTTCACGGTCGAGCCCTACGGCTATCCGGTCAAGCCCGTGAAGGCTACCGCCTCGAGTTCCCAGGCCAGCATGGGCCCGGAGAAGACCATCGACGGCTCCGGGATGACAGGCGACCGGCACGGGACCGTGGAAACCACGATGTGGCTGAGCTTGGGCGCAGGGCCTAACTGGATCCAGTACGAGTTCGACCAGGTCTACCCGTTGCACGAGATGCAGGTCTGGAACTCGAACCAACTGATCGAGGGCTTCCTCGGTTTCGGCGCCAAGAGCGTCACGGTCGAGACCTCTCTCGACGGCACGGCCTGGACGCCGCTGGCCAGCGTGCCGGAATTCAGCCGCGCCGCCGGGCTGCCGGGCTACGCGGCCAATACCACGGTCCAGTTCGGCGGCGTGGGGGCGAAGTTCGTCAAGCTGACGATCACCGCCAGTTGGGGTGGCATGGCCGTCACCGGCCTGGCGGAAGTGCGGTTCTCCTTTGTCCCCGTCCAGGCCCGCGCCCCGCAGCCGGCGAACGGGGCCACGGGCGTCAGCCTGGATACGTCTCTCAACTGGCGTCCCGGCCGGCAGGCGAGCTCGCACGAGGTCTTCCTCGGCACGGACCCGAACGCCCTGGCCAAAACCCAGACGGTGACCGACCACAGCTATACCCCCAGCTCACTCAACTTCGGCACCACCTACTACTGGCGGGTCAATGAGGTCAATGCGGTCACCTATCCGGGTCCCGTCTGGAGCTTCACCACGCAACCATATGTGGTCGTGGAGGACTTCGAGAGCTACACTGACGACGAAGGCAACCGCATCTATGAGACCTGGATCGACGGCTGGACCAACGGCACCGGCGCGGTGGTCGGCTATCTCCAGGCCCCGTTTGCCGAGCGCACGATCCGCCATGGCGGCGCGCAATCCATGCCCCTGGAGTACAACAACATCAAAACGCCGTTCTACTCCGAGGCCGAGCGGACCTTCGCCGCGCCCCGGGACTGGACCGGCCACGGCGCCGACGCCCTGGCGCTGTGGTTCCAGGGCCGCGGTGCCGGCTTCTTGGACAAAGGCAACAACGCCTACACCGTCAGCGCCGCCGGCACCGACATCTGGGGCAACGCCGATCAGTTCCGCTTCGTCTATAAGCCGCTCAGCGGCAACGGCGCGATCACCTTGCGGGTGGACAGCATCGTCAACACCAACGTCTGGGCGAAGGCGGGCCCGATGATTCGTGAGACCCTCGAGGCCGGTTCCAAGAACGCGTATATCGCCGTGACCCCGGCCTCCGGCGTCTCGTACCAGTGGCGCAGCACCACCGGCGGGGCCTCCGCCAACAGCCAGCAGACCGGCCTGGTCGCGCCGCACTGGGTGCGCCTCACCCGCACGGGCAACCTCTTCAAGGCGGAGCGGTCCGCCGATGGCAAGACCTGGACGCAGCAAGGCACGGACCAGGACATCCCGATGGCAACGAACGTCTACATCGGCATGGCAGTGACCAGCCACGCGGCGGCGCTGACCACGACGGCGGAGATCTCCAACGTGTCTACCGCCGGCGCCGTCACCGGCCCGTGGCAGGCCGCGGCCATCGGGGCGGCGATGCCAACCAATGCCCCGGCGCCCTTGTACCTGACGGTCGAGGATAAGGCCGGCAAGAAAGCGACGGCCATCCACACCAGCGCGGCGGCGACCAACATGGCCGCCTGGACCGAATGGCGGGTCCCGTTCACCGACCTGAGCGGCGTCAATCTGGCCGCGGTGAAGAAGCTCACGATCGGGGTCGGCGACAGGTCCAGTCCGAAGGCCGGCGGCGCCGGCATGCTGTACCTCGACGATATCGCCTTCGGCCACCCGGTCCCCTAATACGATCGTAGCGCCGTCCGGCACCTGGCAGCACCTGATGACCAGAGAACGGGGCGTCCGTCCGCACGACGGCGCCCCGCTCTTTTGACACTCGGGACGTAGGCCATTCTCTATGTGATGCCTCCGCAGACTGCGCCGATTTCCCCAACGCGGTCTCGGCCTGCACCTGGGGCTGGAATCAGAATCACCTCACGCCCAGACGCAAGAGCGCCACCATCCGGTTCCCCTGGCGAGCTGAAGCCGGCAACAGGGCTTGACGCCGGGCATCCTGCCGCCGCGGCTTTAGGACGGCGCCGCGATCATGTGTAACATCTGGCCCGGGGGCGCAACCGTAAAATGGAGCGGTACGTACGGCACGTGTGCGCATCCTGATTAAGGAAAGCGTATATGCAGAATTGCCATGATCGAGTCTTATTGCCCGTGCTTGTGCTCCTCTGGTTCACCGGCCCCACGGCGGCAGCGATCGACGCCGTTCCCAGCTACGTCGAGATCAAAGCGGTCGTGGATGCCGCCTGCGAGGCTCGCTGCGATCTGCTCAAGCATGCCACGGGCGTTGTGAACATGTCGATTCGCCTGGGGCCTATCACCAGGGAACACTATGAAGGACTTCAGGACCAGACGGATCAAGAGCTGTGTGTCGACCCCGAGCCCTTCCGTAATGCCCACCAGGTCGAGACGACCACCACCTGGTATACGAACGGCAACCGGAAGAGATATGACATCGTCACCCGGAAACCCACCGATCCCGGAGCGTTTCTGATCGAATCGAACCTGCGTACCATCACGGACCCGGCCCAGTCCATCTGTTATGATGTCCTGCACCAGGAAGCGTACCTGGATCGCCCGCGGCACGTTTACGCCAATCCGAATGGGCAAGCCGTAACCTTCGACATTCATCAACTGTATCGGTTCAACACCCAGACGATCCCCGAATTGCTGCAGCGCTGGTTTGAAGAGACAAAGCCCCCGTGTACACGCGACATTACGAAAGCGAAATTGGGCCCGACGGAGTGCCTCAGGATCTATTGCCACCCGGCCTGCACCGATCCTTCCGGCCAGACGGGAGGGACGATGAAGCTCGAGTTGTGGCTGGCGCCGCAGATGGCATATGCGCTGGTCAAAGCCAGAATATGGTGCCGTTCCAGTCGCCAGGCCTATTTCCTGCTGGAGAGCTGCGAGGCGTCCTATGAACCGTCGCCCGCGCATCCCGGAATCTGGCTGCTCAAGACGCTGGACTACATCAGCAATCAGGCGGCGGAGAACGGTTCTGAGATCCTGAAAGCCACCTTCACGGACACGCGAATCGGCGTCGAGGTCCCCGCCGGGATGTTCACGTTCGAGGCGTTGGGAATCCTCCCGGGGACGGTGGTCTACGACAAGACGCAGGGAGCCACGCCCCCACGCCCGTACTACCGCGGGATGACCCCGGTCTATCCCCGGTATTACTACCAGGGGCGCGGTCGCCTGGAGCCGATCGACGGCTGATGGGAGAGGACTCACCAGTATATATCGGCCCCCGTTCCTCCTCTCCGGCTCCATCTCTTCAAGTGGCCGGCTTTGCCGCGGTCAGAATGCTGAAATCGCCGGAATGATTCGTTTTCCACTGAGATATTTCTGCAAATTGTGCAGGTTCCGCTCAAGAATGCGAGGATGATGCCGCTTGTTGAACGCTCAGAGCTGCTGGCGAGAATCGAGGGGCGCTTCCAGTCCAACCCGGTGGTTCTTCTCCAGGGACCACGCCAGTGCGGCAAGACGACGCTGGCCCGCCAGTTTGCAGCCCGGCACCAAGCCCAGTACTTCGACCTGGAAGCGCCGGCGGATGTCAGGCGACTGGCGCAACCCATGACCACCCTGGAACCATTGACCGGCTGGGTGGTGCTCGACGAGGCCCAGTTGCAGCCGGGATTGTTCCCGATCCTGCGTGCGCTCGCCGATCGACAGCCGCTACCCACGCGATTCCTCCTGCTGGGCAGCGCCTCGTCCGACCTGGTGCGCGGCGTGTCTGAGTCTCTCGCCGGGCGGGTGGCTCTGATACCGATGGCCGGGTTCGATCTGTCGGAAGTTGGTTCCGCCGCCTCCCGCACACTTTGGTGGCGCGGCGGATCGGATTCGAGTTCAAGTATGCCGACGCCCCGACCGTCAGGAGGTCACTGCAAGTGGCCCGTGAGAACCTGCGTCTGGACCATGTCTTTGTCGTTCATCCGGGCGCCAAGTCTTATTCCTTGAATGAATGGGCCGAGGCGACCAGCCTGCCGGCTGTGCGGACCCAAATCCAAGTAGCGCTCGGTGGCTGAAAGCGGGCCGCGGAGCCCCTGGTACCAAGAACAAGGCCAGCACGGCCTCCGACCTCCGGTCTGACGAATGAGCGTAGAAACAACGGGGCCTGCACCCCATCGGTGCAGGCCCCGAGTCATACCGATTACGACTGAGTTCTTCGTACACCTGAGCCAGATTCCGGGTGGCAGCGGCAAGCGCAGCTTGCCGATGGCGTTTGCGTCTGTCCCACGAGCCATCGGCAAGCTCCGAAGAGGGTTCCCAATCGCGAGCTATCGCGATTGGGCTCCCGACTCCGCTTGCCGCTGCCACTCACGTTACGAAATTCTCAGGCGTGATCCGTATTGTTCCTGGTTCCGGCGTCACGGGCGAAGGCACACGCGATCGGCCCCGTCCTACTTTCCGGCCAGAGCGGCGATCTCCGCCGGGGTCAGGACGATGTCGTACAGCTTGACCTCATCCAGCGTGCCGTTGAACGGATTGCCGCCGTTGGCGCTGTCGCAGCCAAACTGCAGCGACGCCTCCCGGTCCGGGCCGAAGGAGAACGGGCCGGAGTTGGTCTGAACCCCGTTGACGTAGAACCGGGCGGTCGTTTTATCGAACGTCACCGCAATATGCGTCCATTCCCCGACCTTGAGCACCTGGTTGCCGCTGCCCACCGAGATATTGTGGCGGCCCAGCGACAGCACGCCTGTCGTCTGGCTGGCCTCGATCTGCCACATCGTCTCGTTGGCCGCCCAGGAATCCCGTTTGCCGATCAGGCCCTGCCATGCGGTGCTCAGGCCGTTCCATTTGGCCCAGAGGGACACCGACAACAGGCCGGTCTTTTCCGAGGGGTCGAAGGTCCCCAGGTTCACCGCAGAGCCGGAGGTACCGGGGAACAGCAAGGCCTTGCCCTTGCCGACCGGTCCCTCCACGTAGCTCGGCGTGCCCAGGATCGTGCCATGATGACCGTTGCCGGAGTTGTCGTTGACATCGTTCTCCAGGGAGTACGAGGCCACCAGGCCGACCGGCACGATGGGCTTGCCGAACTGGAGGTCGTCGATATACAGCTTGCCGGCGCCGCCCGCCTTCGGGTTGGCCCGGTCCCCTATGCCGAGGAACAGCTTCTTGATGCTGGTCATCTTGACGCCCGCCGCCGCGAACTCGCTGAGCGGGATCTTCCACTGTTGCCAGGCCGTGCTGCCGGTGGCCATCGGGTCCGGATGGCTGACGGTCTTGCTCCTACCGGAGCTGTCCTGCACGACCACGTACATCGCCTCCGGGCTATTGGCCGGCTGCGGATCGTCGCCGATCTCGGCGGCCAGCCAGGGGCCGGTGACTCCGCCGGTCGTGGCGGCGCCGGAGAATTCCGCCGTCGTGGTCGCCGCCGCATTGTGGCTCGTGACGCACAGACCGATGTAGCAGGTGGCGGCCATGTTGATGGTGGTGGAGACGACCTGGTTGGTGGTGGCATCCTTGATATCCGTCCAGGTCTTGCCGTCGGCGGAGTACTGGGCGGTGAAAGCGTTGCCCGTTCGGGTCAGTTTCACCCACTGCGGCGCGGTGATGGCCGCCTGCGTGGCACTGCCGCAGGTGGCGCCGGTGGTCAGACGCCAGCCGAAGGAGACGCCGCTGGAGTAGCTCTGGATCATGTACGCCATCGACGAGCCGGCGTCCAGCGTGTCGCGGATCATCACCCCGGCCTTGGCCCAGGCGTTGGTGTTCACGAGGCTCTCGACCTTGACCTGGATCGAGCCGTTGCCGCTCAGACGCTTGTAGACGAAGCGGAAATCGTCAGCGTTGTCCCAAATGTCGTGGCCCGAGCCGCTGACGGTAAAGGCGCCGTTGCCCTTGTCGAGCAGCGCGACCCCGCGGCCCCGGAACCAGAGACCCAGATGCGTGGCTCCGTTGACCGTCCAATCCTGTACCGGCGCGAACTCCCGGGAGGTCTCGCTGTAGAACGGCGTTTTGACGTTGTTGTACTCCAGCGGCATGGCCTGCTTGCCGCCGTGAACGATCGCCCGTTCGGCGAAGGGGGCCTGGAGGTAACCGACGACCGAGCCGGTGCCGTTGGTCCAGCCATCGACCCAGGTCTCGTAGATGCGGTTGCCCTCGTCGTCGGTGTAGCTTTCGAAATCGTCTACGACCGCAAACTCGCGGGTGGTGAAGCTCCAGAGGGGGCTCGGATAGGTGACCCCATTGACCGTATTGACCTCATTGACCTGCCAATAGTAGATCGTGCCGAAGTCCAGCGGGCCGGGATCGAAGCCATGCGCGGTCACGGTCGTCGTCGCGGCGGTTCCTGCGGCCACTGCCGCCCGATCGGTGCCGAGGGCGACCTGGTGCGCGGTCGCCTCGCGGCCCGGCCGCCAATCCAGGGTCGCATCCACCGGGACCCCTTCGGCATATTGGGCCGGCTGCGGCGCGCGGGCCACGACGGGAACAGAGAAGAACCGCACCTCGCTCAGGCCGCCCTGCCGCGCGATCGTGCCCCAGGTGGACTCGATCGTCAGCCTGACGTACCGGGCTTGCACACCCAGGCGGACCGTGGTGTCGGCCGCATATCCGGGCGCGGCGGGCGCTCGGGCGAATTCCGGCACGTCGGCGACCGGCGTCCACGTCGCACCATCCAGCGAGGTCGAGACTGTCACTTTCCTGGCCCCGAAGCCCACGAAGGTCTCGAGCAGTTGATTCGAGTTCCAGACCTGCATCTCGTGCACCTGGTAAACCCCGGCGAGATCGTACTGAATCCACTGGGGCAGGGCGTCCGCGCTCAACCACATGGTAGTCGGCTCCACGCCGTGCAGGCCCCCCGTCATCCCGGAGCCGTCCACGGTCTTCTCCGGACCCATGTCGACCTGGGCGCTGGAGGCCGTGGCCCGGACTCCCGTGATCGGATAAGCATAGGGCTCGACCGTGAAGCTCCAGACGGCGCCCTTGAAAACCTTCGTGCCCGGCGGGGCATTGACTTCGTCCACCCGCCAGTAGTAGGTCTGGCCGAATTCCAGCGAACTGGCGGGCTGGAAGGTCGTCGCGGTCTGGCCCGGGCTGACCGCCTTGCTGAGGTCGGCCGTATTGACATCCGCAAAGCTGGTACCGAGGTATACATTGTGGCTGGCCGCGAACTCGCCGGCCGCCCAGGAGAGAACCACGTCGCGCGGCACATCCGTCGCTCCCACGGCCGGCTGGGGCGTACTGGCGGATGCAGTGTCTCCCGTCATGGCCTGGAGCAGTTCGGTCAAGTTCAGGGCGGTGTCATAGATCCGGGCCTCGTCGATGCAGCCCACGAAGCTCTCCGCGTTGTAGTTGCCCGTGCAACCGATGCTCACAACCACGTCATTCGAGACCTCGTTGAACGTGATCGATCCCCGGTTGATCTGCACCCCGTTGATGTAATGGGTGAGGGTGCCATTATCCCAGCTCACGGCCGCGTGCGCCCACTCGTTCTTATGGTTGGCCAGAGCATCCGTGACCGTGACGGTCGCACTGTAAGTACGGAACGCCAGATCGTCGTCCGGCTGGGCCTCCCAGAACCACTTGACGGTGTCGCCGGGAGCGGTCCAGCCGCCGCGTTTCCCGAAAATCCCCATGTGCGTGATGGTCGCATGGTTCGATCCCTCCCACTTGATCCAGGCAGCCAAGGTCATCGCCTTATTGGCCCCGGAGGGATTGATCTTGCCGATCGTGATTCGCTCCCCCGCGGTGTCGAAACGCACGGCCGAGCCCTGCTTGCCGGGCACCCACTGGATGCTGCCGGTGAACGTGGCGTTATTGCCGTTGCCGGTCGCGTCGGCGGCCGTGGTACCCGCGCCCTCGTCAAAGGGGTGATAGGAGATCAACCCCGCCCCAGCCCCGGCCCAACCAAGACCGACCGTCAACAGAACACTCAGCCATCCTGATTTCCAGAACATCTCTGCACCTCCATCGAAGAAGTTGTGAAGTTGATTTGTCTATCCGGATTTGCTGGACCGTCCGCTCCGGAGGTTGACTCCCGGGCCGGCCTGATCGCATGCGCGACGCTCCTCCACATCGGACCCTCGATTGTCACTCCCGCCCGTCACCCTTCATGATAGGTCGACAGGGCCCCCAAGTCAAGGGCAAATCCCCGGCGTGCGAAGCTCATCTTATCGGAGGCTCTGGCTCGGAATTGGAAGAGAACCGGGTGGCACCTCCGGCGGGGAGTTTCACGGGCTGCGTGCCGAGGGCTTTGGCGGCGGGCACGACGCTGGCGCGTTTGAGGATGGCCACCTTGAGTTCGTTGGCAATGACCAGGTGCCGGTAGGCGAAGGCCTGCATCATGTCCTCCGCGGGCACCGCCGGCCGGACGACCTGCTGGCCGCCAGCCGTGGCGCGGCCTTCGACGGTCAGGCTCACCGGCTCGGCCGGAAGGGCCGGCGGGACCGTCAGCGTCACGTCCGCTTTGTCCTGGCCGGCCGGCACTTTGTCGTCCTTCTTCAATCCGTAGCCTTTCGGGGCATCCTTCAGGGTCAGCGCAATCTCGCCCGTGAAGCCGTCCTTGCGCAGGGCATACACGGTGAGGCGGGCCGTCCCGCCGGCCGCGACATTGACCGTGGAGGGCACGATGCGCAAATCGAAATCCGGCCGCGGCGGACTGATACGAACGCGGTACGCGTACTCCGGGCCACCCTTCTGCTGGGCGTCGCCGAGGTATACCAGATAGGTGCCGTTCGCGGGTATGGCAGCGGTGAGCAGGGAATCGGCGAAATGCGTGTATCGGCCCGCGCCTTTGTCCTCGCAATCATCGTTGAACGCCAGTTGCCGGCCCTGGGCGTCTGTCAGTTTGAGCACGGAATCCAGCGGGGAATCGAGCCGGCGGGCGTAAACTTCGGCCACGATCTGGTCGCCGGCGCGGGCGGTAAAGCTGAACACATCGCCGTCGCCGGCCGTGTCGATCCGACCGTTGATGACGACGGGAAGCGTCACCTTTTGGGCCTCCGCGAGCTGATTATTGGGCTCCTTCTCGAGACTCTCCGGCAGCGTGTCCACCACAAAGGGCAGGTGGTTGGAGGCGAGGTTCTTCGTGCGCGTCGAAACCGGATAGACACCGGCTTTCTTATTCCGGGTATCCATCGTCAGCTTGTTCGTCGGCAGGTTCCAGCCCCGGAGCTCGACGCCGGTCTGGCTGCCCGCCCGGCCTCCCAGCGGGAAGACGCTCGTCACAAACGGCGGCTCGCCCAGCGTGATCCGGTAGACGAAATCCTCGCGGCCGCGGTAGATCGCATCCTTGATCTCCAGCAGGTACTCGCCGTCCGCAGGGACCTCATAGTACAGGACAGGATCGGGATGGAAGCGGTAATCGTCGTCATAGGCCAGCTCTTTGCCTTGGGCGTCGTAAAGTGTCACCGTGCCCTGAAACCAGCCGGGTACGGCGTCCGCCAGGTACGGCATCAACTCCCGCGCTTTGACCGCGCAGACCAGCCGCTGGCCTTTGCGGGCGGCGAAGCGATACCGGTCCCGGTCCGCAGGCAGGTAGGGCTGCGTCCGGCGCTGCACCGCGCGATAGCGTTCCGCGCTGCCCGGCACGATCCGGCCGTTGATGGTGACCGGGAGCGTCACGGCCATGTTTGCATCCGCGGTGCCGCCGTGCCACCGCGGCTCGCAAAACTCGGGGAATTGCCCCACGCAGAACACCAGCGGATTCGTCAAACCCGCCGCGGTCTGCAGCCGCAATTCCCGGTCGCCCGGCTCGGCATTCGGGGCCACCGTCACCCTGCAGGTCACCGTCTCCGAGAATACGGGATAGGCCGCCTGGTTGGTGCTGGCGTCGAACTGCTTCTGGATCTCGGCGATCTCCTGGCGGCTGGCCGCGTCGGTGCCTTTCTTTTGCAGCTCGCGGCTGCGGATGCGCAGATCGTTGGACAGTTGCGCCGCCATCGGCTTGAGGTGCTCGATCACTGTGACGCGAACGCCGCCGCCGGAGACGTAGGCCGCCATCACGCCGTCCAGGTACTGCCCGCCGATCTCGATCTGGAACGTATCCCCCTGCCGGCCGCCGGCGGGATAGATATATGCCATGCGCGGGGCACGCGGCTGGGTCCACGCGGCCGGGGCCAGGGCCAGGAGGATACCCAAGGCCCAGCCGGCGGCCCGCGCCCACCTGGCGTGCGCCCGGAATGAAGTGGCGATGGATGCCCTTCTTCGCAGGGCGAGCGTCCCCGCTCGGCCCCCAGGTCGTGCGGCTTCGCACGATGGTTCGCATGGTCCTCCCGTCCCCAAAAGGCGAACGGGGACGTTCGCCCTACGCGGAGGCGTGCATCTGCCACGGTATACCGGCCACACGCCACAGCAATGCGGATTCTCCTCCGAGGCGTTGAGACTGCTTCGCTTCGCTCGCCATGACGCCGGGTGCATCACATGATCTCCTTCAGGGGGCCGCCCATCTTCACGCCGTCGGCGGCGGTCGGTATGGCGCGGGCTTCCAGGCCCTGCGGATGCGGCAGCTTGCCCGCGGGATCGATGCCCAGCAACTCGTACATGCTGGCAATCAGGTCACACGGATAGACCGGCCGGTCCCGGACCTGCTCGCCCTTGTCATCCGACGACCCGACCACGCGACCGCCTTTGAAGCCGCCGCCGGCAACCACGGCACTGAAGACATTGCCGTAATGATGGCGCCCGCCGTTCCAGGGCGGTTCCCAGGCCACCTTGGGCGTGCGGCCGAATTCGCCGCTCCACCAGACGATGGTGCTGTCGAGCAGGCCGCGCTCCGAGAGGTCCTGGAGCAGGGTCGCCATGCCGCGGTCCATCTCCGGCAGCTTGCGGCGCATGGCCTGAAAATGCTGCTCGTGCGTGTCCCAGCCGCCGTAGTTGATGGTGACGTAGGGGACGCCGTGCTCGACCAGCCGCCGAGCGACCAGGCAGGCCTGCCCGAACGTGGTGCGGCCATAGCTGTCCCGCAGCTCGGTCTTCTCCTGCGTCAGGTCGAACACCTTGCCGGCATCGCCCAGGATCAGGTCGTAGGCCTGCTGTCCCGCCTGGTCGAAAGTTTGCACGGACTTGTCGTTCTTCATCGTCTGGCCCAGCGTATCCAGCTTCTGGAGCAGTGCCCGGCGGTCCTTCTGCCGTTGATCGGTGATGCCCTGGGCCACAACGCCTTCGACCGCGAAACGGGTCTGCGCGGGATCGCCGCCGGTGGCGAAGGGCTTGTAGCGCGCCCCCAGGAAGCCGGCCTCGGAGAAGCGCCCCTGCGGCTGCGTCAGCACGATATAGGGCGGGATCAGGCCTTTGTACCCGGCGTTGTAGCCCTTGAACAGCGAGACCACCGCGCCGACGCTCGGGTAGACATCCCGGCCTCCCGGCGGGCGGCCGGTCTGGACCATGTAGGCGGCGGTCTCGTGGCCGTTGATGCCGTGGGTCATACTGCGGATGATGGAGTACTTGTCCGCCTGCTTGGCCAGGAGAGGAAGCAGTTCGCCGATGACGACCCCGTCGACATTCGTCGGAATCGGGCGGTTCAGGGAACCGCAATAATCGGCACCGGCCGCGGGCTTGGGATCGAACGTATCGAGGTGCGGCGGCCCGCCCCACATCCAGATCTGGATGACGGCCTTGGCCTTGCCGTTGGTAGTGACGCCGTGAGGCGTCATCTGAGATGCCCTGACGGGCACACTACCGACCAGGCCGTCAGCCCACAGCAGTCCGGCCGCACCAAGAAGGCCGCTGCGCATGGCCTCGCGTCTGCTGATTGCCCTGTTCATGTTTGCACCCTGCACCGAAAGGACACGGAACAAAGGATTAGCGCGGATGGACGACGACGCGGAAGCCGATCCCGTTATACCGGACATCGGGAGCGCTCTTGTTGCGGATCGCACAGCGGCAGCCCTCGGAGGTGTTGACCCAGCAGCCGCCCCGCAGCACGCGCCCCTGGCCCGAGAGCGACCCCGTGGGGTCCTGCGCGGCGGCGTTGACGTACGAGCTGGCATACCAGTCGCTGCACCATTCCCAGACGTTGCCGTGCATGTCGTGCAGGCCCCAGGCGTTGGGCTTCCTGGCACCCACCGCGGCGGTGCCCGCTTCTACACTCTGGCTGTACCGCGCATAACTGAAGAGCTGGCGGTCGTCGTCGCCAAAGCCGAAACGCCCTTTCATTCCCGACCGGCCGGCATATTCCCACTGGGCCTCCGTCGGCAACGCGACCACCTGGTGCGTCCGGCGGGAAAGCCGCCGGCAGAACTCGACCGCATCGTCCCAGGAGACGCACTCCACCGGCTTGGCGGCATCGACGTACTTGCTCGGATTGGCTCCCATAATGGCTTCGTACTGACCCTGCGTCACCTCGTGCACGCCCATATAGAAGGGCCGGGAAATCACGACCTCGCGCTGCGGCCCCTCATCCTCATCGCGGCCGCCTTCGTCGGCGGGACTGCCCATCAGGAACTTGCCCGCCGGGATCAGGGCGAGCTTCATCGTCACCTGCTTGCCCACGTCCAGCGTAATCGTCGGCTCGTCCAGCAGCAGCAGCGGTACGGCGGGCGCACCAGTCGGCTCACCGGTCACGACCGGCGGGACGCCCAATTGAGCGGGCGCCAACTCCCGGGCCCGGCCGACCAGGATCCGGGCGAACATGTCCTTGTAGACGGCCGGCAGGTTCTGTCCCACTTCCAGGCTCAGGGATAGATCTGTGGTGTCCCAGGCCCCCCGGATCGGGTCGCCGGCGGTCTTTGTGACCAGCGCGGTAATGTCCCCCTCCCCCACCATGCGGACTTCCTTGATTTCGCGAAAGGGAATAGGAACCCGCCCGTAATCGGTGCGAATCTCCACCGCCGGCTCCGCCGGCTTGCCGCTGAGCAGGTCGCCGTTGGCCATAATGAACAGGTCCGGTGGCTCCTGGCCCGCGAGGAAGTCCGTCTCCCCGGGCGCCTTCTTGAGCAGGATATAGGCAATGCTCTCCTTACGGAGGGGTACTTCCTTGCCGGAAGCCCCGATCCGGAACCGCAGGATGCGATCGCTGACGATGCCGGTCAGGCGGTTGAAGTTGACGGTGACCACCGCATCCCGATTGGCCCGGCTCCCTTCGAAAGAAACCCCGGCACAGCGGCGCAGCGGCAGCGCCAGCGTCCCATACTGCGTGACCAAGCGGATTTCTTCGTTGAGCACCTGGCCCTGCAGCACGTCCTCGCTGCGGAAGTAGACGATGTCCTGGCTCTCCGACCGGGCGATGTCGAAAGCGGAGTCCATCGGCGGATAAACCGCGGCGGAAGCCGACCCTCGATCCGGTGCGGACAGTACGGCAACGAGAACGAAAAGGGCGAATAGCACGTTCATGTTCCTCATCCTGATGCCTCCGGATGCCAAATAAGGACACGAATTCACCCGGGCGATTTTCTCTCACTCTCTTACACCTTTTGGCCTCATTTCTCAAGGGGGTAGTTCTTGCGGAGCCTCGCTCGCCCTCCGTACGCCCCAAAAACCCGGCGCGGGAGCGAACCCGCACCGGGGTGTCTCGTAAAATTAAGGAAATTTCTGTTGCCTTGACCCGGGGCAATCCGGTATATTGAGTCTTTCTCGCTTCTTCTGGTGCAGGATCGGGGGTGGGACCCCAAACGCGATGCATCGGGTTGGGGAACCCGTTGGCGATCCGCTACTTGCCTCACCTGGAACTTACGGTAGTGCTCAGAGTTCACGAGCATTCACCATCGAGAAGCGAACAAGGATGGGCAGCCGGCCATCGGGAGCCGGGAGCCGGCGGTCCACCGCCAGCCGTAGGTGCGGTTCACGCACCATCCCTTCGGCGGCACAAAGTGGTGCGGGATACGCACCCTCTCTGCTGGAGTTGGATTTAGTTTTGACCGATAACGTTGAAGAACCATGGAAAAGATCAGCAAAATTCGGAACATCGGGATCTCAGCGCATATCGACTCGGGCAAAACGACCCTGAGCGAGCGCATTCTCTATTACTGTGGTCGGATTCACCGCATGCAGGAGGTGCATGACGGCGGCGAGGGCGGCGCCACCATGGACTTCATGGACCTCGAGCGTGAGCGCGGCATCACGATCAAGTCCGCCGCCACGCAGGTCGCCTGGCAGGGCCAGTGCATCAACCTGATCGACACGCCCGGGCACGTGGATTTCACCGTCGAGGTCGAGCGGTCGCTCCGCGTTCTGGATGGGGCAATCATGGTCCTGTGCGCCGTGGGCGGCGTGCAGAGCCAGTCGTTCACCGTCGATCAGCAGATGAAGCGGTACCGCGTGCCGCGCATTGCGTTCGTCAACAAGATGGACCGTACCGGGGCCGACCCCGAGCGGGTCTGCCGGGAGATTCGGGAGAAGCTGGGGCTCAATGTGGTGCCCCTGCAGTTGAACATGGGCCTCGCGGAGAGCTTCCAGGGCGTAATCGACCTGATCACGATGGAAGCCCTGACCTTCGAGGGCGACGACGGCGAAGACGTCGTGCGCCGGCCCATTCCCGCCGCCTGTCAGGCCGCCGCCGCCAAGGCCCGGCACGACATGCTCGACGCCCTGAGCATGTACGATGATGAGATGACCGAGCGGCTCCTGGACGAGCAGCCCGTGGACGAGGAGATGATCCGCCGGACGATTCGCGAGGCGACGATCAACCGCGACATCGTGCCGTTGATGATGGGCTCCGCCTTCAAGAACAAGGGCGTCCAGCCGCTGCTCGACGCCGTCTGCGACTACTTGCCCAGTCCGCTGGACCGATCCTCGTTTGCCCGCGACCACGACAACGCCGGCACGGAGGTGCCGCTGGCCGCCGACCCGGACGCTCCGCTGGTGGCGATGGTCTACAAGATCACCGATGAGCCGTTCGGCCAGTTGAGCTACGTCCGCGTCTACCAGGGCAGGCTCGTCAAAGGCGGCCAGTACCGCAACGCCCGCACGAATCGCACGCTGCGCGTCGGGCGGATCGTCCGCATGCACGCCAACGACCGCCAGGACATCACCGACGCCGGGCCGGGCGACATCATCGCCCTGCTGGCGGTGGACTGCGCCAACGGCGACACCCTCTGCGGGGAGGGCGTCAACTACTCGCTCGAAAGCATTTTTGTGGCCAACCCGGTCATCAGCCTGTCCGTCACGCCCGCCAGCAACGCCGACCAGGAGCGGATGGCCAAGGCCCTGGGCCGGTTCATGAAAGAGGACCCGACCTTCCGCGTCTCGACCGATCCGCAGACCAGCGAGACGATCATCGCCGGCATGGGCGAGTTGCACCTGGACATCTACATCGAGCGGATGCGCCGCGAGTACCGCGCCAATGTCACCGTCGGCGCGCCGAGCGTCAGCTACCGCGAAGCCCCCACCGTCGAAGCCAAGTACGACTACCGGCACAAGAAGCAGACCGGCGGCTCGGGCCAGTTCGCCCACGTGGTCGGCCGCCTGATTCCACTGCCGCCGGGCTATGAATCACCCTACGAATTCGAAGACAACATCACCAACGGCCGCATCCCCGGGGAATACATCCCCGCCGTGAACAAGGGCTTTGTGGCGGCCCTGAAGAAAGGACCGCTGGCCGGTTATGAGGTCGTCGGCTGCAAGATGTGTCTCGACGACGGCTCGTTCCACGCGGTCGATTCCAGCGAAATGGCCTTCCGCATCGCCGCCCGCGACGCGTTCGCCGAGGCGTTCCGCAAGGCCAAGCCCTGCCTGATGGAGCCGGTCATGAAGGTCGAGGTCGAGATGCCGCGCGAGTACCAGGGTTCCATCGTCGGCGACCTCAACAGCCGCCGGGGCATCATCCTGGAGACCGAGGCCCGCGACACCTGTGCCGTCGTCCGCGCGGAGGTCCCGCTGGCCAACATGTTCGGCTACGCCACGGTCGTCCGCGGCCTGAGCAAGGGCATGGCCACCTTCTCGATGGAGATGTCGCACTACGCCCGCGTCCCCGCCAAGCTGGCCGAAGAAATCATCGCCCAGCGCCGCGAGAAACAAGCCGCCCGCAAGTAGCCCGTGCGGCCGGCAGGCCGTGGCGGATTCCCGTCCTCGTAGGGCGAACGTCCCCGTTCGCCCCCCAAGTCGTGCGTCCTCGCACGACCGTCTTTACGATCTCACCATTACCAAAGGCGAGCGGGGGCCCTTCCGCATGGGGGAACCCCTTCCATCTCATGAAGACATCGGCAGGAGACCGATGCCACGAGTTTGCCCGACGCGCACCTGTGCTTGCCGTGCAAGAGCGCCGGGACAGCAAGAACCTCCGTGCCCCCCCCCTGCCGGGGCAAGGTCCGCAAATTCTGTCCGCCGCATCTTGTCGCGCGGGCCCGTTTCTGGTATCATGTAGGGGCCGGGCGCAGGTGTCCTTCCGGGACACATGGGTGTGGTGACGACTGCGTGGCCCGGCCTTGAGAACGCCTTCATCCGGCTAGGAGGAGAACAGGCATGCACGGGAAACTGGCACTGTCGATGGTACTCGCACTGGTTTCGACCCTCGCTTCGGCCGCACCGCTGAAGGTGGACCTGTCGGCCAATGGCGCGGTGGAACCCGGCTGGTTCGACTGGAATACCGGCGGCCGGCAGGACAATATCGACGTCGAGAAACGTTTTCAGAATCAGACCGATTTCGACGACGATTTCACGATCAAGTTCACCAAGATCGATTCGCGCAACCGTGCGCAGATGAACGATGCCATCCCCCTGCACGACCTGCTGGAGGACGCCTTCAAGGAGTCGAACGCGTTCACGATGACCATCGTGGGTCTGGCCCCCGGAACGTATACGATGACGACCTATGACCACGACACGAACGAGGACGTGGTCAATGACGATGGGACCCTGAACATCACCTGCAAGGACGCCGACGGCACGCGGGTCGTCGCCGATCACGTGCAGCAGAGCTGGGGTCCGAGGCCGGCGACCATTTGCACCGTGACGTTCACCTTCCGCTCGGACGGCACCGACGTCGTCCTGACGTTCGCCGACAACAATGATGGCATCCACAACGAAGCGTATCTCAACGGTTTCATCCTCGACAGGGTGGTGCAGCCGGGCACGGCCTCGGCGCCGCAGCCGCCGGACAAAGCCACCGACGTGCCGCGCGATGCGATCCTGGGCTGGACACCCCCGGACACCGCCGCCGCGACCAATGGTCACAAGCTCTACCTGAGCAAGAACCTGGCTGACGTCAAGAACGGCGCTGCGGCCGCGGACCGGGGCTTCCTCACCGATCCGGCCTTCGATCTCCTGAGCCTGCCCTTGCCGCTGGAGTATGGCACGACCTATTATTGGCGGGTCGATGAGGGCAGCGCCGCCCAGGGCTATATCCCCGGCCCGGTGTGGAGCTTCACCACGGAGCCCTATGCGTATCCCATTCCGAGCACAGCGATCAAGGCAACCGCTTCGAGTTCCCTCAACGACAAGTCCACGCCCGGCAAGACCGTCGACGGCTCCGGACTCAATGCGAGCGATCAACACTCGACGAACGATGCCGACATGTGGCTGGCCGGCACGGGCGGGCCACAGCCTACCTGGATCCAGTACCAGTTCGACAAGGTCTACAGCCTGCAGGAGATGTGGGTCTGGAACTATAACCAGACGGTGGAACCTATCGTCGGATTCGGCCTCAAGGAGGTCCTGGTCGAGTACTCCGTGGATGGCGTGAGTTGGGCACCGCTGGCTCCCAGCACACCGTTTGCCCGGGCCCCGGGCACGGCCACGTATACCCACAACACCACCGTCCCCTTGGGCGGCGCCGCGGCCCGGTTCGTCCGGCTCACCGTTCAGAGCAGTTGGGGCGGCATCCAGTTCGGCCTGAGCGAGGTGCGGTTCTATTACGTCCCCGTGCAGGCGCGCGAGCCGCAACCGGCCGCGAACGCCGCCGGCGTCGGCCCCGAGGTGACATTGCAGTGGCGCGCCGGCCGCAAGGCCGCGTCACACGACGTCTACCTGAGCGCGGACCGGCAGGCCGTGCAGGAGGGCAGCGCCCCGGTAACGCACACCAACAGCACCTCGCTGGACGCGGGAACGCTGACTTTGAATACGACGTACTACTGGCGGGTCGATGAGGTCAACACGGCCGACACGCCGGCGGCATGGGTGGGCGAGGTCTGGAGCTTCTCGACGCCGGAATTCCTGATCGTAGAGGATTTCGAGAGCTATACCGACGACGAGGGCAAACGGGTCTACGAGACCTGGAGCGATGGCTGGGGCACGAACAATAACGGCTCCCAAGTCGGCTACGCCAATGCCCCGTTCGCCGAACGGACCATTGTCAACAGCGGCAAACAATCGATGCCCCTATTCTATAACAACACGAACGCCGCGTTCTCCGAGGCCACCCGCACGTTCATCGCCGCGCAGGATTGGACGCGGGCCGGCGTCAAGGCCCTGGCGCTCGCGTTCCGCGGTGAGCCGAACAACGCCCCCGGCAAGGTCTATGTGAAGATCAACAACGCCAAGCTCGTTTACGACGGCGACGTCGGCGCTGTCGCCCAGACCCGCTGGACCCAATGGAATATCGACCTCGGCACGCTCGGCGCGGGCCTGGGCAACGTGACCAGGCTGAGCGTCGGTATCGACAGCACGGGCCAAGGGCGGGTCTACGTCGATGACATCCGCCTGTATCCCAGCCGCTGCCTCGCGGCCCTCAACCCTCTCGCCGGCGATCTGAACCAGGACTGCGTCGTCGACTACCGCGATCTCGACCTGATGGCCAATGACTGGCTCCGGCAGGACTCCAGCCTGGCCACCTCGCCCGCCGCGCCGAGCACCACCGGCCTGCTGGCCCATTATACGCTCGATGGCAACGTCCTCGACAGCTCCGGCAGCAATCTCAACGGAACCATCAGCGGCAATCCCGTCTACCTGGCGGGCATGGCCGGACAGGCGCTGAACTTCGACGGAACCGGAGACTACGTGGACTGCACGAACCATGTGAAATGGGACGCCATCACCGACAAGCTCACCGTCGCCGCCTGGATTCGGGTGGATGTGTTCGACGTGACCTATCAGCCCATCGTGACCAAGGGCGACAACTCCTGGCGGATCGCCCGGAACTCCGAGACCAATACCATCCAATGGCGCTGCAACGGCCCGACGCCCACGTTCCGCATCAACGGCGTGGTGAATGTCAATGACGGCGAATGGCACCATGTGGCGGGGACCTATGATGGCGCCACGGCGTGGCTCTACGTGGACGGCGTGTCCGACGGCACCCAGGCGACCGCGGGCGCCATTGCGAAGAACACACAGAAGGTCTTTATCGGCGCGAACGCCCAGCAGACGGCCCGCCTATGGAAGGGCGCCATCGACGACGTGTGGATTTACACCCGCGCTCTGACCGAGCTCGAAGTCCGGTATCTTGCCGACCAGACGCCGGGTGATGGCAAGCTGTACCTGCCCCTCAAGTCGCCGGCCGAACTTTACAGCGCCGAACCGGCGAATCAGAAGTCCGTAAATGGGATGGATTTCACGCAACTGGCCACGCAGTGGCTCAACACCCAGCTCTGGCCGTAAGAACCGTTATCGAGACATGCAGAGTACGACCGGATATGTCACTCCTGTGCCGGCGGCAGGAGTCCAGGAACGCTGCGCAGGGAAAGCACAAGGAATGGTCTGCCAAGACGAACACATCATAAATCGCAAATCATCGATCATAAATCACAGCGCCTTCACGCTGATCGAGCTGCTGGTGGTCATTGCGATCATCGCCCTGCTCATGGCGATCTTAATGCCCGCGCTGCAGCGGGTGCGCGAGCAGGCCCGGACCGTCACGTGCCTGTCCAACCTCAAGCAGTGGGGCCTGATCTTCTCCATGTATACCGACGAGCACAATGGCGAATTCGAGGAAGGGCTGGTGGGCGGACATCACTGGATCGTCGCCCTGCGTCCCTACTTCAGTGGTCTGAACGACACCGATTTGTTCTTCTGCCCCTCGGCGACCCGATTCATCGAAAACAGCGGCGGCAAGTGGGGCCATGACACCGCCTGGGCCTTCGACAGCGGCCTGGGGCTCGATCATGGCAGCTACGGCATCAATGGCTTCGTCGAGACCAACACCCGCCAGGGCGCCCACAAGCATTGGAAGAACAAGAACGTCAAAGGCGCCGCGTACGTGCCGCTGTTCCTGGGCGCCAATCGGCTGGACGGCTGGCCCGAAGCGGTGGACGAGCCGCCCGCCTTCGACGGCGACTTCAACACCGGCGAAGGCAACAACATGCGCCGCTTCTGCATGAACCGCCACAAGGGTTTCGTGAACTGCCTGTTCCTGGATTTCGCGGCCCGGAAGGTCGGGCTCAAGGAGCTCTGGCGGCTGACCTGGCACCGCGAGTGGACCCAGGACATCAACCAGCGCGGCATGCCCATCTGGCCGGACTGGATGAACCAGTTCAAGGACTATTGAGAGTGTGAAGTTCGAAGTGTCACGTTTGCAGCCGGGAGAGCAACGCGCAAGCATGGCCTCCTCTGACTCCAGACCTCCAACTTCACCCCTGACACTTCGGACTACGCTCCCATCAAGCCCCAGAGGCGATGGAGCGACTCGGCGGTCGTCTGCACCGCCGCGGCTGGGTCCATCTTGCGCAGCTCCTGGTCGAACGGCTCGCACTCCACCGGGCCGTCATAGCCGATCTTCACCAGGGCGTTGATGAAGCCCTTGAGGTCGATGACGCCCGTGGTCGCGGGGAGCTGGCGCCGACTATCGATCTGCTGATCGACCTCGATGCCCGCGGGAGCATCGTTGACGTGCACGTGGACGATATCCTTGTTCGACAGCCGCAGTAGCTCGTCCACCGTACCATGAGACGTGTACCAGTGCCAGCTATCGAGCAAGAGGCCCACGTTGCCCGTGCCGACCGCGTGGACCAGCTCCATCATGTCCACCTGCGTGCAGGCAAACGGGAAGCGGAACTTCTCGCGGGAGGTTCGCGGCCCGACGAACTCCAGGCCCAGCCGGATGTCGTTGTCCTGGAGCACCTTGGCCACCTCGCGGAACCGCGTCTCGAGCATCTTGAAGTTCTGCAGGTACGTCAGCTCGTTGTGCCCCGGCGTGATCCAGGTCGCGACGCGCGTCACGCCCAACTGCTTCAGGAGCGCCGCCCGCTTGGGGAACTGGGCCAAGTCGGTGCGGAACCGTTCCTCATCCCGGCGAAACTCGACCGGCAGGCCCGCCGACCCATACCGAATCCCCTTCTGTTTCATCCGCGCCAGCCATTCGCCGATCTC
The DNA here is from genome assembly GCA_025459125.1 of Planctomycetota bacterium. Lineage (GTDB taxonomy): Bacteria > Planctomycetota > Phycisphaerae > Sedimentisphaerales > Anaerobacaceae > PLanc-01. The sequence continues at coordinate 13,559 of JALORE010000002.1, read as the reverse complement.
GGCCGCGGACTTGTTCGCGAATTCGCCGTCGCTGGGCGCGATGCCCCCAAACCCATACTTGACCGCATACTCCAGTGCCTGCTGCTGATTGGCCTTGACCCCGATATGCCCCCCCGAGAAGTTCTTGTAGAACTTGACCCCGCCCCCCTGCCCTGCCCTGGCGGACACCTGCGTCAATGGCACCGCCACAGCCGCCAGCGCCGCCCCGCAGAACATGCGTCTCGAAACCACGTGGGATTGCGTCACCGTGTAAGCCATAATCATGTCTCCTGTCCAAACATTCTTCTGACGTTTTCCGCGAACGGCTTGAATCCCTTCGGGCATCGCTCAGCCACGACGTTGATGTCAAGTCGACGGGCTACCTCCGCGTACATCTGGCGCTGGCGCATCCGGTTCGTACCACCTTCGAGCAATCGCGCGCACACTTCTTTGGGCCTGCCGATGGTCTCTGGATGGCGCTGCCTCGCCACAGGGCATCCGAGAACCACCGCCAGTGCCTTCTCGTCCGCCAGCATCCACGCATCGAACGTCTTGATCGCGACTCCCATGGCACGAGGCAGATTGAATGCCGGGACCTGCGGATGGCAGTACTCCTGTGCCTCCCGAACCTGCTCGCTTCTCCTGTATTCCACCCTGTCTTGATCCACAAGCAGAATCAGTGCGTCCATCCCCCTTCTCTGTGTCTCCTTGAGCCAGCGCAATGCGCGTTTGATGTATCCCGACCCCTTGCCGTGATGGGCATGGATATCATCCCTCTGCACGCAATCAAAGACGAACTGTGCCTCTGTGCCACCCAGTTTTCGGAGGAGGTTCTCCAGTGCCCCGCCCTGTTCGTGCTCCCCCTCCGATACGACCAGCACCCTCATTTGGCGTTCTCCCCAGTCGTCTCCTCAGCCCGCGCGATGGCATCATCCCCTTCGGCGGTCCAGATTTCCCCCAGCGTGAACACACCCGTTTGGTTCATCACTGTCGGACTCTCAGACAACCGCGTCGTCTTCACCTCGCCGTTGTCCTGCATGGTGCAGAGCGTCACTTCTTCAGGCTTGAACAGATCCAGGGCATACGGTGAATGGGTCGTGAGAACAATCTGTGTATGCGACTGTTCCTGCACAAGCTCGCGCAGAATGGTCAACACATCGCGGAGACGCTTGGGGTGTATCCCATTCTCCGGCTCCTCGATAAGCAGTACTCGTGGCGGCTGAGGCAAGTAGAGGATCGCGAGATAGGCTAATATGAGCAGCGTCCCATCAGAGACTTGGGACGCCGGCACCAATTGCTCGGCGGTGCTCAGTTTGAAGTACAATCCCTTACCAGCTGTCTTCTGGAGCATCGTGACCTGATCGGGAGCATCCACAGGAGCGCGGTATGCCATCTCCTGGATGAGCTTGATGGACGTGATGTGGGGGAAGAACCCCATAAATCGTCTCTCCAGAGCAATGAACCGATCCCGATCGAAATTGAGGATTTCGTCAAGGCACAAAGCCAGCCCGAAACCGTTCGGCTCCATGCGAAAGCGGCGTTTCAAATCGGGTGCCACCGGCAAAGCCAGAAACCTGGGGTCCCACCGATAAAAATGCACTCCTCTCAGGAGTTCGCCCACAGACCGCAGATCGTCACGGTTCGGCCCCTGTAAGCCCGGATACTGAAAGTTGCATACGTTCGTGGCCCTATCAGAAGGACCGGATGTATGCTCGTACTTGACTTCGTCTTCCCCTTTGCCAAGAAGCTCTCTCTTCACTCCTGCACGCCGATCACCCTCCCGAAAAATCACCTCGACCGCATAACTAGTAATGGGACCATCCTGAAAAACTACGTCGATAGCGACCGGTGAGTCGTGCTGGCCACACCAGACGAGTTCAGTGCCCTTCCAGGCCCCCAAGAAGGCATCCGCCAGCTCGTGATCGACGCTGCGGCAGAGGGCGGCGAGGGCGTCGAGGATGCTGGTCTTGCCGGAATCGTTCGGCCCGATGAGGACGTGGACTGGGGTGAGCTCGACCTCGACATCGCGCAGCGCCTTGAAGTTCTTGACTCTCAATCTCGTAATCATTGCCTTCGTCCTTGGAGAAAGCCCGTCGCTCTCTCTGGGATCCCGATGGCCCGTTCCAAGCAGACCTTGATCGTCTCCGAAAGGGTAGTATGTCGCATATCAGGACACATGTCAAACTCCCCACCAGAATCGTGCGACGGCGACGGATGCCTGGACAGGCCATGCCGGTTCCTTCGAGGCCCCCTTCCTCCAATGCTCCGACGGCAGCCCCCCACTTCAGAGAGTGAGCTTGTAGGATGAGCTTCAGCCCATGCTGCTTCTTTCCGCCAACACCGAAATTGCCCGCATGGGCTACAAGCCCATCCTACGTTACTCGGCGCGTGGCCGGCCTCAACGTGAAGGAACCGATGCCGGCGAGCGTCCAGCGTCCTCGCTCGCCTGAAGACGTCGTGCGGGACGCACGACCTGCGAAGAGAACGCCTTACGGCGTCACTACGAACCCTGGCATCGCCCGAAACCTTCTATACTCTCTCCAGGTCGAAGCCGGGGCGGTAAGGCTCCTGCACGAACCGCTGGGCCTCGGGGGCGTTGGTCACTTTCATGTTCGGGCCGTCCCACAGGATCTTCTTCTGCGCGCGGATCGCCACGTCGCCGAGCAGGACAAACTCCGTGAGCCGGGCGCCGTAGCTGAAGTCGCTGACCGCCTGCGGGCCGCCTTTGCAGGCGTCGAGCCAGTTGCGATGATGTCCCCGACTCCGCGGCAGTGACCGCGGCGGCCGGCCGTAGGCCTGCATTTTCGACTCGGGGATGATCCGGGGCGATTTGCTCCAGCCGCCACCCATGATGGTGCCCTTGCTGCCGACGATCAGGACGCCGTTGTCGCCCTCACCCATGCGCCGGTTCGGCTCCAGGTCCGCCGGACGCGGCGGCCGCAACGAGCCGTCATACCAGTGGACGGTCACCGGCCCTCGGCCCTCGGCCGGACCGAATTCCCAGACCACGTGATTGTTGCCGCCGATGACCTCGGCATCGACGAAGTCCGTCTGGACCGCTTCCACGCTGAGAGGGTGGCCCAGCTTGAGAGCCGCGAACGCCGGGTCCAGGTTGTGCACCGACATATCGCCGACGCAGCCGGTGCCGTACTCCCACCAGCCCCGCCAATTGTAAGGAGCGTACGCCGGATGATAGGGCCGGTCCGCCTTCGGTCCCAGCCACAACTGCCAGTCGAAGCCCCCGGGCACCGTCGGCGTGTCCTTGGGCCGGCCGCGACCGCTCGTCCAGCCGCCCGCCGAGCTCCAGGCGTGGACTTCGCGGACTTCGCCGAGGGCGCCGTCCCAGATCATTTCGCACGTCAATTGGTTGCCCTCATCGCTACGGCCCTGGTTGCCCATCTGGGTCGCGACGCCCGCCTCCTTGGCCGCCTTGGCAACCATGCGGGCCTCGTAGATATTGTGCGTCAGCGGCTTCTCACAGTAGACGTGCTTGCCGCGCCGCAGGGCCGTGATGGTCACGAACGCATGCCCGTGGTCCGGCGTCGCGCACAGGATCGCGTCAATGTTCTTCTCCGTGTCCAGCAGCTTGCGAAAATCGACGTAGTCCCGGCACTGGAACTGAGGATTCTGCTGCGAGTAATGCTTCTCGATCTCCGCCTTGACCGGCAACCGCCCCGCGATGCCTCCGTAGTACCACTGGCTGTAGTCCGCCTGGTCCCGCGGGTCCGCGATGGCAACGATTTGGGCATCTTTTTCACCGAACAGACCCCGGGCGTTGGTCCGGCCCTGCCCGCCGCAGCCGACAATGGCGATATCGACCTTCTCGCTCGGCGCGACGAACCTGGCCCCGCCCAGCACGTGGCGCGGCACGATCGTGAACGCCGCCGCGGTCCCCGCTACGGTGCCGATGAACTGCCTGCGCGTGACTTCGGAACTCGTTCTGCTCATATCCATCCTCACTCAACCGTCTTGACGATTCCCTGGCTACTGACGCCCTCGCGGCGTACGCTCCTTCCTCCCCCTCGACAATCTCGCTCATGATAGCACAACCATCCCCTGAGGCCAAGACACACTGCTTGTCATTCCTGCGTAAGCGGGAATCCATGTCAGCCGCGGCGTTCCTCGATCCGCGCCCCCAACCAGATTTGGGATAGACATCAGGACCAACCCAAAGCCAGGAGCGCTCCGGGTGGCATCGTCAAGCACAGCTTGGCGAGGGTGGATTTTCTGTGCATCAGACCATCGCCAAGGCCTTCGGCTTTGACGATGCCACCCACGACCACCGACTTCACCTCATCCTCGGAGGCGCACGGGCGCCGCAGGCGTCGCCCCTGCCGCCTCCGGAACCCGCAAGGCGATAAACGTACCCCAGAATGTTGCGGGCCCACGATGTGCGTACAGGAACAGTCGGGCTCGGCCACGTTGCGGTCGAGTTGTTCCGGTGTCGCGACGATCAGGTCCACTTCTCTCGCAGGAAGCGGCTCGGAAGACTCGGACCCGCGTAGACGCGGAACTCCGAACGGCCGCGGGGCCATGCCACTGCGGTCATGCACCCCCACGGGCCGCGGCGGCCTCGGGTACGGCCGCTATACGCCGGTCGTGGCAATTGGTCAAAATCGGCAGTTCGACCGACTCACGGATTGACGTATTCGAGCTCGCAGGGCTTGGAGACGCCTTGGTTGCCGGCCAGATCGGTCGCGGTGACCCGGACCACGTAGGTGCCGAGTTCGAGAGCCGGCTGGATCGTGTTGCCCGGCAGCAGCCAGGTGCCGTCGCCCCGATTCCGGGCCGTGTAGGTCTTGCCGGCGATCGTCACCTGTACCGTGGCCTGGGGGTCGTTCACCTGCCCGGTCAACTCCGGACTCGGATCGGTCGTGCTCAGGTAGAACGAGACCACGATCGGTGCGGTCGTGTCGATCGTGAGGGACCGGGAAGCAAAGCGGCCTACGTTGCCCACCGCATCGGTGGCAGCAATGGTCACTTCGTGAACCCCATCGGCCAGCGGCGGTGTGATCGCGTTGTCCGGCAGCGTCCACGTGCCGTCGCCCCGGTTCTGGGCGGCGTAGGTCTTGCCGGCCACGGTCACCGCGACTGTCGCGTTGGGATCGTCGACCGTTCCCGCCAAAGCCGGCGTCGTGTCCCGGGTGAGCAGGGCATTCACGCCGGCCACCGGCGCCGTGGCATCGAGCGACAGCGAGCCGCTGCCCTGGCCGACGTTCCCCGGCACATCGGTGGCAACAACCTTCACCTCATGGGTACCACTCGGCAGAGGCGGAGCGATTGCATCATCCGGTAACGTCCACGTGCCGTCCCGATTGTTCCGGGCCGGGTACGCCGTACCACCCACGGTCACCTCCACGCGGGCATCGGGATCATCGACCTTACCCGTCAGTTGCGGCGTCGGATCGACGGTAACTAGTGAATCCACGCGCACCACCGGAGGCGTCGTATCAATCGTCAGCAGTCCGCTGCCATGGCCCACGTTGCCGGCACGATCCGTCGCCATGACATCCACAGGGTACGCGCCGTCCGCTAGAGGCTGAAGCACGTTGTCCGACAGCGTCCAGGTACCGTCCTGGTTATTCTGCGCGGCGTAGATGCGGCCGGCCACAACCACCTCGACCGGCACCCCCACCTCCTGGACCTCGCCTGCCAGCGACGGCGTGGCATCCCGCGTGAGCAGCGAGCCCGCGCCCACGGCCGGAGGTGTCGTATCGAGCGTGAAGGACAGGACCGTATCGTCGGCCCCGCCGTTCAGGGACTCGCCCAGGGTATCGAGGATGGTCCTCTGGAGCGTCACCGTATACCGGCCATCCACCAGCAGCGGCACGGGGAAGGTCACCCGCAGCGTGTCGCTCATCCAGCCGGAGACGGATTTCAATACCACCCCCGCAGGCCCTTCGATCACGATGCCGTCTGCACCGGCCCAGACGGGCTTGGTGAACGGCAGCAGCAGCTCCGGCGTGGTGTCATTGGTCAGCTTATCGGCGGGATCAATTCCGGTGTCCTGTACCAGCGACCAGTTTTTCTGGAGGGTGAAGCAATCCGTCGGGTAGTCCGTTGCGGGGCTCAGGACGACCACGTTGTCCAGAGCAACGCTGAACGCCGTACTCGGGTCGTCTCCCGCGGCGAACTCCAGCGTTGTCGTTTCCCCCTGGGCGGTGAAGCGCCAGGTCTTCGTCAGCCAGCGCACGCGCCGGGGACTGCCCATGACCGGCGTCGGTCCGACCAGCCCGGCCGGGATCACGTCGAAACGCTCCGGGCTCGCGCCGCTTCCGACGACGCGCACCGTGACGGACCCGCCCTCCTTCGGGCACTGCGGATGCGGCGCCACGTCGAACCAGACGTGGTACAGGGCACCCGGCTTCGTATGAATCGTCTGGCGGAGAACGCCCTTGCCCGCCAGCGTGCTGCTGAGGTCCGCAAAGCGCTGTCCGGCGCCGGCATCGGTGAACTGCGCCTCGTGGGTCCAGTTGACGCTGTTTTGGGCAACTTCCCAGGCCGCCAGCTCAGCCGCTCCGGCAGCAATCGGCCGCAGGGGACTGGTCGCGGCAGGCGGCTGGACGCCGTTTTCGAAGCCGCCGTTGCGGATCAAGTTGCGGCAGTCATTCACATCGGGAAGACCGAGGTACAGATCGCCGCCGCCGTTGGGGAAACCGCGAATCACCGCCTGTTTCGGCGCAAACAAGGTGGCCAGGTCCGTCAGCTTGCCGTCGAGCATGGCGTACGCGCTCAGGCCGCCCAGGTAGAGGGTCGAACCCCTCTCGATGTACAGGCCGTCGAGGGCACGCTGGCGCTTCGGGTCATTGGGATCGACCTGGCCCAGCAGATACAGGGCCTCGGCGTAGTCGCGTCCCGCGAAATCGTACCGGTTGCCGTTGTCGATCTGGTCCACCAGGACGACCACGGTCGGCTGGTTGGGCCGGCCCACCACGAGTCGGCCGAAACCGAAGTTGCCCCGGAGGAGCTTCTGGATCACCCGGCGTTCTGCGGGAGCGGTGGTCGTGCCGATATCCAGGCCGCCGACCTCCAATTCCTGGGGACCGACGCCGAGGAAAGAGATACTGGACTCGCCCAGCTTGACATCGGTCTCGCCATTGTGCTGATGGGCATAGGTGAAGTCGCCGCTCAGCTCCATGGGAGCGTTACCGTCATTGGCGATCCGGATGGTGCCGCCGAGATCCAGGTCGCGGCCGTTCACGAGCAGGTCGTTCGCGTGGGCGAGCGTGATCATGATGGGCGCTTTCGCACGGAAATCACCCAGATGCAGTTTGCCCCCGTGGTCGGTCCGGAACGCCACCCGCCCGCTGACGGTCGCCAGCGAGCGCAGATCGATCGTGCCGCGGTCCGCGGTCACGTTCAGGATACTCTCGCCTTCCGGGCCTTTGATCTCGACCAGGCCCGCCAGATCGATGACGCCGCCATCCTGGGCAAGGATCGTGTGCACGTAGGACCCGTTCTGGGCCGACAGGCTGTCGTCCAGGACCGCCAGGGCCGACAGATCCAGCCGCGACGGTTTCGTCGCGTTCATCTGGCCCTTGGCCGACAACAGGTTACTGCTGGCCTTGAGATCGACCGCGGAATACCGCGGGGCGCCGATCCGGACCTGGGCGCCGCCGTCCGCCCAGACCTGAGCCCGGCGGAGGCTCGTCTTCTCGGAAAACACCGCCTGCGGAGCGGTGAAATCGCCGGCATTGGCCCAGAGGATGCCCTCGAGGGTCGCCTGGCCTTCGACGGTGTAACTGCCGTGAGGCAGCACCTGGAACGTCCGGTTGGCACCGAGGGCGAAGGAAGTCACCGCCGCGGCCGCCAGATCCATCCGGATCGTCGTGCTGTTGGCCCCAATGACGACATTGAAGCACGTCCCGCCGGTATTGTTGGGCACGACCGGCGGGTCCCAGGACTTGGCCGCAGAGTATCGATCCACATCGTTGGTGGAGACCCATTTCGAAGTGGTGCACTGAGCCCAGGCACCCGAAGCCCAAAGCACAATCAACAGACCCACAGAAACCCCGTGCATACGGGGTGCTCGTCGTGTCGCCACGAACTGCCTCCTTCCGAGAAACCCTGACCTCCGTCGCTGCTTGCGGTTCCGCCGCCACTCCCTGGCGCACACCATCCCTCATTATGCAAAATTCCCGCGTCTTTCGCAAGCCCCACCCCGATTTTCCTGGGGCAATTGCACGTGGGCGTTGGGTAGACTTGTGGCATCGGCATCCTGCCGATGCTTCATGGGCCCCCCGCCCTCGATCACGCGGGGGGCAGGCTCTGCGCCGAGGTGACACGCGGGCGGACCGGAAGCTCATCCTGTCGGGGACTCTCCGAGGGTCTGGGCGACGCCGAGAGCGGTCCGGGTGGCAGCGGCTGGTGCCAACTTGCCGATGGTTGGCCCCTCCACCAGCGGCAAGACCTGTGCCCGACTTCCGGCCTTACCGCTGTCACCCCTCGCAGCCCGATGAAGACGATGCGTGATACGCACCCTACAAGACTCCGCCTGGAGATGTTCAGCCAATGCCCCGGGGACTGCGTGAGCGGGGAGTTCACCTCGTCCCTTCCAACAACCAACGCGAGAGTGTCGGCAGCCCCAGCCCAACGTATTTCCGACCCCATTCGAGATAGAAAACCGGATAGTCCGTCCAATAGTCCGGGAGGACTGGATCAGACGAGTTCCGATATGCGAGTCTGAGCCAGGCGAATGTGTAGATAACTGGATAAAGGACCGGGTGGAACACGATGAGGCCCAGCACTGCCACGACGCTAAGACAAGCCATCCACCACCAGATGCAGACTACCCAAAAACACCCCGCAACCAGGACGACCAGAGTTCGCAGCAGGATTCCGACTCGTCTACGGAACACAGGAACATCTGACTCTGCCATGGCTGTGTTCTTCCTCACCGTGAGAGCTCTTTCGGGACTCAACCTCGGTCCTCAATCCGGTACGACATGCACTCCTCCACCCCGCCGGCACTCGATACCTTGGGACTCTGCCACCCACCATCGAGACAGTAGGCTGTTGTCGTACAGCTCTGCGGGACGAAAGAACACGATCCGCCGGCTCGTCTCCAGCCTCCCCAGCCGGCAGACGTATCCCGCCACCGCCAGCGCCACAAGGCACGTCACAACAGCATCTTCCGCCGAATGACCAACTCTTGCGCAGGGCGCGGAATCCCTGGCTGAAGCCCACACACGTTCCCTGCGCCGCTCTGACTCACGAATCCTCCGGCGTCTTCCTTCGCTACTGTCAGCCATGAATCGCAGATCCTCAGCGCTTGGTCACGCGAATGTCGTCGAAGTAGAGACGGCCGGGGCCGCTGGCGGCCGGGTGCTGGCGGTTGCCGACGCCGAGGTAGAGCTTCTTGACCTTGGCCAGATTCACGCCCTGTAGGGGCGAATGATCACTCGCCCCTGCGAGCGGGATCTTCCACTCGGTCCAGTCCGTCGCCAGGACCGCCGCGGGATCGGGATGCGTCACGACCGCCGTCTTGCCGGCGCTGTCTTCGACCACGAGGTACAGATCGTCCTGGCTGTTGCCGGGGTGCGCGGCTCCAATGCCGGTCGCGGCCCACTGGCCGCTGACACCGCCGGTGATGGCCATGCCGGAGAACTGCGCGGTGCAGACGGCGGTGGCGTTATGGCTCGTCAGGCACAGGCCAAGGTAGACCTGGCCGGCGGTCATCGCGATCGGCGCTGACGAAGCCGCAGGATCGGCGCCGATGCTGGTCCAGGTCTTGCCGTCCGCGGAGTGCTCGGCCTTGAAGACATCGCCGGTGCGGGTCAGGCGGACCCAGCGCGGGGCCGAGACGCCCGCCTGGTTGATCTGCGTGCTCACGTCATTGAGGACCGCGCGGCGCGGGAAGGAAACGCCGTTGCTCGGCGTGACCACGACCGCCGCGTGCTTGGCGCCGGGTTCGAGACTCTCGCGGATCATGACGCCGGCCTTGGCCCAGCCGTTGGTATTGCCGACGCTGTCCACCCGGACGGTGATCGAGCCGTTGCCGGTCAGGCGCCGGTAGGCGAAGCGGAGCTGGTCGGCGTTGTTCCAGATGTCGGTGCCGGCGGCGCTGAGCGTGAAGCTGCCGGGCACCGTCTCCAGGAAGGATACCGGGTAGCCCCGGAACCACAGGCTCAGGTCGGTGACGCCGTGCGTGGTCCAGTTCTGCAGCGGCGCGAACTCGCGCTGGACCTCGCTGTAGAACGGCGTGCGGGTGTTGTTGTAGTCGAAAGGCATGGACTGTTTGCCGCCGTGGACGATCGTCCGCTCGGCAAAGGGTGCATTGAGATAACCGACGACGGAGCCGGTGCCGTTGGTCCAGCCATCGATCCAGGTCTGGTAGATGCGGCCGCCTTCGAGGTCGGTGTAGCCCTCGAACTCGTCCACAATGAGGTAGCCGGGGATGGTGAAGGTCCAGACTTCGCCCTTGTGAAGGGTGCCCTCCGCCTCCACTTCGTCGATCCGCCAGGAGTATGCCCCGCCGCCGAACTCGACCTTGCCGGCGAGGGAGAAGCTCGTGCCGGTCTGGCGGCCCTGGTACAGCGGCGAGGTCGTATCGGCGGCCTTCACCGCGTCCTTGTCCCGGCCGAAATAGACATCATGCTGCACCGCCTTCTGGCCTGCCGACCAACTCAAAGCGAGTGCGGCATCGACGTCCACGTTGGCGCCGTGAGCGGGCTGGGGGTCCCAGGCCAGCGACGTGTCGCCCCGCAGGATCTCGTGGATCTGCTCGGGCGTCAGGGCCACGTTGTAGACGCGCACATCGTCGATCCGGCCGTCCCAGAATTCGACCAGCGTGTTCACCTGCCGGCCGATACAGGCCCGGCTTGGTACGAGGTTCCAGGTCTTGGCCGCCGAGGCGACTTCCACGCCGTCGGCGTAGAGCTGGGCCGTCGTGCCGTCATAGGTCACGCAGATGTGGTGCCAGACGCCGATCTCCCAGAAAGCGTCCTTGCTGACGTCGTCGCCGTAACCGCCGCCGTAAAGGGTGGTGCCGTTGGCGCCGATGAACATCGCCTGGCTCGTGGCCGGCGAGCCATAGGCGGCGATCCACTTCCAGCCGGCCGCGACGGTGTCGGTCCGCGCCCAGCCGCACAGAGTGCGCGGCTGTCGGGCGGACGGCCAGGTCTTCGGATTGCCGAGGTCCACGTAGTCGTCGTCGCCGTCGAAATCCAGGGCCTCGCCGTAGGAGCCCTCGACCCATTGCGGACTGCCGACGAGGACGCCGTAATAATCCCAGCCGGAGTAGTCCACCACCGAGCCGGAGTTCTCGTTCTCGAGCTTGTACCAGCCGACCAGGGCCGGATCGGTCTTCGGCAGCACCGGCCGGACCGTGAAACTCCAGAGATCGCCCGGGGTCTTGCTGCCGCCGGCGATTTCATCCACACGCCAGTAATAGACCGCGCCCCGCGTGAGGGCACCGGGCGTGAAGGAGGTCGCATACTGCGTTCCTTGGAGCGTGCCGCCGGTCCCGGCTTCGACGGCGGCACGATCCGTGCCGAGGTACACATCGTGTCCGGTCGCGTTCAGGCCCGCCGACCAGGAAAGCACGACATTGGGATCGACGTACGCCGCCCCATCGGCGGGCCGAGGGGCCCAGGCACTCTTGGGCGTGACGGTGAAGCTCCAGACGTCGCCCGTGTGCACCGTGCCGGTCGCTTCGATCGCATCCACGCGCCAGTAGTACCTCTGTCCCGATACGAACGGCGGCAGGTGGTAGTACATCTTCAGCATCGCCGGCTGACGCGTGGAGACGCGCTGGGCCTCGGTCAGCTCGGGCGTCGTGCCCAGGTAGACATCTTCGAACACCGCGGTCTCGCCGGGTGTCCAGGTGAACAGCGGCATGAACACCCCGACCGCCCCATCGGCCGGACTGGGGTTGCGGGCCTTCACCTTGGGCGGCACCAGCGCCTTGACCTCCGCGGCCGTCAGGACGTGGTCGTAGATCCGCACGTCGTCGACCGTGCCGTCCCAGAACTCGGCCGCGTCATTGACCTGCCGGCCCAGGTGGGCCCGGCCCAGGACCAGGTTCCAGTTCTTCGCCGCCGAGCCGATCTCGCGGCCGTTGAGGTAAGCCCTGGCCGTGGTGCCGTCATAAGTCAGGCCGACGTGGAGCCACTCGCCCACCCGCCAGGTGTTGGTGACGGTGACGTCATCGCCGCCGTAGCCACCGGCGACGAGCGTGCTGCCGTTGAGACCGATGAACATCGCCTGCCCGGTCCCCGCTGAGCCATACGCGGCCATCCAGCGATAGCCGGCGCCGACCGTGTCGGTCCTGCCCCAGCCGCACATGCTGCGCGGCGACCGCCCGGCCGGCCAGCCCGTGGGATTGCCGAAGTCGACGTAGTCGTCCCGCCCATCGAACTGCAGGGCGCCGCCCTGGGTCCCGGTCACCCAGGTAGGACCGCCGATCAGGGTACCGTCCACGCCACGGCCGCTGGCATCGCCGGCGGTCGTGCCGGCGCCTTCATCCAACGTCCAGTGCGCCACGAGCCCCGCCGAAGCGGTGCCGACGAACCCCAGGACCAGACTGAGCCATGCCGCATACATCCGTTTTGTCCACATGTGCGTTCTCCACTGCGAATCACAAATCCCCAGAGGGTATGTGAGAAGCCGGTCTATCGTAGCATGGGCATCTTGCCCATGCGTGGGCTGGGGCCCCCCAACGCAAAACTCCGCGTTGGGGTCCCAGTCGCAGGGCCATCTTGGCCCTGCTCTTCCCCGGGCGAGACGCGCGGGATACTCACGGGCAGGATGCCCGTGCTGCTTTCCACACACCCTGTCAGGGTTTCGTCACACGAATATCGTCGAGGTAGATCCGACCCGCACCGCCGGCCACTGGCTTGCTGCGGTCACCCAGGCCAAGATACATCTTCTTGACGCGGGCCATATTGACACCCGTGAAGGTGTTCAGCGGGATCTTCCACTGGATCCACTTGGTGGCGGTGGCAACGGCCGGGTCAGGGTAGGCCACCACACCCACGTGCTTCGCGGAATCTTCGATTGCGATGTAGGACGGAACAGGCGCATTGTCCTTTCGGCCCTGGATGTAAAGAACCAGTGTGTCGGCGCCGCCGGCCGTCCAGTCGCCGACCGGCGCGAACTCCCGCTCGGCCTCGCTGTAGAACGGCGCCTTCACGTTGTTATAGTCCAGGGGCAGGGACTGGAGGCCGCTGTGAACGATCCTCTGCTCGGCAAAAGGAGCCTGGGCGTTGCCGACGACCGAGCCGGTCCCGTTGGTCCAGCCGTCGATCCAGGTCTGATAGATACGATTGCCTTCCGTATCCGTGTAGCTCTCGAAGTCATCGATGGGCAGGCAGGTCGTGAACCGCCACACCGGGCCGGTCTTGACGCCGCCGGTGGCGACCGTCTCATCCACGCGCCAATAGTAGGTTTTGAGGTTCTCCAGCGCGCCGGGGGTGAACGTCGGATTGGTCAGCTCGCCTTTGTCCGCGCCGGCCGTTCCCTGCGTGACCGCATCGAGGTTATCACCAAAGTAGAGGTGATGCTTCATGGCCGCCTGGCCCGGCAGCCATGTCAGTATCTGGTTCGGTACCGCTTCGTTGTCGCCCTCCGCCGGGTTGGGC
>JALORE010000038.1 GCA_025459125.1 Planctomycetota bacterium | reverse complement strand
CGGCCTGTTCGTGGCCACCGACAAGTCCCTCGCTCCCCTCGTGGCGGAGATGGAGGACGGCTGCGCCGCGGTCCGTATGCACGCCCAACGTCTCGGCGGGGTTTTCGGCCTGAGCCAGCGCCAGCAGCAATTCATCAACAGTTGGGAATCGGAGGCCTTTCGCCGCAAGCTGGTCGCAGGGGAAGGAAGGGGCGAGTTGCCCAATCGCATCGCGGCCGTCACCGGGGCGGGCAGCGGCCTGGGCCGGAGTATCGCGGTGGGACTGGCGAAAGCCGGAGCTCTGGTCGCCCTGACGGATATCGATGAGAAGGCTGCCCAGGAGACGGCGGACCTCATCGCGCGCGCGAAAGCGAAGGGCCAGGCCCTGGTCATTCGGTGCAATGTCACGAACGAAGACAGCGTTCGCGCGACCTTCCAGCAGTTGCTGGCCCACTGGGGCGGCCTGGATATCCTCGTCAACGCCGCGGGGATCGCCCCGCCGTATTCGCTGGTCGAGATGCCGGTGGACAAGTGGCGGATGGCCCTGGAGGTGAACCTGACAGGGTATCTGCTGATGGCCCGCGAAGCCGCGCGGATCATGATCGCTCAGGGCATGGGCGGCAGCATTATCAATCTGAGCTCCAAGTCCGGTCTCGACGCCAGCAAGAACAACACCGCCTACAACGCCACCAAGGCGGGCGAGTTGCACATGGCCCGCGGTTGGGCTCTGGAGCTGGGCGAGCACGGCATCCGCGTCAACTCCATCGCCCCGGGCAACGTGTTTGAAGGCTCCAAGATCTGGAACCCCGAGTACATCAAGGTCTGCGCGAAGAAGAACCGAATCAAACCCCAGGAGGTGATCCCCTTCTACGTGAACAAGACCGCCCTGCGGCGGGAGATCAAGGGGCAGGACATCGCGGACGCCGTGGTCTTTCTGTGCTCGGACAAAGCCCGCACGATCACGGGACAAACCCTGGTCGCCGACAGCGGACAAGCCATGGTCCGATGAAAGTAACAGGCAATCGGTTACTTGTCGCAGGCACGCTGGAATACTGGAACACTGGAATAGTGGAATGATGGGAGCAAGGCGACCTCCTTGACGCGCCCAATATTCCGTTATTCCACCTTTCCTTGATTCTATCTCTCCTGCACGTCCGAGAATCTGTGCGATTCGTGTGCTTTATCGCCATTTTCCAGTTGACGTGACACGGAACATGGGGTAAACGTAGTCTCATCGCTCACATGGTCCACATGGATGGAGGAGACCACACCTCGTCGCAAATGTGGAGAGTCACAGGACCATGTGCTTAAGGAGGAGCGCCTCTTATAGGAGGAAGGGGCATGGCGACCAGGGGACGCAATTCGAAGGCAGATTGGCCGCTTCCGGCTCGCTCGTGGACATCCCGCGCGAGGGGGATGATGCGCGGCGGTCGGACTCCTGCCGTTCTGGCGGCACGTGGCGGCGTCTGTCGTTCTGACCCTCCAGCTTCCCGCGATCAAGACGACGCAGGCTTGCGGCGTTCTGTGGCCGTGGGGAAGATCGACTGCTGCCGCAGGGACGACCGCATCGTACCTGCGGATCGAACTTCTCTCCTCTACTTATCTCTCACAAGGTGCTGCGCGACCCGACCACTCCGTACCATTGGGTCGCGCAGCACCACCACTGACCGCAACGGCTACCCCTTCGCGACGGATGGCGATGGGTAGACCAACCGTCTTCCTTAGCCCCGCATCGTGGCGATCCGGGGGCACAGGCTTGGACATGGCGTTTTGCGTCGTGTTCGGGACTTGAACAGCCCCTGGATTGCCCTTTATTCCATCTATTCCAGCTATTCTTTGTTGATAAGCAACGCCCAATCCTGCTCGTCGAGCGCGACGAAGTCGCCCTTCTCATCCGGCTGCGCGGGGGACCACTGCCCGGTGCGAGGATTGAACCAGCGTGCCGGCGTGGCCCCACCGAGTGAGTCCGGCTGGACATGAGCCCGACCACCGGCGACGAAGTACAGGATGGCCCAGTCACCGGGATTCGTGCGCAAGCCAACCACAGGCGGCATGGCGTCTTTGCCGCCGGGGACAGGACCGGAGCCGGCCTGGGCTTCGAAGAAGCCGTTGTCCGGATTGAGCTGGCACCAGGGCAACCGCTGGAAGAAGTCCGCCAGGTGGCGATAGCCTTCGAACATGACCATGGTCTGGTCGCCCCGGCCGGTGATCCAGCCGCCGTAACCGGGGACGTTGGCCCGCTCACCGGTGGTTTGGTAGCCGCCGGCCATCGTCATCTGCCAGGCCAAACGACGCCGGGTATCGGCAGTGCGGGCGGGCCACTTGCGGCCTTCGCCCCACGGATAGGGATAATGATCCTCGTAGCCGTACTCCTCATTGACCTGGGGCATCGGCCGTCCCGCCTTCACCTGTTCCCGACGGTTCCTGAGCATGAAGGCGTACCCGCCGTGCTCATCCCAACTCTGGTACATCGCGAAGTCCACCCACGGAGAGTTGCGGAACGGGAACACGCCCTTGCCATGGACGCTGGTCAGATGATCGTACGGGTCGCAGTCCTTGATCAACCGGCCCATCTGCTCGACCCAGGCTTCGTTGCGGAACAGGTGCCACTCGTTGGTCACGTCCCACATCACGTTGTCGAACGCCGCCAGCCGGGCCACGACGTAGCGGTAGTACCTCTGCTCATCCGGGCCGCCCATGCCGGACGGGCCGAAGGGGTCCGCGCCCTTGTCCCGACCGTCCAGATGGAAGATGATCGAGACCTGGATGCCATGCCGGCGGGCCTGCTCCAGCATCCGCTCGCACTTGCGGAAGTGGTCCAGGTTGAAGCGAGCGACGTCGTAGCCGGGATCTTCGATGTTCTCGGGACGGGCCGCGGGCCAGGGCTCCAGGCGGAACTGGAATTGCTCGCTCGGCTTGACATCCGGCTCCTTCCACCGCATCCCATCCCGCGTGCGGCCACTCAGCGCGACGCGGATGCGGTTGACACCCAGCTTCGCCAGCCGCTCCAGCGACTCATGAATGATCGGCTCCTGGCGCCAACCCAGCAGCCAATAGGTCGTGGTGGAGTTCCAGAAGTAGTGTCTGCCGGTGCCTTCATAGATGAAATGGAAGGGATGCTCTTTGTCCACGCGCAGCAGCCCGTTACGGCGCTGGCCGGCTGCGGCGAACTTGCCGTTATGCGAGATCCGGTAGTCGCCTTGCCGGAATGTGACCGAGTAGTCATACGCGCCCGCGGCCGTCGGCATGAAGCGAATCCGAAAGAGGCTTCCGTCGGCACTATCGCAGAATCCGTCCACGCGCGCCGCTTCGCCTCCCTGCCGTTCGAACCGCCCTTCGACGGTCACGTCCGTGAAAGGGTTCGCGGCATCGGGCTTCTCGACTTCGATGGCAACCTCCACGAAGTCGTATTGGTCCGGATGGTCGGTCGACTGGACAAACCGCACACCCGCCGGGGCGGCCTGAAGCACCACGGGTCCGGCACAGGTCAAGAACAGGAGACACGATAGTGCCCGTGGGATTCTGAACATCGTTGCATCCCCCTCAATTACGTGTGGACGTTTCGAGAACCAGGACCCAATCGCCTTCGCCGGCGCTGTTCTTGCCCGGCGCCGTGAAACCGTGACCGCCTTGGTTGTCGAAGGGCGAACCCTCGACGGACGTGGACTGCCCGCTGGTCGGGTCGAACCATGAAGCCTCGACACGGCCGCGCAACCGGCTTAAGGCCACCTGAATCGTCCCTGGACCGGGCAGATACGCAATCGCCAGCGCGCCATCCTCTGCAAGTGCCGCGGCCACGTGGTCGGCCTGTTTCGATTGGCCATGACCGGCCGTGACCAGCTCATGCTGCGTGTCCGGAGCCAACCGCCACCAGGGCCGAGGCTCCAGCAGCCGCCGGATCAGCGGGGCTTGCCGGACGGATTCGACGTTCAGGACCTCCCGCCAAGTGGGCTCGTACCGCCACAAGCGCGTGCCGGCGCAGTAGCCGCACGCGCCGGAGAGGATCGCCCACCAGGCATTGCGCCGGATGCGATACGGCGTCCAGAGATCCCCCTTCTTGGCGTCGGGCAACAACTCGATCGCGTTGGGCTCCTTCTCGTAGCCGGTCTCCCCGAGAATGACCGGGCGGATGGGGTCCTTCCGCTGATACTCCTTCGTCACCTGGAGAGAGGAGGCCCCGTAGGTGTAGGCCATGTTCACGTCCAACCACGGCTCGGCATTAAAGAAGTCGGCACTGGAATACTCGTGCTGCAGGTGGGCTGTATGCAGGTGGTGCGGCGCCTCCTTTTGAATCGCACGGGCCAGCTCGTTCGCAGAGTCGAACAGCCGCTGATCGGGGTTGCGGTCGCCCACGTGCATCCACATCAGGTTCTGGAAGCGGGCGTAGCGCCGGCCCAGGAAATGGCCGTAGATCCGGGCACTTTCGGGCATGACGTGATGCATCCAGAGCCCTTTGCCGGCCCCGTACCAGAGATCGGACATAATGATGAAGGAGCCATACCTGGTGACCTCGTCCATGACCGCATCCGCGTAGCGCCAGTACGCCTCCAGCGGGCGGGTGATATCCAGTGGGGGCTCGAACGCCACGTTGCCGTAGGCATCGCGCGAGGGCAGCCGGCTGTCATCCAGGATCTCCAGGAACAGGGTGTTGAACCCCTTGGCCCTCCGGTCCTCCAGGACCCGGCGAACATCCTCGAGCGGGACCTTCTGAAGAAACCACGGCGTATCGCCCAGCAGGAAGAACGGTCTGCCGCGCGAGTCCACCAGGTAGCGGTGGTTCCGGCTGATCTTCAGGGGGAAAACAACGTCGTTCTTCGAGTCCGGGGCCTTCGCTGCAGCGGAATCCGCGTGCAGTCTGGCCTCATCCAGCAACCAGGCGGCGGCAATGCCGCCCACCGCAATACCTTGCCGCGTGAGGAACTGCCGCCGGCTCAGAGCGCCGTTCATGCCCTGTCCTTTCCGATCCATTGCGATTCTCCTGAACAGGTCCGAACTCAACGGTCCGGGCTCTGCTTCTTCCAGGCCCGGACGTACTCGACATGGAACGTGGACGGCAGGTCCTGGTCGTCCGGCATGCCGAACCACTTGGGCATGGTCTCGCTGTCGAAGATCAGGTACAGCGGCTGATGCCAGTGCGTGTTCTGGACCCGCCGGACGAGCACGCCGTCGACGTAGTACCGGATCAACTCCTTGTCCCATTCCAGGCCATACACGTGAAAGTCATCCGCCAGCCGCCAGGGAGCGTCCCAATCCGCGCCGACAGACCAGTGGCGCTTCTCGGCCGGCGTGCGAAAGACATGCAGGTTCATGTGGTACTTGTTCTCGTGGCCCTTCGCCTTGCCGCCGATCTCGAACACGTCAATCTCCGTCGACCAGCCGGGCGTGGTGTCCTGCTGGAACCAGAACGAGCTGGAGCCACCGGAGTCCATCGGCCGGGCCTTGACCTCGAAGTAGCCATAGCAGGTGCGGTCCCGGCTGTGCACCGCAGCGGAGGTGTAGTCAAGGTAGCCCTGCTTGGCGAACTCCTCGGGCACCGCTTCCTTACGCATCGTCAGCAACAATTGGCCCTTCTCGACCGTGACATTCTCCGCCTTGAAGAAGGCCGGCTGCCTGCCCTTCCACCACGACATGTTGCGAATCCACTTCTGCGTATCTAGGGCGCCGGCTTCAAATTCGTCGCTCATCGGCTCGTACTTGGTCCAGACTCCGGTATCCGACTGATGGGACAGCGGCAACGAATCGGTGAGCCGTTTGGGCGTCTCCCCCAGCGGTCCGACCCGGGTCCACTGGCTGGGCGTCGCCGTGCGGGCAGCCTCCGGAACCGGTTGCCCCTGTACCAAAGTCACCACGCCGAGTGCCAACAATGCAACGAATCGTCGCATGCATCGTTCTCCCTGCCCTGAAGAGGGTATATGAAAAGCCCCGAGTTGTCCGGGTGGCAGCCTCAAGCACAGCTTGTTTGCAGTGACGCCGTGAGGCGCGATCCGATATGCCCTTACGGGCACACTACACACCAAGGCCTGCGGCCTTGAGGCTGTCACCCGGAATTGACAGCTTCATCGTTCGACTCCGGGAAGCTCAGCCGAGTTCACCATCCCCGCTCAGCGGGTGCCCGGCGGGGGGAAGTTCCGGGAGGCGTCGTCGAGGACCAGGACCCAGTCGAGCATCTCGCCTTTGTCGGGCGGCAGGAACTCCCGCGTGCCGGAGTTGGCGAACTCGCCGATGGCAGTGGCCTGGCCGTTGCGCGGGTTGTACCACCAGGCCTTGACCTTTGCGCCTTTGATCACGTCCATGCGGACCTTGAAGGCTCGACCCACCGGGGCGTAGACCATGGCGTAAGAGCCCTCGGCGTCACGTGTGCCCACGAAGCGGTAGCGGCCCGACCCCGGCACGCTGGTTGGCACGCGGTCGGTCACGATGACCGAATCGTCCGGCACGCGCGCGAGGATCGGACGCGATTCGATGAGCCAGCGACCATACTGCATCTGGCCCGCGCCCGGCTGGTCGATGGCCTCGAACCACGGCAGCAGCGGGTTGTTGATCGGATTGCGGCCGGGCTGCCACATCTGCCAGACGGAGTGATGGCCGTAGGTGTGGCCGCAGGCGCCGGTGAACAGGTCCCAGTACAGCGGCCGGCGGACATCGGACGAGATCGAATGGCCCAGGTCCTTGGCCCGGAACGAGACCGGGTGGTCCTCATAGATCGGCTCGCCGTCGATCACCGGCTTGACCGGCGTGCGGTCGTAATCCGCGCGGGTGTTCTGGAAGCCTTCCGTGAACTTCACATTGTGCCCGTTCTGGCGCATGTTGAAGTCGAGCCAGGTGTCCTCGTGGAAGTCCTGGGCCGAGCCTCGGCCGCCGCGGGGGTGGAACGTAATCAGATGCGCGCCGCCATCCCCCTGGCGCAGCCCGCGGGCCATGGCGCGCATGACCTCCTTGTGCTCCTCGTTCTCGATGGTGCGGTCGCCGCCCAGAATCCAGATCAGTCCCTTGTCGCGATACCGCCGCCCGAGCCATTGGCCGTAGGTTTCGGCGTTCTGCACCGTGAACAGAGGCTTGCCGTCTTTCACCTGGTCGTGCCAGTACCGGCCCCAAGTCGGGAGAAAGCCGAGGTACAGGCCCAGGGAGTTGGCCTTGTCGACGATGTAGTCCACGTGGTCCCAGTAGTCGTTGTTGGGGCCATCCTTGACCGCCGGGCGCGCCGGATCGAGATCAATCAGGGGCAGATGCCCGTACGGGTTCGCATCCTTCTGCCCCTCCACCTCCGCGATGGCCACGGCCTGGATCACGGTGAAACCCTTGGCCGCCCGGTTGGCCAAGTACTTGTCGGCCTCTTCGCGACTGAGCCGGTGGAACAACTCCCAGGCTGTATCCCCGAGATAGAAGAACGGCGTTCCATCCTGACGGACGAGAAACCGCTGGTTCTCCGAGACTTTCAGACGCGGCAGATCCGCCCAGGCAGTCGCGGCGGCGCCCACGATCAGGACAGCCGTCAACAGGATTGTCACGCGCCGGGACGGCATCGAACACCTTGCACTCTGTTTCATGGCCTTCTCCTTATAGTCATGGCAGTATCTTCTCCGGAAAGACGCTCCGGCCGGCCTCGCTATTCTCACATCCCGGGCGCGGCATACTCCTTCGCGGCGTCGTCGAGCACCAGCACCCAGTCTTCGCCCGGGACATTGGTCGGCGGTGCGAACTCCATGCGCTTGGCGTTGTCCATCTCGCCGAGCGAGGTCGCCGTGCCGGTGCGGGGATTGTACCACCAGCCGTGCAGGGTCGTCCCGGCGATTCGCCCGGTGTTGAAAGTCAACCGATGATGGCATGGGAAGTAGGCCAGGAGGTACGTCGCGTCATCCTGTCCCGGCCGCCCATCACGCGTTACCTGCACGTGTTCCACGCCTTGCGGGGGCTCCGAAAGGATCGCGCTCTGATCGGGGATCCGCGTAACGTAGGGCCGGCTCAACATCAGGCGTTTGAGGTAGATCAACTGCGTCGCGCCGGGCAGGTCGAGCGCCCGGTGCCAGGGCGTGACCACCTCCCACAGCGGCTTACGCCCCTCATCGTACATCTGCCAGATCGGATGCGTGCCGTACGTATGGCCATGCGCGCCGGCGAAGACGGCCCAGTAGGCGTTGCGGCGGACCTGCAAGGCGCCGACCGGCCGCTTCGCGGGCAGGGCGTCGGGCGGATACTCATAGGCGGGCTCGCCGTCAAACGTCGGCTTCGGCGGCTGGAGGGCGTAGTCGCGCTCGATGGGCACATAGTTGGTGCTCTGGGCACTGTGACCGCTCTGGAGCATGTGGAAGTCCAACCAGTCGGCGTCATGGAACCATTGCGAGGAACTCCGGCCACCACGGGGATGAAACGTGATCAGTTGCCGGTCACCCACCACGTCGCGGATGCCCCGGGCCATTTCGCCCCACACGGCCGCGGTGGTATCCGCCAGGCGGTCGCCACCGAGAATCCAGATGATCGGCTGATTGGCGTACCGGCGGGCGAGGAAACGCCCATAGTCGGCGGCATTGCCTGCGTTGAAGAAGTCACTGTCCGGCCGGCCCGCATCCGCACCGCCCACCCAGCGTCCCCAGGACGGCAGCATGCCGATGTACAGGCCGAGCGCCGCCGCCTTGTTGACAATGTAGTCCACGTGCGTGAAGTAGTCCTCGTTGGGCTTGCGGCTGTCCATGTCCCGGAATGGCGTATGTCCATACGCATTGGGCGTCTTGAGCCCATCCAGTTCCGCCACGACCACCGCCTGAATCACGGAGAACCCCTTCTTCGCCCGGTTCTCCAGGTACCGGTCCGCCTCCTCCCGGTTGAGCCGATGAAACAACTCCCACGCGGTATCCCCGAGATAGAAGAACGGCCGGCCATCCTCGTGGACCAGGAACCGCTGGTTCTCGAAGATCTTGAGCCCCCCCTGCGAAGACCCCACCGCGGACTCATTCGCCGCGCCCGCGGACAACGACGCCAACAATACCAGCGCCGACACACAAACCACGATCCGATTTCCCCGGCGTGTTGACCGATCCACCGTCCCACTGAGCATAAGGGACTCTCCTTCTTCTGTGCTTAGTGCGGGTCAATTCACCCTGGCGCCACGGGGTCCCCGGCTGCTCCGCGGACCACCTTGGCGGGTCGAATTCTACGTCCCGGGCCCGCCGGGGTCAAACGCAATCGGTTGGCCTATCCATCATGCCAGACGCGCGTCCATGAACGGCTCCTCAGACGCGTTTTGGTTTGCGCTTGACGGCGAGCAGTTTCTCAATGTCGGCCAGAATCTCGTCGTGATCGACCGCCAGCGCCAGCCATTTGCCATCATGGTAGGTCGTCGCGCCCGCATACGCCCGGCAAACATCCGGGCTCAGCTCAGGCAGGATCTTCTCCGCCGTCGCACGTTCCTCGGCGCCAAAGACGATCTGAACGACGAGCTGGTGGCGTTCGGGAATCAGCGTGCAGAACGACTTGGACTTCTTGAAGCGCAGGGCCCACCCGTACTTCTTGCCCCCATAGATCCAGTCCGGTACGAAGACATGCGGGTAGTTGCTCTCGATGAGTTCCACCAGGCGCGCCCAGCGCCGGTACTCCTTCACTCCCAGCCACTTCGCTACACTCGCGGCGTCGGGCTCCTGACCGCGATCGACCATCCGCTCACGAATTTCACGCACGTGATTTCTCCCACAAAAGCACTGACAACAGAAAGGCCGAACAAGTCTTCGGCGTCCAACCCCTTGCGTCCATCCCATTGTAGGGTCCGGACGGGCCGGGACAAGCCCCCTGGGGTACCCCGGTCAAAAAAGGGCGAGACGCTTGCCGAAGGGGTCACCCTGTGGTATAGTAGCATGTTTTCAATGCCCCCTGCGCAGGCTGTCTGGTCGATGGCCGCTCCCGGGGGGCGAGCAGGGCCCCCCAACGCGACCGGTCGCGGCTGGGAACCCCAATCAGTCCATTTGAGGAGTCGCTGCATGAGTTTCTCGGTCGAGGATACACGCACGAAGGCCGCTCCCACGGTGAAGGATCTGATCCGGGCGGGTACCGTCACATTGGCGGACGTAAAGGATTGGCTCCGCACGATTTACGAGATTCGGTTCTTCGAGGAGAAGGTCTATGACCTCCTCGGGCAGAACATCATCAAGGGGGCCTCGCACCTCTACGCCGGCCAGGAGGCGATCGCCACCGGGGCCATTGCGGCCATCGAGCGGGGCGACGTCATCGGCTCGACGCACCGGGGTCATGGTCACTGCGGAGCCATCGGCAACAAGTACTGCGACTGCGAGCAGGATCGGCAGGACCACTGGAACGCCATGATGGCCGAGCTGATGGGCAAAGAGACCGGTTACTGCAAGGGCCGGGGCGGCTCGATGCACATCGCCGAGGTGGAGAAGCAGAACAACCTCGGTTCCACCGGCATCGTCGGCGGCAACCAACCTCCAGCGGTCGGCGCGGCCCTGGCGGAGAAATTCAAGAAAAGCGGCAAAGTCGTGATCTCGTTCTTCGGGGATGGCTCCTGCAACACCGGTACCTTCCACGAGTCCATGAACATGGCCGCGACGTTGAAGGTGCCGCTCGTGGCAGTCATCGAGAACAATCTCTACGGCATGAGCGTGCCGTTCTCGGGCAGCCCCGTCCCAGGAACCCGCTGCGCGAGCAGCATCGGAGACATCGCCGTGCGGTCCGCCGCCTACAACGTCCCGGGCATGATCGTGGACGGGATGGATGTCGTGGCGGTCTATCACGCGATTCGCAAGGCAGTCGAGCGCGCCCGCACAGAGCAGCAGATGACGATGGTCGAGTGCAAGACCTACCGGTGGTACGGCCACAGCCGCAACGACCCGCGCGAGTACCGGACCAAGGCCGAGGAGAAGGCCTGGCACGACCGCGACCCGATCACCGTCCTGCGGGGCAAGCTCGTTTCGGAGGGACACTGCCCCGAACAGGAATTGGATGGGATCAAGGATAGGGCGTTTGCCACGATCGAGGCGGCGACGCAGTTCGCCCTGAACAGTCCGCTGCCGAACCCGGCCGATGTCGACAAGGACGTGTATGTGCCGGAGAGCTATCCGGCCCACGTGGTCGAGAACGCCCGGGGCACGGCCGAGAAGGTTCGGGAGGCGACGGAGGCGTTCCAGAAGCTGGTCGCCGCCTCAACCGCCAAGACCAAGAAAGAGGCGGCCGACCAGGCCAAGACCCAGATCAAGTCCCAGTTCGGCATGGATGTCCTGACCATTGCCCAGGCGCTCGCGCTCGCCCAGGCGGAAGAGATGCGGCGCGATTCCCGCGTCTTCGTCTTCGGCGAGGACGTCGGTCTCTACGGCGGCGCCTACGCGGCGACCCGCGGGCTGCTCCAGGAGTTCGGCCAGGAACGGGTGATCGACACCGCGATCTCGGAGGCCGCCATCGCCGGCGCCGCCGTGGGCGCGGCCCTCCGCGGCCTGCGGCCGATTGCCGAGATTATGTACGTCGATTTCGTGACCATCGCCATGGATCAGTTGGTGCATGTGGGCGCCTACAACCGCTACATGTTCGGCGGTAAAGCCAAGGTCTCGATGGTCCTGCGCACGGAGGGTGGCGTGGGCCGGTGCATCGCCGCCCACCACTCGGAATCGCTCGAAGCCTGGCTGATGCACACGCCCGGCTTGTACGTGGTCATGCCCTCGACACCCTACGATGCCAAGGGCCTCCTCAAGGCGGCGATCCGCAGCGATAACCCCGTGGTCTTCATTGAGCACAAAGCGACCTACGGCCAGACCGGCCCGGTGCCGACGGACGACTACATCATCCCGCTCGGGGTTGCGGACATCAAGCGACCGGGCCACGATGCGACCATCGTCAGCTACTGCCGGATGGCCATGCGGGCCCTGGATGCCGCCAAGATCCTCGCGGAGAAACACGGCCTCGACGCCGAGGTGATCGACGTGCGGACGCTCAAACCCCTGGACACCAAGACGATCGCCGAGTCCGTCCGCAGGACCGGGCGGCTGATTACGGTCAGCGAAGGCTTCTGCTGGTGCGGCGCAGGCCGGGAAATCGCGGCTCAGGTCATGGAATACGATTTCGGCGACGGCTCGCGTGGCTTCGATTACCTCGATTGCCGGCCGATCAATCTGGCCGCCCGGGATGTGCCGCCGCCGATGAGTGAGCCGCTGGAGGAAGCCAGCATTCCGAGCGTCCAGCAGATCGTGGACGCGGTGAGACACGCTGTGGGGCAGTAGGCGAAGAATTGAGGATTTCTGACGGGGACGACATACATGGCGCAAGAAATCAACCTGCCGAAGATGGGCCAGACGATGGAAGAAGGCACCGTCGTCAAATGCCTGGTGAACGTTGGGGCGGAAGTCAAGAAAGGCGACGTGATCTTCGAGATCGAGACGGACAAGGCCACGCTGGAGATGGAGTCCCCGGCGAACGGCTTCGTCAAGTACATCCTGGCCCAGGTCAACCAGACGCTGCCCGTGGGCGGCCCCCTGCTGGTTCTCGGCGACAAGGACGAGCAGGTACCGATGAGCTTCGTCGAGGCCCTCACCGGTGGCGTGGGCCTGGCGGCCGGGGCCCTGGTGGCGCCCACAGCCCAGATGCCGACCACGATCACGCCGCCGGCGGTCGCGCCCGAGCCGGCGCAGCCGGCCGGCAAGATGATGGTCTCGCCGCGTGCCAAGAAGCTCGCGGAAGAGCTGGGCGTCGATCTGGCGACGGTTCGAGGCACCGGACCCGCCGGCAAGATCACGGAAGTGGATATTCGCAGCGCCGCCGAGGCCAAGCGTGCAGCCCAGCCGCCCGCGGCTGGGAAGGCGACCGTCCCCGGTCGCCCAGCGAGGTCGGGCGGGGACGCCCAACCTACGAGAACCGCCGCAGAGACCAAGCTCGGCGCGACCGTTCCGGTCAATCGCCTGCAGCGGATCACCGCCGAACGCATGCTCAAGTCCAAGCGGGAAATCCCCTGCTTCTACCTGACCGTCCGGGTGGATATGACGGACCTCGTCGCGGCCCGTACCAAGGTGAACGAGACGCCCGGCGTCAAAGTGGCGTTCAACGATTTCATCATGAAAGCCGTGGCTACCGGCCTGGAGAAATTCCCGCTCATGACCGGCCAGCTCGCCGGCGATGTCATCAAGCTGGCCGACGCCATTCACGTGGGGCTGGCGATCTCCGTGCCGGACGGCCTGGTCGCCCCGCTGGTCAAGGATGTGAACAGGAAGAACCTCCGGCAGATCGCGCAGGACAGCCAGGCCCTGATCGAGCGGACCCGCAACGACAAGCTGGACCTGTCCGACCTGGAGGGCGGCTGCATCACCGTCAGCAACCTGGGCGCCTTCGGCATCGAGTCGTTCATCCCGATCGTCGTCCCCGGCCAGTGCAGCATCCTGGGCGTCGGACGCATCACCGACACCTGTGTCCCGGACAACGGCAACATTCTCGTCCGCAAGCTGATGAATATGACGCTCTCGGTCGACCACAAGGTCACCAACGGCGCCTACGCCGCCCAGTTCCTGGACTTCATCAAGAAGATGTTGGAAGAGCCGAAGCAATTTACGATTCATGATTGATGATTTATGATTTTGGCTCGCGCCAGGACAGCGCCGAATTCACAGATCGCAAATCATGAATCACGAATCGAAAGGAGTGTGCATGGCCAGACGAGGTGAAGCAACCAGGCTGCCGGCGATCCGCAAGGCGACGCCGAAGGTCCCGGTGATCGGCGTATTCGCGACGAGCGATCCGCGAATCGACGAAGAGAGCCGGACCCGCTGCCAGAATATCGCCCAGATGGCGGCCGAGACCATCAGCGGCGCGGTAGTGCTGCCGGACAAGACGCCGGTGCCCGTCGTCTACTCGACCGTGCTCGTGGACGGCGAGGCCCAGGCCGACATCGTCGCCCAGCAGTTCCGCAAGGCGGATGTCGATATCCTGGTGTGCGTGCCGGATACGTGGGCCTTCCCGCAGTTGACGACCATCTCGCTGCTGCAGCAGTTCCCGCGGGAGACACCCATCAATATCACCTGCGGCAACAGCGGACCGAAGCCGGGCGTGGTTTATGCCCACGCGCTCAACGGCGCCCTGGCCCAGTACGGCCGGACGGCGGCGCTGAACGTGGGGACCTGGCCGGATAAGGGTTTGGAGCCCGACATGACCGACCAGACCGCCAGGAACCTCATCGACTGGTGCTACGCCGCCGTGACCGCAGTGACGCTGCGCGGCCGCCGCGTCGTCATCTTCGGGCACGACTCCATGGGTATGGAGACGGCCCTACGTGGGCAACCGGCTGGACCTCAACAGCGACGAGGACAGCGAGCGCTTCGACCGGTCCCTGGCGATGTACCTGATCGTCCACGACCTCCTGACCGACCTCAACGCGGTCGGCGGCGGTTTCATGAGCCAGCTCGAATGGGGGAGCGATCCCCGCGGCATCCCCCTGCCGGTGGCGGACGTGATGGAGTCCTTCTTCAACAGCACGTTCGATCACACCGGTCCCAAGCCGCCCGTGCCCTTCGCGACCGAGGCCGACGTGCAGGGCCTGCTGACGATGCTGTTCATGACCCATCTCAGCGGCGGCAATCCCCCGCTGTTCATGGACTTCCGCAAGGTCTGGGAGGCGTGGGAGATCAAGGACCTGGCGGAGAAGCTGGGTCTTAAGAAGCTCGACACCAGTACCGACTGGTATACCAAGGGCCTCGTGGACGGCGACAACTCGGGTAGCGCCGCCTTCGACTGGGCGGCCGAGCCGACCGCCACAGTCAAGCAGGTCATGGAGCGGGTCGCCATGCCGCTGGCCGATCAGTTCTACTTCCCCGGCGGCGGCAACTCCGTCACCTTCATGACGCCCGGCGGCATCAAGGGGATCGCGGCCCGGATGGCGTACAGCGGCGTCAACGGCCTGTTCGGCCTGATCTGGGACGAGGCCGAGACGACCACGGTGCCGGAGGAGTTGGGCAAGGCCATGTGCAACCTGACAACGCCGACCTGGCCGCACACGTTCGTCGTGCCGAAGTACGCGAGCATGCTCGAATACAAGCAGTATCCACCGGCGAACCACTTCCATATGACCTGGAACCTGCCGGTGGCCCGCCTACAGTACTGGATGGACCTGATGGGCGTGCTGAGCATCACGCCCTGGGCCGCCCGGCCGAAATTCATCGAAGGCGTGGACCGGCCGCAACCGCTGGTCCACCTGCTCAACGGCGGCGAAGAAACGTACCGACTGTTGACCTGCCGCCGCTGACGGAAACCACGCAATTGCCGTTCACTCAGGGTGGCATCGTCAGGCGCGGCTTGGCGGTGCCACCTTCTTCTCCCAAGCCCCACGCGGTGTCAGTCTGAGAAGTCCCCCCCTCCTGTCATTCCCGCCAAGGCGGGAATCCACCTGCAATGGGTGACAGAGCAGGGCCGAACACCCATAGGGTCCGACGCTCCACGCATTCCTCTACCCGTGAACCAGCGAATTCCTTATTCGTCCGGCGTGTCTGTCCTCGCAGTCTATTGGCACTCGATATCTACGGGTGGCTTGAAAGGAGATCCGATTCATGCCGGAGGCTACGAATCCATTCATTGGTATCGTTCCCGAACGCAAGATGACCGATGCGGAGTTGCTGCGTGCCCTGCGGCTGAACCTGGCGGCGGAGGAAGAGGCTGCGCACCTCTACACCGCGCACGCCGACGCCACGGATAACGAACTGGCGAAGAAGGTCCTGTTGGAGATCGCGGATGAAGAACGCGTCCACAAGGGCGAATTCCAGCGTCTGATCAGTATTCTATCCAAGGAGGAGGACGCCTTCCTCGCGGAGGGTGCCGAAGAGGTCAATGCCATGGCCGCCGGCCGCGAGCCGTCCGGGACAGAAGAAGCGAAACCGGCAGCGACGGCGCAGCGGACGATACGAACCATTGGCGATCTGAGAGAATCCGCCAGGCGCGATTCGTGAGCGGGAGGTCATCGCACGCCGACCACAACTCATCAATCATCAATTGAAGGCGGGAGTGGCAGATGTCGGAGCAATACTTGAATCGAGGCGACACGCCGTTTGGCGAGGGAGTATGGGAGGCAATCGACAATGCCGTGGTCGGGGCCGCGCGCGGCCAACTGGCCGGCCGACGGCTGCTGCATACGGTCGGCCCGCAGGGCCTGGCTATCAAGGCTTTGCCGTTCGGCGACGCCCCGGTCCAGGGCGACACGATCAAGGGGGTCGCCGCCAGCTCAAGCTGCATGATCCCGGTAGCGGTGATTCAGAGCGAATTCACCTTGTCTGTTTGGGACGTGGCGGCCTACGAGCAGTCGGGCATTCCGCTCGATCTCAGCGCGGCCGTCAAGGCGGCGCTCGCCCTGGCCCGACAGGAGGACCAGATCGTGTTCAACGGCCTGGCCTCTCTCAACGTCGTCGGTTTGCTGGACACCCCGCGCGTCCGCTCGGTCAAGCTGCGGTCCTGGAACGCCGTGGGCGACGCCGTGCAGGACATTGTCGGCGCTGTCGAGCAGCTCGATGCCTCGGGCTTCCTCGGACCCTACGCGCTGGCCTTGACCCCACCCTCCTACAACCATCTCTTCCGGCTGTACCCACCCAGCGACACCACCGAATTGGAACATGCCCGTCAGATTGTGACTGATACGATTATCAAGGCGCCCGCCGTGCCCGGCGGCGGCGTCCTCATCGACACCAGCGGGCCGTTCACGAACATTGTGCTCGGGGAGGACATGATGACCAGCTTCGTCGGGCCGGCGCCGGGGCAGTACCAGTTCGCCATCATCGAGAGTGTTGCCCTGTGGGTCCGCGTGCCGGAGGCGATCTGCGTTCTCAAGTAGCATGGGCATCGTGCCCATGAGTACCACGGGCGCGAGCGCCCGTGGACATCCCTCGCATTCATGGGCGCAACGCCCATGCTACTCACGGGCAGGGTGCCCGTGCTACTGGCTGCGGCTGGCGACGAGGTCGCCGAAGGGCGCGAGCAATTCGTACTTGTCTCGCCAAGTCGTGTACATGATGCCGACCGCCTGCGGTGTCTGATCAAGCACGTCGAGCCAGCCGCGCGGGTTATCCAGGGTGTCGCCGTCGTAATAGGCCCCGGCCAGCGTGCGGAACCCGTGTGAGGAGAAGAAGCCGAGACTCTCTGTGCGCTTCTCGTAGTACCAGCACACGATCGTCAGATCCTTGGGCACGTACTGCCAGGACCCGCCGCAGTCCCCTTCGACGAGGTAGTAGTTGCCATGCGCGTTGTGGTTCGGGTCGAGCATGTCCGACCAGACGAATACCTCGGTCCTGGGGTTCGCCCGCCGGAGGATAGCGGCCTGCTTCGTGATGCAGTCGCCCAGAATCTGGGCCATGCTCAGATGCCGCTGCTGACACGCCTGGCAACTTCCCCCCGCCCGGATCTCATCCATGCTCAGCAGGTACTTCGTGGGCGCCAGGTGCTGGTGCATCAGCTCGGCCTGTTTCTCCCAGATCCGGTAGACTTCCGGCTCGGACATGCAGATGGTGACCTGGCCACGGTTGATCCCGATGCCGTGATAGTAGCTGACCTTGAGCCGCTCGCCGTCCTGGATGCGGCTGCCGGACAGCAGCCTGATCCTGGGCGGCTCGTGATCGAACCGGAAGTTGAGCGTTTCGTCCTGGAGGGGGGCATAGTCCCGGCCTTCTTCATAGAGCTCACCGGTCGCGGCGCTCCGCACCGTCACCGGCGTCCCGGGCCGACGCAGGACGTTCAATAACGCCACTTCCTCGACCGCCAGATCGTCCATCCAGAATCGTCCCGCCTGGCCGCCCCAGGCGCCGGCATAGATGTTGACCTTGCCATATTCCAGGCTGTTGAATCCCATGATGACCTGCCGCCAGTCGGTCGTGGACGCGACCGCAGGATCGTACGGCGCCAAGTTGCGGCCGTTCTGGGTCAGGACCTGGATGCGAAAGGCCTCGCTCGGCTCCAGGGCCTCGGTCTTGACCCAGCAACTCAGTTTGTAGCAGCGGTGCGGCTGGACCTCGACCTCCTGCATAACTCGCGCGTGGCCGTGCTCGTAGCGCCCGAAGCCTTCGAAGCGAAGGGACGCGACGCCGCTGTGGAAGATCGCCTTGTCGACGAAGGAGACCTCGCCCGGCTTGTCGTGGAACCGGTAGCCCTGGAATTGCCTGCCTTCATACTGCTCGAACCCGCCGTTGACGATGCCGGCCGGCCGGTCCGGACTCAGAGAAGCCTCCCCGTTCTTCACAAGGAAGGGCGCATCCCGCACTGGAATCCCGGCCGCCAGATTGCGATTGTGCGCCAGCACGGAGCCGCCGTAACCGGCGCTGAAGATGTTCGGGATGATCTCGACGCCCCGCGCCCGGCAGAATTCCTTCACCCGGGCGAGTCGCTCCAGGAACGCCGGCGGCTGCAGGTCGAGGCGATCGAGACTTGTCGAGAGAACCATGCCGTTGATACCGTGCTCCGACCCTGTTCGAACGATCCGCTCGATCTCGGCCACGTCCTTGTCCGTCCGCAGGGAACTGGACACAAAGACCCAGCGGTAGGGATACTCCCGGGCCTGAGTCGGGGAAACAAGGGAAACGAGCAACACGCTGCAAGCGAGATACCGAAACGTCGCGATCATGGGCGGACTCCTCAGAAACGGTGTTGTCGCGGGACATGATAACGCCGGATGCTCCTGCTGCCAAGGATTGGCAGAGCCCAGGTACTGTGGTACCATGCCTCGGGTACATCACGATAGAATCTACTGGAGGTCAGACGATGCAGTGGCAACGACGATCACGGTTCTTCCGGACAACTGCCCTGTTGGCACTTCTGTACGGCGTCATCCTGGCAGTGCCTGCGCGTGCCGGCGCGGACGCATACCCGGCGGAGCTTCTCAAGGACGACTTCCGCGGCCTGCGCTTCGGCCTGATCTTCGATGTCGTCGGCGCCCACACGGAGTACCACTACCTGCGCGAGGTCGCGCCTCAGGGCAATTGGGCGGTGTCCGCCTTCAAATCCGACGGCTCTCAGCGGGCGTGGCGGCTGATGGAGGAAGAAGGCACGCGGGTGATGCACCAGGCTCACACGAACCGCGAGAACTTCACGCACCCGATGCTCGTCGCCGGCGATCCCCTGTGGCAGGATTATCGCGTGACCGTCGATTTCGCACCCGCCTCGGACAAAGCCCAAAGCGGGATCGTATTTCGTTATCGTAATGACCGCTGCTACTACTTCTTCGGGGTCCAGGGTCAGAAAGCCCTGCTCAAGATGGTCCGGCATGAGACAGCCTACCACAAGCCCTGTGAAGTCATACTGGCCGAGAAACCCTGTGCCTGGAGACCCGGGAAATACCTCACGGGGCAGGTGGACGTGACCGGCAGTCACCTCCGGGCTCAATTGAACGATGGAACCGTGCTCGAAGCCGAGGACAAGACCTACGCGCAGGGCAAGGTCGGCCTGATGTCCGACGTGCCCACCCGCTATAGGAACGTGGCGGTCATGACTACACCCGGGGAGAAGGACCGTTTCCTGCAACGTGTCGCGTCGCGCGAGCGGGAGTTGACCGAGTTGCAGGCCGCCAATCCTCGGCCCATGCTGTGGAAAAAGGCGGCCACGGCGGGTTTCGGCGTCGGCCGGAACCTGCGGTTCGGCGATCTCAACCACGACGGCCAGATCGACATCCTGATCGGCCAGATAATCCATCACGGCCCCAAGGACACCAACAGCGAGCTGAGCTGCCTGACCGCCATGACGTTCGATGGGGAGGTTTTGTGGCAGATCGGCGAGCCGGATGCCTGGAAAGACGGTCTCACCAATGATGTAGGCTTTCAGATCCACGATCTCGATGGCGACGGCCGGACCGAGGTCGTCTACTGCATGCATACGAAACTAATCGTCGCGGACGGCGCCACCGGCAAGACCAAGTACGAGACGCCGACACCGAACATGCCGGCGCAGGCGAAACCGCCCCACAACAAGTTCCCGCGCATCCTGGGGGATTCCCTCTACTTCTGCGACCTGCGGGGGACCGGCCACGCGCGGGACATCATCATCAAGACCCGCTACGACCACCTCTGGGCCCTCAATGACCGGCTGGAACCGTTGTGGGAGGCCGCCTGCAACACAGGGCACTATCCCTACACCCACGACATCGACGGCGACGGCAAGGATGAGCTCGCCATCGGCTATTCGCTCTTCGACCACGATGGGACCCGGCTGTGGACCCTGGACGGCAAGATGCAAGACCACGCCGACGGACTGGCGATCGTCCGCTTCGTACCGGATGGCGAGCTGCGTCTTCTCTGCGCCGCCAGCGACGCCGGCATCTTCTTCACGGACATGAAAGGCAACGTGCTCAAACATCAGTTCCTGGGTCACGTCCAGAACCCCGCCACCGCCGACTTCCGCACGGACCTGCCCGGCCTGGAGAGCGTGTCCATCAATTTCTGGGGCAACCAGGGCATCCTGCATTTCTACGATGCCCAGGGCGAGGTCTACCACGATTGCGAGCCGTGCCAGCACGGCAGCATGTGCCTGCCCATCAACTGGACGGGCAAGCCGCCGGAGTACTTCGTCCTGTCGCCCAACGTCGAGGAGGGCGGCCTGTTCGACGGCTGGGGCCGGCGCGTCGTGCGCTTTCCCGCCGACGGCCACCCGGATATGTGCTACGCAGTCCTGGACGTCACCGGCGACTGCCGGGATGAGATCGTCGTCTGGGACCCCCACGAGATCTGGGTATACACGCAGAGTGACAGCCCCCGGCAAGGCCGGCTGTACAGACCCACGCGCAACCCACTGTGCAATTACTCCAACTACCAGGCCACCGTCTCTCTGCCCGGCTGGTCGCAGTAGTCTATCGTTCGAGAACCTGGCCGTCGGCGAGCAACCTCTCACGTAGCTGGTTGTAAGGGACCTGCTGAACGGGGCCGTTCGCCTCGATAGCGAACACCGCCGCGGTGGCGGCACTCTGGCCCAGAATCATGAACACCGGCTCCATGCGGATCGAGCCATAGGCGATGTGCGAGGATGAGACGCATACGGGGACGAGGAGGTTCGAGCACTCCCGCGGTTTCGGCAGGAGGGCGCCGAACGCGATCTGGTAGGGCCGGCGCGGACTGACGCCCACGTCGCCTTCGTTCTGGACGAAGCCCTCTTTCGTGACGTACCGCTGTACGTTGTGCGAATCCATCACGTAGGACCCCATGCCGACCGGCTCGGGGGTCTGGCGCCGGGTGAGGCAATCGAGCTCCGTCATCACATACTGCCCCACCATCCGGCGGGCTTCGCGGATATAGAGTTGGTAGGGCCAGTTCCCGTTGTCGGCGAACTCGTCCCGGGCGAGCCCCCAGCGGCTCATCGGACCACGGACATCTTCCGGAACGCGAGGGTCGTTCGCCAGGAAGTACATCAATCCCTTCTGGTAGGTCTCGTGCTCTGCGAGGATCTCGCGGCGCCGGGCGTAGGAGGCATCCGGATAATCGTAGTTCATCCCGATGTTGTCGGTGCTGAAGGGCCCGTGGTTGTTGGTGTCGGTCTTGGCGTTGGGGATGGCGTCGAATTTCTGGAAGACCTCCCGCCAGCCGCTGGCGAGCACGCGCAACAACAGCTCGTACTGACCGGCATCGTAGTCCGCGGGCTTCGGAAGCGGCACGCGGTTCTCCGGCACCTGCGTCAGGCACATCCGGAAACAGTATGCCTGGATGCGGTGGTCCCCCTGCCCGTTCTCGCCCGGTGGCTGGGCGCTGATTCTCGGCAGTAAGGGCGAATGATTATCGCCGGGAACCACATAAGGGCTGATTGCGGCCTTGAAGTAGTGACCGTGGTGACGGACGTCCTTCTGGACGCCGTTGTACTGCTCGCCATAGAGGTCGTTCGACTCCCGGCCCACGTGGCAGCGGACGCCGGCCGCCGCCATCAGGTCGCCTTCGTAGGTGGCATCGATGAACATCCGGCCGCGGAAGACCTTGCCGCTGAGCATCGCGATCGACACGAGGCGGGCGCCCTCCTTGCGGACGCCGGCCCCGCGGTCCAGCCACTCGTCCCGGTACACGGGGATCTGGTGTTCGGCGATCAGGTCTTCGAACACCCGCTCCGCCACGTGCGGCTCGAAGACCCACATCGTGCGCTTATCCTGATCGACCGCAGCGGTGCCCTGGCCCCGGTTGCCGAAGGCCTCCCGCTTCTGCCAGGACCACGCCTCCGGCGTCTGGTAATGCTGCCACACGCGGTGGTAGAACTCGCGCGACAGCCCCCCGATGACCGACTTGTCGCCCACGTCGGTGAAGCCGAGGCCCCCGCTGCTCATGCCACCCAGGTGTTTCTCGGGGCAGACAATGACGACGGATTTACCCATGCGCTCGACCTGCACCGCCGCCGTCACCGCGGCACAGGTGCCGCCATAGATGACGACATCCACGTTGTCCCTGAGACGCGCCGTGGCCGCCGGACTCGGGAGCGCCGTGGCTATCAGGACCAGGAAAGACAGAAACCATCGTTTCATCGGAGTGACCTCCTGAGGTGGAATGCCGCCGGCGTCGTGTTCGCACAGTTCATGGCGGGAAGATAGCCGGAGCGGCCCGTCGCTGCAAGGAGAAACCGTGTCGTACCTTCTCGTACCGGGTGTATCCAGCGTGCGGTGGCGAAGTCACCGTCTCTTCGTAGGTCGAAAGTCCCCGTTCGCCGTGAGCGAATTGTTGGATCGCGCTGGAGATCGTGCGAAGACGCACGATGTGCGGGCGAGCGGGGACGCTCGCCCTACAACGACCGCTGCGCCTCACATCCCTGCGGCGTTGGCAACGGGTTCCCGGAAGCCGACGCGCGGCTGCCACTTCAGGAGCCGCCGGGCCTTGCCGGCGTCACCTTGGAGCAGGTCCACCTCGCTGGGCCGGAAGTAACGGGCGTCAATCTCCACGTACTTGTGCCAGTCCAGGCTCAGGTAGCCGAAGACCTCGTCCAGGAACTCCCGCACGGAGTGGCGGTCGCCCGTGGCAATGACGTAATCGTCGGGTCGATCCTGCTGGAGCATCAGCCACATCGCCTCGACGTAATCGCCGGCAAAGCCCCAGTCCCGCCGGACGTCCAGGTTGCCCAGAAACAGCTTCTCCTGCAGGCCGCACCGGATGCGACTGGCCGCCCGGGTGATCTTGCGTGTGACGAAGGTTTCGCCCTGCCGGGGCGACTCATGATTGAACAGGATGCCGTTGCAGGCGAACAGGCCGTAGGCCCAAGTACTGGTGGAAGATGATCGCGGGCGATACAATCACGACCGGCCGCACAGTTCGCTCCACTATGCGACGCCAGCGGCGTTCGCCGCCGCCTGTTTGGCTTCGGCTCCGGCTTCGGCGGGCCAGCGCCTGCGCCAAACAGGGAAGAAGTTGCTGTCAACTCTCTACTTCGAGCTGGCACATAATCCGGGGGCAGGCCAACACGGCGACGAGATGAGGACAGGACGAGCGACGGGATTGTCCCCACCTCAGGGATATGGATGCGCCGTCGAAGCCATGGTTTGACCCGGGCTACCAGGCCGCACGGGAGCGTACGATCCGCTGCCCGACCTCCTCGGCAAACGCCGGACTGATCTTGAAGGGAACCGTCGTGGTCAGCGGCAAGGCCTCCAGCGCGGCCCGCAGACAGTACAGTTGCCGCGCCTCAGGCTCACCAACGAGAAGATCCAGCCACGCCTGGCCGGAAGGCATGAACGCGGACATGCCCCGGGCCACTCCGTAGGTGCCGAGCAGCAACTGCGTCCACAGGAGCAGGACCTCCGGGAGTCGGCGGGCGGACAGAGGGACACGGGCATGCGCCGCGTGTGGACCGAGCTGGGGGTCGGCCGGCGACCAAGAACCGGCCCGCATTTCGCCATCCAGGTGGTGCAGGATCCGAACGAGGCCCTCGGCACCTGGGCCCAACTCCGGATCGTCCGCCAGCCGCGCGATCGGATCGGGCTCACCCGGGGAGTCGTCCGGCAGGAGACTCGACGTAGCCACCAGTCGGGAGAGCTCTTCCTGGCACGCGGAGACACCGGCTCGGACCTCCGGGGCAGAACCGGCGTTCCGGCAGCGGAGCTCGAGGTCCGCCAAGCGGATCAACACCTGATCGCATACCCAGCGCAAGGGCATGCGAAAACCATGTGCACAGACAATCATGGGAAACTCGGTACGCGGGTTGGGGCTGCCGTCACAGGATTTCCACAACCGCCCCACGACGATATCCTCATTCCGGCACCACACAAAGGCATGACCGAAATCGATGCTCGCCTGCCTCTTCTCCAGTTCCCGCCAGAGCTGGATGTTCCGCGCAATCCCCTGCACGTAGAGCATCCGCTTGAAGGCGACCAACACCTCGGTATCGAGACCGAGGTCCTCCATATGATCGTTCCAGGCGGGATGCTTCCCGAAGGCCGCGACCCGAATGCGACCTTCCTCCGGACCGGAGGCGGGCCCCATCAATCGCGACGCAATCCTTTTGATGAGCGAACCCATTTCATCCTATCCTATCGTTGTTTCCGCCGCCGTGCCCGGCGGCGACCGCTCAGGGGTTCGTGAAGGGAAAGATCGCCACGGCCTTGGGCTTGGGCTTACTTCCCTTCGGGTCGGTTCCGGACTCCTTTTCCCGAGAGAAGCGCAGGGTCATCTCGACAGCAACCAGCCCGCTGGACGCCTGTATTTTGCGCAACAAGATGTACCCCTTGTTTTCGTCAAAGGCCGCATCCTTCAGCATACGATGCCACGCCCAAGGCGCTGAGAAAGGCCGTTCCCCCGGGTTCAACCATCTGGAGTTACCCGCCGGCAAATCGTAGAACTCCAGGGCGATCCCGTCGCCGGGCATCTCGCCTGCGCAGGTATAACTGAGACTCCGTACGCCGTCCGTGAAGTCCCAATTAGGCACCGAGTTCTCACGATAGTCGATCGGCGCCCGATCTTCCGCCCGACTATCCCTCCCCTGGCGGATGACGACCCGACGAACCGAATGTCCCATGTCGATCTTCTCCGACCCCGCCTGCAGCACCCGCACTCCTTCCAGATGGCACCAGTAGTTGACGCCCGGGCGGGGGAGCGCTTCAATGCCGCGAATCCACGCGGCCTTCGCAACAGCGTCCCGCAACGATTGCAGCTTCTCATCGATCTCCGTGGGCTCCACCGCAAGGTCATCACGCGCGGCACGCGGCTTCTGATCCCCCTCCCTGCGGTCCGCTCTCTTCTCCTCGCCGATCGTGCCGGGGGGATATTCTTCAAATAACTCATCGAACAGCGTATAGATGCTCTTCACCTCCGCGGCCGTCAAGACGTCATTGTCTCTGTCCTTGTCGAAGGGGAACTTGTTCCGGCATTCCCCGAGACTTCTCAGCTTGGTGGCGACATCTTGCTCCACCGCTTGGACCAGCAGATCCAGGGAGGTGATTGCCAGTCGATACCAGTAGTAGTCCGGGGATGCCTCGGAAGGACGCTCGCGCGTCCCGAAGTAGCTCTTCAGGAACGTCACATCCAGCTTGCACCGGAGCAGGACCTGTCGGGCAGCTTGCGGCTCCTCAGGCAGTCTGTACCAGTTCGAGACGATGGGCACCGGCTCGTTATCCTTGGGCACCGAGTTCCAGGAGTCCACGAAGTCCCGGAAAAGCGCGTTGTCCTGCAAATAGGGTACCGCCCATTCCTGCCTCTGCCGCAAGCTCTCGCCGGTCCTCCGCAGCTTGCGGATCGTCTCTCTGGGATTCACCGCGATGTCCCCCAGATCACCGCGTCGTGCGCGCCAGTGCCAGCTCCGGGAGATCGCCTCGTCTACCTGGGGCAGCGCCTCGTCCAGCTCCTTGCACCCGCCCTCTCCCTGCCAGTATCTCACGTATGCCCGCACGTAGGTTCGGTACGCGGTATCCAGGCGCCCTGCTGTCGACTTGAGCCGCTGCGGTCCGTTGGGATCCAGATCCGCCTTCTTCACCTGCTCCCAGGCCGCGAAAACACACGGCGCCGTATTCGGATCGTACTGGTTCCCGGACTTCGACATGTCTTTGATCAGGTCGCCCAGGTCGATCGGGTCCCCCTGCGGCGTCTTTTCCGGCATCTTGATGAGCCACCAGTCCACGACACTCCGGTAGAACTCCCGTTCTCCATAGCGCAGCAGAGCCTTCGTCACCTGCTCGACCTCACCGGTCGGGTCTCCTTTCAGGTTGGACCGGGCCTGACGCACTCTGTCTATCTGTTTCCGACCGGCATCGATGCTGTCGGCCAGCCGTTCGATGGTGATATTCTGCCGGCTGCTCTGGAGGGCCTTCAGACAGTCGCGGATGGCCTGGTACACGGAGAAACGCGCGGCGCAGGCATTTCCCTCCCAGAAGCGCTTGTCGATCTCGGCGAGGCGGTTACGAAAGGCCGGATCCTGGAGTTCGCGGCGGCGCTGCTCCCTACCGGCCGTCAGAGCCTGGTAGTGTCGATGCACCGGCGAGTCGGGGCGGTTGGCGTCCGCGGCGGCGCCGCAGGCACCCAGCGGTCTCTCGTATCCGACCTGTACCGCGGTCCACAGCCGGGCGGCCACCGCGTCACACTCCCGCGCCAGGGACGCGCACGTGAGAGCGCCCTTGTCGGCCTGGACACGACCCTGAGCCTTCTCCAACTCGTTGAAGCCTGTCGTCAGCCAGTTGTCCACCGCCGCCGCGTCCGGGCGATTGGCAATTGCGATCAGCTCCAGTTCCGCCTTCTCAAAGGCGCTCACGTTTTCCACCGCGGCCCTGATGCCGTCCCAGCGGTTGCGGCCCTCGCGGGGACCGGACCAGTACTTGTTGAACTCCTGGATGCCGTGTTCGACCGCCGCGTTGACTTCGGCGATCAGCGTCGGGTCCGATAGCGTCAGCGTCTGGAAAGACTGGGTGGAACCGGCGAGAGTCTCCCAATGGTCGGGATGCTGGACGAATTCATCCGGATAGGCATATCTCATCAAGGGGCGGAAAGCGGAGCCGGCATCAAAGGCCGCCCGCGTCCGCAGGAGATGGAGGAGCTGGCACAGCGCCGCGCCGGCGTCGCTGTCCTCACCCCAGGCCCTGTCATTCTCGCGCGTCATCTTGTCCGCCGCGAACGATACCAGCGGCTGCAGGGCGTCCGCCACATAGATTTGTTGCGCGACGACCGCCAGGTCCGTGCTGATGTCGGCCACCGCCCACCAGAAGATCCACGGAATCCCCTCATGGCGCTTCCAGGAGTTCGCCTGCCGGGCGAGAGCCGCGAAATAGCCATAACGTGGCGGCACGTCCTTGCCCAGTTCACCTTCCCCCTGGTACTCATAGCTGTACGGGTCGATGATCTTCAGGGAATGCTCCGGACTGACCGCCACGCCCAACAGCCTCTGCACAGGCCTGACGCTGCCCGCGAACTTGTAGCTGCCGTAGATCGTCAGGGCCAGCAGCAAGACCAGGCCCACGGCGGCCGAGCCCAGGACCGCTGCCTGACGGCGCGCATATTGCTTCCGCGCGTTCGTGGCCCGGGTCACCAGCCCGCGTTCCGGAAAGACCTTGTTCACGAACAAATCCCGCAGGAAATGGGCGCGATCGCGTTTCCAGACGCGCCCTTCCGGGAGCGACGCCACGGGGACCCCCAGCGCCCGGGCGAGGTCCTCGTCGAGAGCGGCGCCCTCCTGCATGGAAGACGTGAAGTAGATGCCCCGGAAGAACAGGGGTTTGCAGGACCATTGGCTGCCCACACCGAAGATCAGGTCCAGATAACGCCGCAGCCGCGGGCCCAGTTGCTCAAAGGCGTACGGAAAGGCATACAGCGCCTCCGCGGTCGGCCGGTCCTGTTCTTCCGCGTCCTCGCACAACAGCTCGCCCAGCCGGGTCAATCGGGCACGGAACAAGCGCGTCTTCATCTCCTCCAGGTACTTGTCCACAAAGGTGGGATCATAGGGCTTATCCATGTCGCCCGGGTTCGACCACCCCAGGATCTGATGCTGCAATTGAGGATCGGAAATTCCTGCAAAGAACTCCCGGAAGCCGTTGATCAGATCGCTCTTGCTGATGACCACGTACACCGGGAAGCGTACATCCAGGGTTCTTTGGATCATGTCGAAGCGCTGGGCGATCTGGGAGGCCTTCTTCTCGATCTTCTCGGCGTCGTCACAGATCAGGCTGTCCGCCGGAATCACGAGCAGGGCCCCGTTGATCGGGCAGTCCCGGCGCCATTTTCGCAACAGGTTCAAGAACTCCCGCCACTCGCGCGAGCCGCTGCTGTACGCTTCTTCGAACATCAACCGGCCGGCGGTATCGATGACGACGCCGTGATCCGTGAACCACCAGTCCATATTGATCGTGCCGCCCACGCCCGCATAGGGATCGTGGAGCCCGCCGGGAAAACCGATGCCACAATGCCGGATCGCTTCGGTCTTGCCCGATCCGGGCTCCCCCAGAATCACCAGCCACGGCAGGCTGTACAGGCTCTTGCCGGCGGCGCGAAACTTGCCAATACCCTCCTCAAACTTGTGACGCAAATCGTCGAGCTTGGCCAACTGCTCGGGATCACTGATTCCCTGCTGACCGGCCCCCCCGCTGCGGAGCATCTGCTGCTCCGCGGGTCGGGCCTGGCGGGCCTTGTGCCACTTGAGCAGTCGGGCATAGGCGACCAGCAACAGGCCGATGAGGGCAATGCCGAGGAGGGCCAGGGCCCCACCCCAGAGAGGCAGCTCCTTGATCGCGAGCATCAGCCCCCCGCCGGTGGCGAGAATCACACCGATACGCAGGGGGGCGGGAAGCTCTTTGAGACTTGTGGGTCCGGTCGCCATCTTAACCTCCCTGTGTGGAAGTCTTCACGGACGTCGGTGGGACGGGTGCTTTGGGGTTCGCACCGGCGCGTTCTTTGAGGGTTTTGAGGTTCGCGCCGACGTCGCCCGAGGTGACATGGAACAGCGCAAAATAGGTAAGGAACCAGACAATCAGCAGACCGACCAGGGCAATGCCGATGCCCACCAGTTTCGTCCCCGGAGGCTGGGTGAAGTTGCGGGTATCCGTGTGCTCGTAGGCCTGCGGGCACAGCCGCGTCCGGCCATCGGCGCCCATGTATGAGGAGACGCGGCCGGAGACGCGGCCGATCAAGCGCCGGATCTCCTCGGGTTGGTCCATGTACAACCCTGTGAACCCCAGCCCCAGGCAGGTGTAGAAGACGGCCAGCCGTTCAGTCGCCCCTTCGCTGGGGTCCTTCAGATCCGCCTCCAGCAGCAGGAAGAACTTCTCGTCACCCGCTCGCTCCCGGTAATCGTAGGCCAGAGGGACCCACGCCAGCCGGGAGTCCAGGCCGCTTTCCCGCATCATGAAATCCACGAAGAAGACCAGGGGCAGCTTGATCCTCTCATACTGGGCGGCCAGGTCCGCGCGCGCGGCCGCCTGCTGCTTCATCTGTTCGAACAACTGCAGGATGTCCGCACGCGCCTTCTCGACCGGGAAGGTGCAGCCTTTGGCCGCGGAGCGATGCAGCCGGCAGACATACTGGAACAACGGTTCGGCCAGGGCCACCAGTTTCATACATGTTCTCCCCGAATCAGGGTACGGGCATAAAGAGCGTAAGGCGGAAATCGCTCGCGTCCGCTTCCGGCCAGGTGGCCGCCACGGCCTTCTCCTGCACGATGCGGTCCCACATCCGTCCACTCTCGTGGCGGACCAGCCGGAAGTAACTCAGACCGATCTTCGGCGGCAGTTCCACGGGCGGGTGCGATTCGTACACCAGCTTCACACCGTAAACACGCTGGAACACGATGCTGCGCGGCATCAGCTTGAACTTATCCGCGTCCTCCACCAGCAGGGCAAGCTGCTTGGGGTCCATCTTGGTTTCGATCCCCAGGTAGTACTCGTTGGGACGCGACAGCGCCTCATCATTCAGGGCGGCCCACATAACGCCCGTGCCTTCGTCGCGCACGAACGGCGCTTTCAGCACCTCGACGTCGGGCTGCTCCGTCAGCAGAGGCGGGATCTTGCGCAGCAGTTCGTCGAAAACCGGAAACGGGTCATCATGGTTGTAGGGAGATACCTCGAAGGCGTCCCGTCCCGGGTGATGCGCCGCCAGCTCGCCCAGAAGCTGGCGCAGATAGCCGTACATCTCGAGCGGCGGGACCGCACCCAGGGTCGGGCCCAGAGAGTCGAGCAAAGCGCCCCAGCGGTTCAGGGTGCGCAACCGCAGCACCTGCTCCAACTGCGTGCCCCGCACGCTTTCCACCGTGACGCCCCCGCGTGTCGCCTGGAGCACCAGGGCTTCCCGATGCGCCAGGACCTGGCTGGTGATGTCGCGAAGGAGGTCCCGCAGCTTGGCCGA
The DNA here is from genome assembly GCA_025459125.1 of Planctomycetota bacterium. Classification (GTDB taxonomy): domain Bacteria; phylum Planctomycetota; class Phycisphaerae; order Sedimentisphaerales; family Anaerobacaceae; genus PLanc-01. The sequence goes on along the minus strand of JALORE010000038.1, from coordinate 15,112 downwards.
CCCGTTCACCACCAGGCACGGAGGGATGTACTTGGGATCCACACGCGGGAATCCGCCGTCCTCGCCTTGCGCCGGGATGATCCGCAACAAAGGCAGCACCTCGAGATCCGATTCGTCGTCGCCCTCGAACAGGAGCCGGGCATTGATCTTGCGAACGCGAATCACCTGCGGGTTCTTGCCGGAGTTCTCATCGACGCGCTCCACTTCTTCGATCCGGTACAATCGTTTCGTGCGCCAGTCCTCCCCTTCCCCGAGCACATTCCGCCCCGTTGCCTGCCAGAGCGGGACACCCAGCTTGACCTTGAGCAGACCATGGTGGGCCGCCAGTGTCTCCTTGATGTCCACGGACGCCAGATCAGCGTTCTCGGGCACCTGCACCTCCCGGCCGCTGGGCATCACCACGTGCAGCGCGTCGAAGCGAAGCCGATGGTTCGCGAGGTCCGCGTCCGAAAGCCCCATTTTCACCACCCCGTACGGGTAGGCCCAACGGGAGCGACGGGCACCGGCGATCTCCTCCTGGAGACCCTTCTGCATGGCCTGCAGATGGTGCGGCTGGAGAAACAGACCTTCACACCAATGGACTTGATTTTCCGTCGTCATAGGCCTCCCGGACTCTTTGCCGATCGTTCCAGTTTCTTGAGGAAGGCGTCCGCATATTGCGCCATGGCCACCATGATCTCCCGGTCCACATATTCCGGCTCCAGCAGCTCCTGGGCCATTTCACAGTATTTGCGCCAATAGCGAATTTCGCTGCTGACGAGACGTTCTCCCAGGCTCTTCGGCTCCATCGCCACCGCGGCCTGAATCGCCTCGGGCGCGAGCCGCTGGACCAGCCGTCGCGCCACGTCATCGGCCGCTTTCCGCGCCGCGGCCATGCTGATCGTGACGCACTGCTGCAGCAACCGCAGTTCTTCGGTGATCTCGTCGGTCGTCCGCTTCTCTTCGCTCAGAAAGCGGCGGGCAATCTCCTCCATGTGCTTGGGCGGCCGCAGCGTGGTCTTGCTGGGCAGCTCGGCCCAGACCGAGGTCGTCCAGCGCTCGAGCTTGACGACGAATTCCGTGAGCAGGCTCGCCAGCAGGCTCAGCCGCTCCGGAGCCAGGCCGTCCGGCAGAGGGAACGGCGATTTTCCATCCGGACCCGATGCGCCCGAGTTGCCGGCCGTCCGGGACAGCTCCGGAACGGTCTGCCGCAGACGATCGAGCACCGCCTGCCTGTCGTCCGGGGTGACAGAGGAGAGCTTCTCGACCAGGCACTGCGCCAGAGAGAGCGGGTCAACGAGGGCCGGCTGCGACCCGTCGTTCCGCGGACGAGCCTGGTCCCCAGCGGCAGGCCGGTCCGACCGCGCCGTGGGAAACTGCGCCAGGAGTCCCTGCAAGAAAGCCTGACGCTCGCCGTAGGGGATCTCCTTCAGGCGCCGGTCGAGCTCTTCACCGAGGTACTCCGTCTGTTGCGACGCTTCCGCGTCGGCGAAACCCCTCTGCACCAGCCGAAGCTGATGAGAGGTCTCGATGATCCGCTGTTGCAGACTCTTGCTCATGATGTCACCAACGAGGTCAGTATCAGATCGTCCGGGTTCTGCCGCCGGTCCTGCCTTGGGAGCCAGCAGGACCACCCCAGGAATCCCTGCTGCCCCAGGCACAGGCCGGGCACCTCATGCGCGCGGAGAACAAGCTGAACCTGGCACCCCAGCTCATCGCCGACATAGAGCCGCACCCAGGCAGCCACCCGCGCCAGGGCGGCGCCCCCCGGGAGCAGAGCCTGGTAGTCCTGGTAACTCATGGGGCCCAGGCGCAGCCGGAAGGTCGGCTGGCACTCGCAGAACCGTTCGCCCACAACCAGGGTTTCGCCCAGGCGAACGTCCCCGGCCGGCTCTCCCAATCGACAACGGTCGTGCGGCCCCAGCTCAACCCACTGGCCGATCAACTCCTCGATCGCCACCGGCAGCTTCAGGTGATCCTCCAGAATCGCCTGCAGGCCTTCGGGGTTCTTCGCCGGACAAGACAGCCGGCCGGAATAGTAGAGCTTGAGACAGTCCGGCAGCTCGTCACGGTGGCGGAAGGGCTCGGTCGCGATGCCCAGAAAGCTGCCCACGTACTCGGCGAACCAGTCGTCATCCGGGCGGTCGTGACTGACCGTCTGCTGACAACGGGCCCAGGCACGGTAGAACAGCGAGATCATCCGATGATTGAAGATATCCAGGAACGCCGCGAGGGTCCGATCGCCCAGGTTGTGCACGCGGTTATAAACGTACTCGGTGATGGGCAGCGGCATGGGGCCGCCGGGACCGAGCAGCCCGAAGAAATTGACCCACAGGCCGGGCAGAGATTCATCGCGCGCGGCCTCGTCGCGGAAGCTGTGCAGAGACGCAGGCGGGAAACTGAGGCTGACATGCTGATGAAACCGCACGAGATCGTCGTGCGGCCGGTGCGAGGCCCCCACGCGGGGACGATCGAGACGCGCGTTCTCCAGCCAGCGCACGGCGTGGAAGAAGTCGAAGCCGTAGGGTCGCTCGGCGAGCGCCTGGATCACAGCTGCGGTCTCTGGCCGGGTCGTCGGGCCCATCTTATGATCTCTCCACGTTCCACGGTCCTGACCACCGTCTCGGCAAACGAGTTCACCGAGACGTACTTCGCAAAGAATCGCTCCAGAACGGCACCGAGCACGAACACTCCCAGCCCGGTGAAGAGCGCCTCCTCCAGCGTCACCGTCACCTCGACCCCGCGCGCGAACGACACCGCATGCGGGAACGCCAGGCGGCGGACGATGGGGCGGCACGCGATGGAGCGCAGGCCCTCCACCTGCTGGAAGCCCTCGCCACCCGGCGGGCAGTAGAGGCGGAGGATGTCCCGCAGAGCCGAAGCGCCCTTGCCCTCCTGGTCGTCGGTGAGCGAGAGGTAGTTCAGCGACAGGTGACTGATCGCCCGCCAGGCGACATCGCCTTCGACATGGGACGACTGCGGTGGCGTGGGAGTCCCCACGCACCGGATGGACCGGCACGGAGATGCCTGGTCCATGGTGAAGTCCGCGGTGCCCAGTCCCGTGGGCATACGCAGGGGCAGGTGCCGGTTCGTGCACAGCGCTTCCACCCCCAGTTGCTTGATCTCACCGCCGTAGGGCGCCGCCGCGGCGTCAACGAGAGACAGATACACCTCGTTGCCGGCGTAGCTGCGCGACCGCTCGCCGCGCAGCCGCTCCCGTGGCACCGGGCGCATCGGATCGCGGTGGGCGAGGAAATACGCCTGCCCCGCCCCGCGTTGAAAGTCCCGGGCGGAATAGAAGGGCAGGAATTCCTGCAACGGGCCGGAGGCCTCCCCATATCCCACCACGTTCGTCACGCGGTAGATCTCGAAATCCTGCGACTTGGTCTTGTCCGCAACCACGTGCAGTTCCTCGCGGTGCGAGGTCACGTCGACGCGGTCCAGCCGCTTGGGAAACAGATTGATCGCCGGGGTGCAGAAGAGCCGGAAATTGTCGACGCCCACGACGTTTTCCAGCTTGGGGTCCGCCTGCCGCAACGGGATGACGATGTCCAGCAAATCGTCGCTGCTGCGTTGCAGGGAGGGACGCAGATCCGCCACCTCCAGGAACAGGAATCGCTGGCGGAACGCGAAGTACTCGCGGAGCAGCCGGTAGCCGTCGAACAAACGGCATTCATACGGCAGCAGGCTCTGGTCCCGCTGGAAGCCCACGGGCCGCAGGCAGGCGGCGCCCAGCACGTGTCGCCAGGGAATCGGCCTGGTCGTGGGCTGAACGATCACGCCGGCGGCATGAGCGAACACCTGCTCATAGATCCGGGTGGGGATGTCGCCGGGTCCCTCCAGGTAAAGCACGAGCGAATCCAGCTTGATCTCCCGCAGCGGCACACGTCCGCCGGTCTGCAGCCGCAGCCGCAGACAGGCCTTCGCGTCTCTCACGTCACCCAGGTCCAGGGAGACCATCTCGCGCACGCAGTAATTCGCCGCGACGATTTGCAGCGGCCACAGGACAACCTCATGCGCCGTGCGGTATTCGCAACGGGTTTGCTCCGTCTCGCCGAGGGTCCCCAGCAGGCGGGAGGTCCGGGGAATCGTGAACCCGCCGGCCAGACCCGGCTCATCCAGGGCCGGCTCGAACTGGACCATGCACATGGATGGCGTCGGCGCGAGATAGTCGGGGTAGACCGTACCCAGCAGGGATTCGGTGAAACGGGGAAACTCGGCCTCCAGCTTCAACTGTACCCGCGCGGACAAGAAGGCGAATCCTTCCAGCAGCCGCTCGACGAACGGATCGGGACAGGCATGGACGTCGTCCAGCCCCCCCAGGCGGCCCGCCACCTTCGGGAACTCCCGGGCGAACTCCACGCCCATATCCCGCACGTACGCAAGCTCGCGTTCATACAGATCGAGCAGCTTCCTATCCACCGGCCTCACCTTCCTTCGGGTAATGGCAGTGGCCGCTGTCGAGATCCACTTCCGTCTGAATCAGCAGGTGGTCCGGAGCGGGATGGGCCCACAAGTCCCCGGTGATCTCAAAGGCGAGAGAAGGAATGGTCGGCGCATCCGGCCCGGGCGGGACCCACCGCACCGTCAGCGAATGGGGAGAGATGCGCGGCTCAAACAAGACGAGCGACAGCCGGATGAGCTCCTCCAACTCCGCGGGATCGGCCCCGGACACATTCCGGCCGCAGAATTCGGGAATCCCGTAGTTCAGAACGGAGGCCGCCGCACGGGGAAAATCGTAGATGTCATCGCGGCGAGAGTCCTCCGAGTCCCGCGACGGGTGCATGCGGGAATTCAGCAGCATCTTCAAATCGCGCAGCACGGCCTCCCGATACTGCTTCAGCGACACGACCCGGTCATAATGGCTTTCGCGGGCCGTCTGCGGCTCATCGTCACTCAGGCGATCCAGCAGGCAGGGTTGGAGCAGTTCCTTGGGGGTCAGCTCAGCCATCGCGGCCTCCGTCCGCCCCGGCGTCCCGGTCCGGCGGGAACAACCGGACGTGGCGGGTGTTCAGAATTGCATACTCCTGCTCCTCGGTGACCAGGGTCCGCTGGCCCAGGCCCAGGTAGGTCCCGGCCTGCCGCTCAAGCCACTCCGTCTTGCGCGCCAGGCGCAGGGCATTGTCCCGGCACTCTTCGGACCGCGGGTAGCGAACCGGGATCAGACCCGCGGACTGCCCGTGATTGACCCACGTGAATTGCGCCGGGATCCACACCAGGTCGAACAGGTCTTTTGGCGCGCTTACCTCGACGGCACGGATCACCTGGAAGGGAACCCAGTAGTACTGGCCCTCGACGATCGCCTCCAGAACCGGCCCGAGGCGTGAATCGGCGTCCGCAATCCACTCGAACTCGTGGTCATCCACGGCGCCGGCGAGGGCCGGCGCCGCCTCCAAAGCTTGTCCTCGCAACTGGGCGGCGGCCACATCCTGCCCCTGAGCCGTCAGGAGATGGGCTTGCACCAGCCAGCCCACCCAGGGCTGCGGCTCACCGAAGATCAGCGGGGTCCGCGCCCCGGCGAAGACCTGCCCGCGCAACACTTCACAGCGCAGGGCAGTGCCGTACATCCGCGTCATCAGCAGGTGGACGGGATCCAACTCCGACGCCACGTTCAACTGGGTGAACGCACGGTCCCACTGGCCCAGAACCGCCAAAAGCTGGGAGAAGAAGACCCGAAGTTTCGCATCCGCCGGCGCAGCCCGAATGGCACGCTCCAGGGAGCTTTGTGCTTGGTCCAGTTGCCCTGCCCGCAGTAGCTCTTCGGCCTCCATCATACCATCGGTCTCCCCTCGGATGTACTTCGCCGGTTCAAAGGACGCACGCCTGCGAGCGCAGAGTGGCAACGGACCGCCGGAGAGCCGCCCCTATCGGGCCTATCAGCCACCCGTGCCCGTGCCCAGATCCCAGTGGGCTTTCACATCGCCCTTGGCTTTGCCGGTGTCGTGGGCTGTCTCCGTGTAGATCCACTCGATCTTTCCGTAACAGAAGGAGACTTCTTCCACCGGCAGCGTCCCCTCCCCCTGGGAGGAACCGCCCGGCCGCACGCTGCTGACGACGGAATCCGACAGCACGTACTGCATGTACTTCTGCTTGTCCTTGGAGGCCCGGCACAGCTCAATGGTGATGGTCTTGATGTGCTCGCCGTTGCAGCAATAAAGCGCCAGCTTCGGCGAGGCTTTATCCAGCGTCTTGCAGAGGGAGAAGTCCTGGTGGTCGCACCGTTCCGCCGTGCGCCCCCCGCCGCTGCTGACGGAACCCGAGGAGGACTGGCTCAGCCCGTGAGAAAACGACAGAACCTCAATCCACTTGTCGTGCGCCTTGTCCGTACACTCGCCATCAATCCCCTCGATCTTCATGAAACAATCGAATGCCATGATTGCTGCTCCTTAAAACCGCACGCCCTCTTGTTAGTCTGCACCCATCCCGAGTGCCACGAAATTCCCAGACTTCCGCCGCCGCGTGAAGAGACGTCATCACTTGTTCGCCGCGGACGGAAGCCTCGATACCAGCCGCAACGACACGGTCAGCCCCTCCAACTGGTAATGGGGCCGCAGGAAGAACTTGGCGGAATAATACCCCGGGTTGCCTTCGATTTCCTCGACCGTCACCTCGGCCGCCGCCAGCGGATACTTGGCCTTCGTCTCCTCATCGGCATTCGCGTCGGTCGTCACGTATTGCACGATCCACTTGTTGAGCCAGTCCTCCATGTCCTTGCGCTCTTTGAACGAGCCGATCTTGTCGCGCACCATGCATTTGAGAAAATGCGCAAACCGGCAGACCGCGAACATATAGGGCAATCGAGCCGCCAGATTGGCGTTGGCCGTGGCATCGGGGTTGTCGTAGACCGCCGGCTTCTGGAGCGACTGCGCCCCGATGAAGGCGGCATAATCGGTGTTCTTGCGGTGCAGCAGCGGCATCAGGCCATTCTTGGCCAGCTCGGCCTCGCGTCGATCCGTAATGGCGATCTCCGTCGGGCACTTCATATCGACGCCGCCGTCATCCGTGGGGAACGTATGGCAGGGAAGCCCCTCGACGATGCCGCCGCTCTCCACCCCGCGGATTCGCGCGCACCAGCCGTACAACTTGAACGACCGCGTGATATTCACACCCATCGCGTACGCGGAATTCACCCACAGGTACTTGGAATGATCGGCCCCGTCGGCACGCTCCTCAAAAGCGAATTCTTCCACCGGCTCGGTCTTGGCGCCGTACGGCAGCCGGCCCAAGAACCGCGGCATGGTCAGGCCGATGTACCGGGAATCCTCCGAGTCGCGGAGAGACCGCCAGGGGGCGTAGTCCGGAGTCTGGAGCTGCTTCGTCAGGTTGGTTGGATTCCCCACTTCCTGCCAGGTTTCCATGTTCATCAGGCTGGGAGCCGCCGCACTGATGAAGGGGGCGTGCGCCGCTGCGGCGATCTGGGCCATCCCGTTCAGGATCTCCACATCCGTGGCGCAGTGGTCAAAGTAGTAATCGCCAATCAGGCACCCGTAGGGTTCCCCGCCAAACATGCCGTATTCCGCTTCATAGATCTTCTTGAACAGCGGACTCTGATCCCACGCCACCCCCTTGAACTTCTTCACCGTCTTGCTCAGTTCCTTCTTGGAGACGTTCAGGACGCGAATCTTGAGCATCTCGTCGGTCTCCGTGTTGGTGACCAAGTGGTGGAGACCTCGCCAGGTCGCTTCGAGCCGCTGGAAATCCTCGTGGTGCATGATCGCGTTGATCTGGTCCGAAAGCAGCTTGTCGAGCCCGGCAATGACGCCTTGAATGGTCTCGATGGTGTCGTCCCGAATCAGGCTCGTGTTCTTCAGGACCGTCTCCGCCAGGATCTGGACCGCTTCGCCGACTTCGCTGCGGATCCGTTCCGTCTTCGGCCGGATGGATTTTTCAAACAGGGACTGCCACTCCCCCTTCTCCACGGTCTGGGCCTGGGGTTGAGCCTCCGGTGCCCGCGCTTGCTCATTCTCTTTCGCCATAAGATCAATCCTCCTTCTTCTCGCTCTCGGGGGACACGCTCTGTGGTTTGGGCGCCGAGGCGAGCGCCTGGAGCAAGGCCGGATTCTGCAGCGCCTGGGCCAGGAGTTCCTCGGCCTTGGTCCGACCATCCATGTACGTCAGGAGATTGGACAGTTGCGTCCGCATCTGGAGCAGCTTGTTCAGCGCTTCGACCTTCTGGGCCACGGCGGCCGGCGAGAAGTCGTCCATGCTCTCAAACGTCAGGTCGACGCTCAGATTACCTTCTCCCGTGAGGGTGTTGGGCACCTGGAAGGCCACGCGCGGCTTCATCGCCTTGACCCGCTCGTCGAAGTTGTCTGCGTCGATGTCCAGGAATTTTCGTTCCCCCAGCGCCGGCAACGGATCCGCGGGTTTTCCCGCGAGGTCCGCCATCACGCCCATCACGAAGGGCAGGTCTACCTTCCTCTGAGCCCCGCCGATCTCCACATCGTATTCGATCTGCACGCGCGGAGCCCGATTGCGTCCGATGAACTTTTGACTGCTCTTCTTTGCTGCCATGTTGACTCCTTGCCCCCCCAGTCAAACCCTTGGTTCCAGGATCCTGTCAGACATCCCCCCGGCCGGAGGCGCCGGCCTTATGTGCTTTCCCCTTTCTTCGTCTCGGCGGTTCCGCTGACGGCTGCGACCTGATCGATGGCGCTCGGGCAGACGTCCTCGATAATCTCCAGAAACGTCTTCGAGGCCAGGCTGCGTGCCCGCCGCAAAAGCAGCGGGACAGGACTCGAACGCTCGTGCTGCTCGAAATACTGGCAGGCCCGGTCGATCGCCGCGAGCGCATCTTCGCGGGACCGCACCTCTCCCGAGATGGACAGGGTCTTGCCCCCCGCCAACGTCTCGACCGGTGCTCTCGCGGGCCCCGCGCCGCCGGCATGGCCGTCAAGTCCTACGTATTCCTCCAGCATACCACCAATCTTCCCCAGATCCGCCCGCAGCGCCGTCAGGTCGGGACCTGCCCCGCCGGCGGCCCGTTCCCGGAAGACCGCGCGGATACCGTCCAGATATTCGGTCGCCTGCCGCACGTCCGCCAGTTCCTGCCGCAATTGCTCCACCGCGGTCTCCCGAAATGCGGCGACGATGACGGGCATCTCGGGCACCGCGGACAGGCCTTCGGGCGCCTTCTGCTCCCCCCGTGCGATCTGGATGTCCCGCAGACAGAACTTCCCTACACGGGGCGAATGGCACAGCGGCACGCGCAGCAGACGCGCATGGAAATGCACGGGATCCCCGCCCGTCACCGGCTCGGAAGACAAAGGCAACAGGGTGTTCAACCGTTCGGTCGGGTCGTTGCCGTCCTCCGGGTCCAGTCGGGGATAAAGATCGTCCCAGTACCGCTCCAGGAGACCGTGGATCACGTACAGACCGTCGCGCAGGCCGGTCAGGCCTTCGGTCATGAACACCGCCAAGGCAAAATAGAGCGCCACCCGCAAGTCCTTCGACCCTTGCAGGAGGGAGAAGCTCTGGCGTGCGACCTTTCCCCAATCCGGCTCCGCTAACTGCTCGTTTTCACGTGGCACGGCCCCCAGCGAGCGGGGTCGCAACAGATCTGAGAGACTATCCCAGAGTCCGCGGAGCTCCTGTGCCTGCGTGACATCCTCTCCACACGGCATCCCGGGGCGGACTGCCGCCAGCAGCGTCTCCATGTCGAACGTGCTCATGATCCCCTCACCAGCTCGCCACCGGCACCGGCGTCTCCTCAGGGGTCAGACCCCTTCCGTGCCGCTCGGATCGAGAATGACGACGTCCCAACCGTCCGAATCGGAATCCCGGCACCCAAAACCATGCCTTCTCGCGCCCAAAACCCGAGACGCGAGGAGGGAGAACGATCACAACCTCACATCACCAACCGCGGCGTGGATGCTCAGCCGCACTTCTCGTGGATCCCTTGATCAGAGCCTGATATCAGGAAGCTACCGCCCCTGCCAGGGCGTGTCAAGCTGAAAATTCCACTTTTCGGGTCCAGTGGGCACATCTTCCCGGGAATGAGATTGCGACATTCCACCTCGAAGTTGGGGGTTGCATCGCCTCCGGCGGTGTGGTACAGTGACGATCGGCACGCGGCCACGCGACCGCGGTTTGGAGGCAGCGCCGGAAAACAGTCGAAGGGACGGCACATGGCTGAGATCAATCGGACCGCTCTATTCGGGAAGTTGAACAGCCTGGGATATCGGGGCATCGAAAGTGCGACCGTCTTCTGCAAACTCCGCGGCAATCCCTACGTGGAGCTGGTCCACTGGATCCACCAGATCCTCCAGTTGCCCGACTCCGACCTGCATCGCGTCACGCGGCATTTTGAGGTGAACCCCTCCAAGTTCGCCAAGGACATTGTCGAGGAGTTGGATCGGCTGCCCCGGGGCGCCACGTCCATCTCGGATCTGTCGGCCCACGTGGAGGAGGCGGTGGAACGGGGTTGGGTCTATGCTTCCCTGCTGTTCGACGAGTCTCGCGTGCGAACCGGACACCTGCTGGTGGGGATTCTCCGAACACCGGGCCTGAGTCACGTGGTCACGCGCATCTCACCGGAGTTCAAGAAGATCAAGGTGGACGAGCTCACCGATCATTTCGCCAAGATCTTGCAGGGCTCTCCGGAGGATCTGCTGGCCGCCCAGGAGGGCCGGGCCGGGCCGGGACAGCCCCCATCCGGAGCCATGGCGCCGGCGCCCCTGGGAAAACAGGAAGCACTGGCCCGATTTTCGGTGGATCTAACCGAGCGGGCCCGCGCCGGCGAAATGGACCCCATCGTCGGCCGGGACACCGAGATCCGGCAGGTCATCGACATCCTCATGCGCCGCCGGCAGAACAACCCGATTCTGACCGGGGAAGCCGGGGTGGGTAAGACCGCGGTCGTGGAGGGCTTCGCACAGCGCATCGCCCGAGGGGATGTTCCCCCAACCCTGAAGAATGTCACCCTGCGCACCCTGGATGTGGGCCTGCTCCAGGCCGGGGCCGGCGTACGCGGGGAATTCGAGAACCGCCTGCGCCAGGTGATCGAAGAGGTCCAGAGTTCGCCCTTGCCCATCATTTTGTTCATCGACGAGGCTCACACCCTGATCGGGGCGGGTGGCGCCGCCGGCACCGGGGATGCCGCGAATCTTCTCAAACCGGCTCTCGCCCGCGGAACCCTGCGTACCATCGCCGCAACGACCTGGAGCGAATACAAGAAGTACATCGAGAAGGACCCCGCCCTGACCCGGCGTTTCCAGGTGGTCAAGGTGGATGAGCCCAAGGAGGACAAGGCCCTGCTCATGATGCGCGCCGTTGCGGCCATGCTCGAGAAGCACCACCAGGTGCAGGTGCTGGATGAGGCGCTGGAGGCGGCGGTGCGCCTGTCCAGCCGCTACATCCCGGACCGGCAGTTGCCGGACAAGGCCGTCAGCCTGATCGATACGGCGTGCGCGCGGGTGGCGGTCAGTCAGCACGCCATGCCGCCGGAAGTCGAGGATTGCTGTCACGGCATCCAGGCCCTGGAGACGGAGCAGGAGGTCCTGGACCGAGAGACGTCCGTCGGGGCCGATCACCAGAGCCGCCAAGCCCGGGTCCGGGACTTGCTCGAGACCGAACAAAGCCGGCTCCGCGAGTTGGAAGCCCGGTGGGATCGGGAGAAGAAGCTGGTGGGGTCCATTCTGGCCACCCAGGCCAAGCTGCGCGGCGGGATCGAGGGAAACGGCCCGCAGAAGAAGGAAGGGAAGAAGCCAGTCGGCACCGCTGGCCAGAGTGCGACGCCCCCGGGGCCGGTTGCTCCCGAGCGGTCCGCCCCCCCTGGCGATACCGGGGCAGGCCAGGCGGACATCCCGGAGGACGGAAAGGCTCTGCTGGCGCAGCTCGGAGAACTCCGGCAGGAATTGACGGCCCTGCAGGGAGAGAGCCCTCTGATCATGCCGTGCGTGGACGCGCAGGCCGTACGCGCGGTGGTCGCGGGCTGGACCGGCATCCCGGTCGGCAACATGGCGCGGAACGAAATCGAGGCCGTGCTGCATCTGACGGAGCGGCTGCGCGAGCGCGTTCTCGGGCAGGATCACGCATTGGAAGCCATCGCCCGCCGGATCAAGACCTCGCGAGCCCGCCTGGAGAATCCCAATCGGCCGGTCGCCGTCATGCTCCTGGTCGGCCCGAGCGGGGTGGGCAAGACGGAGACTGCCGTGGCGCTGGCCAATACTCTCTACGGCGGAGAGCACAATCTCATCACCATCAATATGAGCGAGTTCCAGGAGGCGCATACCGTCTCGACGCTGAAAGGGTCCCCCCCGGGCTATGTCGGCTACGGCGAGGGAGGCGTTCTGACAGAGGCCGTGCGCCGTCGACCCTACAGTATTGTGCTGCTCGATGAGGTGGAGAAGGCCCATCGGGATGTGCACGAGATCTTCTTCCAGGTGTTCGACAAAGGCCAGATGGAGGACGCCGAGGGCCGCCTGATCGACTTCCGTAATACGATTATCCTGCTGACCAGCAACGTCGGCACCGAACTGGTCATGGGCCTGTGCAAGGACCCCAGCCTGATGCCGGAGCCGGAGGCGGTTGCCAAGGCCCTGCGGGTGCCGCTGCTGAAGGCGTTCCCGGCGGCCCTGCTCGGCCGGCTCGTGGTCGTGCCGTTCTACCCCATCGGCGATGCGGTCCTCCGGCAGATCATTCGCCTGCAGCTCGATCGCATTGGCCGGCGAATCCAGGAGAACCACGCCCTGCCCTTCACCTACGGCGACGAGGTCGTGACCCTGGTGGCGAACCGCTGCACCGAGGTCGAGAGCGGCGCGCGGATGGTCGACGCGATCTTGACCAATACGCTGCTGCCCGAGATCAGCCGGGAGCTGCTCCACCGCTTCCTCGAAGGTCAGAAAGCCACGCAGGTACACGTGGGCGCGAGTGACAGCGGTTTGACCTATGCGTTTGACTAAGCGGCCGGCACGGCGCACGCCGATCCCTTGGTTCGACAGGATCTCTTATGGCGAAGACACAGCAGCACCGGGAATTGGCCCTGGACACCCCGTTGGGCAAAGACGTGCTCCTGGTAGTCAGCCTGCAGGGCACGGAACAGTTGGCGCGCCCATTCGAGCTGCACCTGGAACTCGTCAGCGAAGATCCGCAGATCGCGTTTTCCCAGATTGTCGGGCAGAATGTCACCCTCAAGCTGGCGCTGCCGGGCGGCAAGATGCGCTATTTCAACGGCTTCGTCAGCCGTTTCACGCAGGTCTCCAGCCGCAGCGATCTGGCGAGCTACAGCGCCACGGTCGTGCCCTGGCTGTGGTTTCTGACGCGCACCGCCGACTGCCGCATCTTTCAGGCCATGACGGTTCCGGATATCATCAAGAAGGTCTTTCGCGACCAGGGGTTCTCCGATTTCGAGGATTCCCTGACTCAGACCTATCGCACGTGGGAATACTGCGTGCAGTACCGGGAGACTGATTTCAACTTCGTCAGCCGGCTCATGGAGCAGGAGGGCATCTACTACTTCTTCAAGCACCAGGACGGCCAACACGTCCTGGTCCTGGCGGACTCCCCCAGCGCCCACCAGAGCAGTCCCGGCTTTGAGGAGCTCAGCTTTCAGTTCACCGGTGCGCCGGTCAGCGACAAGCAGTACGTCCGGGACTGGGTGGTCGAGACCCGCCTCCAGCCCGGGTCGTGCAGCCTCAATGCGTTCGATTTCAAGAATACCCGCAAGGACCTGAACGCGCGGGCCCGCGTCCCTCGGGACCATGAGGCCGCCGACTTCGACGTCTACGACTATTCCCTCGACTACATCGAAGGCGGCGACGGCGAGAGCTACGCGCGCCGGCGGATTGAGGAACTGCAGGCCCGGTACGAAGTGGCCACCGGCACCTCCGACGCCCGGGGTCTCAGTACCGGCTGCACCTTCAAACTCACCGATCATCCGCGGAAAGACCGCAACCGTGAATGGCTGGTCACGGGCGTCCGCCACACGATGGACGCCGGGGAATACACCTCCGGCGGCGCCGCGGGGGACAGCACCTACTCCTGCTCGCTTACCGCGATGAGCAGCACGGAGCCCTTCCGGGCCGCGCGCACCACGCCCCAGCCGACGATCCCGGGCCCCCAGACGGCCATGGTGGTGGGTCCCGCCGGTGAGGAGATCCATGTCGATGAGTTCGGGCGCGTGAAGGTCCAGTTCCACTGGGACCGCTACGGCAAATCCGATGAGAACAGCTCCTGCTGGATCCGCGTCGGACAGAGCTGGGCCGGCAAGCAATGGGGCGCGATCTACACGCCGCGGATCGGCCAGGAGGTGATCGTCGAGTTCCTGGAGGGGGACCCGGATCATCCCATCATCACCGGCCGCGTCTACAACGGCCAGGCCAAGCCACCCTACGACCTGCCGGCCAACAAGACGATGTCCACCCTGAAGTCGGACAGCACGTTGGGGGGCGGCGGCTCCAACGAGATCCGGTTCGAAGACAAGAAAGGGGCGGAACAGGTGTACGTTCACGCCCAGAAAGACGAGGACATCGTCGTCGAAAATTGTAAGACCGAGAACGTCGGCAACAACGAGACCATACAGATCGGCAACAACCGCACGGAGTCGGTCGGCAAGAATGAGACGCTCTCCGTCGGGGAGGACCGCACGCGCAACGTCGGCAAGAACGAGACGATCACCGTCGGTTTGAACCGGACCCACACCGTCGGTGTCAATGAGGCGATCACGGTCGGCGTTGCGCAGGAAGTGACCGTGGGAGCGGCGCGGACCTTGGCCGTCGGTGCGGCGCAAGCCATCAGCGTCGGAGCGGACCAATCCGAGAGCGTCGGCAAAAACTATAGTCTGGATGTCGGAAAGAAGCTCCTCATCAACGCCGGGGAGCAGATCGTGATCCAGACCGGCAAGGCGAGCATCCAGATGAAGAAAGACGGCACGATCGTGATCAGCGGCAAGGATATTACCGTCAAGGGGTCCGGGAACATCAATATCAAGGCGTCGAAGAACGTCGTGATCAAGGGCACGAAGGTCCTGGAGAACTGAGCCGTTGTGGATGGACAGCGTATGTTTGATGAAGAACGCATGGAACTCAGAGAGATGGATGCCGGTTGCGCGGCGCCGGTTGGGTTTTCGGGGGTGGAGATCGGCCACATCGTGGCATGCGAATCCTCCGGCCGGGTGATGGTGGACTGCGGCGCC
>JALORE010000493.1 GCA_025459125.1 Planctomycetota bacterium | reverse complement strand
AAGCCTGCGGCGGGTTGCGGATGCTGATCGCGTTTGTCATTGTCACTGCGTTCATTGCCTACATGATCAGGCGGTCGCGGTGGTATAAAGCCGTCGTCTTGGTCTCGAGCATTCCCGTCGCGGTGGCGTGCAATATACTCCGCATCTTCCTGACGGCGATGATCATGCTGCATGTGAGTGTCGAGATCGGCGAGAAGTTCTTCCACGATTTTGCGGGTCTGGTCATGATGCCGGCCGCGGTGTCACTCATCCTGACCGAGATCGGGTTCCTCGATAGGATCGTCAAGCCGGCCCGGCCTCAAAAGCGGCGCCAGGAAGCCACTGTGATTGCACGATCGGTCCGGAGGGCGGCGGCCGGATCATCCGGGGCCTAGACTACGGGACACGCCTCTTCCGGGGCACGAACGCGGACCTATTCCCGCTCGCCCGGTGATTCGTAAAGGCGGATTTCCCCGAAAATCGTGAACGCATCAGTGGCTGTCAAGGACCTGAAGGCACGCAAACCCATGCAGGATAGCGAGTTACGAGAGAGGCCAGAATCTGGTGTTGCAGCCTGAGTTCGTGGTTTTTATCGGAATTTCTCTTGACTCCTGCACTGTCAGTGCCGATACTGGTTGTCGGTGGCGTATTTTGGAGCGTGGGTTTCGAATGACCGCAGGGAGAAACATCGTTGCGTTGCTTGTTGTCGGTATAGCCCTTTCGGGGACGGTGTATGCCGACATGGCGGTTTCGGGCCCCTTGGGCGGCGGCGAGACTGCATGGCTTCGCGCGCAACCCGCCCCGGAGCGTCCCCTCGCTGGCGACCCGTTCCTGGACTCCTCTTTTGCGACTTCGCCGCTGGTGCGAAGGCCGTTGCCCTCGGCGGGCGCTCCCGAAGCCGTGCGTGACAGTCAGACTGTGCATATCCTGACCGAACGGCAGGACAGCCTTCACTTGGGCATGTGGGCGTTGCTGAGCCTGGGCCTCTGCAAGTCGGCTCCGTGGGTGAAGAGAGTGTCGCTTGGCGTCATCCCCGACTGGTACCACGACGGTGGCCCATTCCAGCTCGGCCACAGCTTGGCCGTCTCCCCCGATTGTCTCAACTCTACGTCTGTCTGCTGCTTCATTCAGCCTGAAAGCAGAGACGAGGCTCCCATGCCACAATGCCGCCGGAGAGGGATCATTTCACTCTGGCGAGAAACCCAGTTCACGCCGGCAGTACGCGCCTCGCGAGCACCTCCACATCGTTTCTGCTAAGCAGCCCTGATCTTTCTGCACGCAGGGCAATTGTGTGGCCATTGTGTTGCCCCATCGCATGGCATAGGTAGCACAATCGCGAAATCCCTCTTTGTTGTGTAACGAGTGGAGAGAAACGATGAAACGTCTGATCATAATTGGAGTGGTGACCTTGGCCATTCTCACTCAGCCCATGCCGGCCGATGAGGTCGAGGTCGGCTGGGTCAGTGTAGATCGTGCCAGCAACCACTATGAAGGTCGGGGTGGCGAGTTTACAGTCTTCAATATCGCTGACCTGGGGGATAATCTCTCACCCGCCGGGTACGTTGCTGGCAAGAGCAGTGACATTGCCCACGCACCATCGTTCCAGACCTTCTGCGTGGAGACGGACGAGTATATCAATATTCCGTCGCACAATCTGAAAGCGTACGTCAGCGAATACGCTGTCAAAGGCGGCGGCGGAGGTGAACTAGATGACATGGACTATCTCGAAGCCCCGACGGCTTGGCTCTACACACAGTTCGCCACGGGACAACTGACCGGCTACAACTATGGAACCGCCGATTCGGCAGGCACCCTTCAGCGCCTGATCTGGGGCCTTGAGAGCGAGGGCGGTATTGAGGCCGGTTTTGCGACGGACTGGAAGAAACTGAGTAACACGTACTGCGAAGTCACCCTTTCTGCTGCGGACAAGACCCTCATCGGCACTTGGCAGAGCCAGTACGCGGCTTCTGGCTGGTCGGGAATCGGTAACGTGCGCGTGCTGAATCTCTACACCGTGAACAGCCCTGAGACGCCCGTGCAGAGCCAGTTGTACCTTGTTCCCCTCCCAGGGACGGTGCTGCTGGGATTGCTTGGCCTGGGCGCTGCCGGGCGGAAGTTGCACCGGTTTGTCTAGGCTATCCGAGCGGTTTGATCCATAGCAGCAAGAACGCTCGCGCGGCCACGCTGAAAAGACTTCGGCGGAGACACTGATACGAAAGGATGAACCATGAAGCGACTTCTGCTCCTCATTACCGTGGTATACGGGCTTGCGGTGGCCCCGGCGCTCGCAGATGTGGCGCTCAACCGCACGTTCTATTGGGAAATTGGGGGCACCCGGGGATGGCTTACTTCCGACGCCACCGTTCGATTGTGGGATGATTCGGGAGTCTCCGGCGCCGCCTTCGGGGTCGAGTTGACAAAGGGTCAACTGGCCGGCTCGATCTATGAGAGCGCCGGGCCTGGAGCCGCCATCGTCTTCAGGACTTTCTGCGTCGAGAATGAAATCCCATTCCCGGTCGGGACCAAGCTCTGGGCGAGCATAGATTCCGTCGCCTATTCCGGCGCCGATGGTGGCGGTGCCGCCGGTGATCCGGTGAGTGCTGTTACGGAATGGATCTATGATCAGTACCTCTCTGGGACAGTGGCGGACTTGGCGGCCATTCGGGATGCGATCCACTATGCCGAAGGGGAAATCACCAGTTGGTCCGGCGCGGATGCAGATGCAGAGGGCCTTTTCAATGCTGCTCTCGCCTCTGCCGGGAGTGGGAACGCCCTGCACACTTACGCCCTCAACCTTTGGCAGATCATGCTGGACGCCTCGGGAGCGTACAGGGCCATTGATAAGCAATCTCACCTGATAACGGTGGTTCCTGTACCTGCCACGCTTCTTCTCGGTCTTTT
>JALORE010000037.1 GCA_025459125.1 Planctomycetota bacterium | reverse complement strand
GCTCTTCACGGACCACTATGCCGGCAGCACCGTCTGCGCGCCGTCACGCTGCTGCCTGATGACCGGCGTCCATACGGGGCACGCCTGGGTCCGGGGCAATGCCCGGGTGCCCCTGCGGCCGGCGGATGTCACCGTGGCGGAGCTGCTCAAGCGAGCCGGCTACACCACCGGCATCATCGGCAAGTGGGGCTTGGGCGAGCCGGATACGACGGGCATCCCGAACAGGAAAGGCTTCGATCACTGGTTCGGCTACCTGAACCAGGCGCATGCCCACAACTACTATCCCGATTACCTCTGGCGCAACGAGGAGAGAGTCCCGCTGGCCAACGAGGTCACGCCCATCAAGCCACCCGGCGGCGTGGCGACCAAACGTATTCAGTACTCCTGCGACCTCTTCACGGCCGATGCCCTGGAATTCGTCGAGGTGAACAAGAGCCGGCTGTTCTTCCTCTACCTGGCCTATACGCTGCCCCACGCGAACAACGAAGCAGGCAAGCAGGGCATGGAAGTCCCGTCTTATGAGCCGTACACGAACGAGGACTGGCCCGAGCCGCAGAAGGGGCACGCTGCCATGATCACGCGTCTCGATCGCGACATTGGCCGGTTGCTGACGCGTTTGCAGGCCCTGCACCTCGATAAGAAGACGCTCGTGTTGTTCGCCAGCGACAATGGCCCGCACAAAGAAGGCGGCGCCGACCCCGAGTTCTTCGACAGCAACGGCGTGCTGCGGGGCTACAAGCGGGATGTCTACGAAGGCGGCATCCGCGTGCCGCTGATCGCCCGCTGGCCCGGCCGGATCAAGGCCGGCACGGGGACGAATCACGTCAGTGCCTTCTGGGATTTCCTGCCCACCTGTTGCGAGTTGGCCGGCGTGAAGCCCCCGCCGGGGATTGACGGCGTCTCATATCTGCCCGCGCTCCTGGGCGAGCCGCAGCGGCAGCAGAAGCACACCTACCTGTACTGGGAGTTCCACGAGCAGGGCAAGAAACAGGCGGTGCGCATGGGTAATTGGAAGGCGGTGCGCCTGAACGTGGCCAAGAATCCCGACGCGCCCATTGAGCTGTATGATCTGGGGACCGACCTCAGCGAGGAGGAGAACATCGCGGCCCAGCACCCTGACATCGTCGCGCAGATGGCACAGATCATGCGCACGGCCCGCATCTCATCCGAGAACTGGCCGTGGCCGTAAGAGGATGTGTCAAGAACAGAGGACTGCCCAGGTGGCATCGTCAAGCACAGCCCGTTTGTAGTGACGCCATGAACCGACGTGAATTCCTCCAAGCAGCCGGCGCGGGATTGGCTTCCCTGTGCCGGCCTATCACGAGATTGGCCGCTGGCCCGAGTCGACCCCCGAGGCCGAACTTCGTCTTCATTCTCATCGACGATCTCGGCTGGACAGACCTGGGCTTCATGGGCAGCCGGTACTACGAGACGCCGCGGCTCGACAAGCTGGCCGCCGAGAGCGTGGTGTTCACGCACGCCTACTCGAACGCGCCGAACTGTGCGCCGACGCGGGCCTGCCTGATGTCGGGCCAGTATTCACCTCGTCACGGCGTGTACACGGTGGGAACCTCCGAGCGTGGTGAGTCCAAACGGCGGAAGCTCATTCCGACGCCGAATACCGAGGACCTGGGCTCCCAGCATGTGACCCTGGCGGAGGCGTTGGAAGCCGCCGGATATACCTGCGCGTGCCTGGGCAAATGGCACCTGGGCACCAAGGCCCCGCACCGTCCGCAGGACCGGGGCTTCGACGTGGTGTGGGACCGGACCGGCGACGGTCATTTCACGAAGGATGGCGAGTACCTGGCCGACCGCCTGACCCGAGAGGCCTTGCACTTTATCGAGGCCAATCGCGAGAGGCCTTTCTTCCTCTACCTCTCGCACCACGCCGTGCACGTGCCGCTCCAGGCCAAGCCCGAGCTCATCGAGAAGTACAAACCCAAGCCCCCGAGTGGACCGCACAAGAACCCGACCTACGCGGCCATGATCGAGAGCGTCGACCAGAGTGTGGGGCGAGTCCTGGACAAGCTCGACGAACTCCATCTGGCCCAGAATACCGTGGTGTTCTTCACCTCCGACAACGGCGGCTACGGCAACGCCACGTTAATGCCGCCGCTGCGCGGTTCCAAGGGGATGCTCTACGAAGGCGGCATCCGCGTGCCGGCGCTCATTCGCCGCCCGGGCCTCACAGAGCCGGGCCGCAAGTGCGACACGCCCATGATCAGTCTCGATTTCTATCCGACGATCCTGGAGATGGCAGGGGCGCCCAAGCCCGCCGGCCATGTCCTCGACGGCGAGAGCCTCGTTCCCTTGCTCGATGGCGCCCGTGAACTGCGGCGCGAAGCGATCTTCTGGCACTATCCGGTCTACCTGGAGCCGTACAACGACAGCCAATGGCCCTGGCGGACCACTCCGGCCGGCGCCATTCGCAAAGGTGACTGGAAGCTGCTCGAGTTCTTCGAGGACCACCGGCTTGAGTTGTACAACCTCAAGGACGACATCGGCGAGACGAAGGATCTGGCCGCTGCCATGCCGGAGAAAGCCAAGGAGCTGCGTGCCGCACTCGCACGCTGGCGTGAGGATCTCAAGGCGCCGGTTCCCACGGAGCGGAATCCGGAATTCGACCCGCGTTCTATGGTGAGGCCATCATGAGACCCCGTCTGCAAGTGCTTGTGTCGGTGTGGTTGGCCATTCCTACCGCGGCTTTCTGTGCTTCCAATCCTGTAGCAGCCCCAGCGCTGGGGCGCCTGGCCGCTTTGGATATTCTGGACGGCGGATACCCGCGTGCCTTCTTCTTTCGTCAGTCTGAGTCGTTCGCCGGGAGGAAGAACGCGTCGTACGAAACGTGGGAGACGACGTTCGGACGCCTGATGGGGCTCGAAGGCAAGGCCCTCGAGGAAGAGGTGGTGGGCCGCTCCGTGAACATCCCGTTCTTCACACGTTTCAAGCAGCGTCACCCCGGCCAGCTCGTGCTCCTGCACTTCAACGGGAACGCCCGCGATCCGCTCTGGGAGTCGGACCGCTTCTTCCCGGGCCACTGGCTTTACCACAACGGGGCACGAATCCCGTCGGATGTCCCCGCCGCGCAGGGCGAGACGGAGATCACCGTGGACGACCCGCGGTTGTTTAAAGTGAACATGGGCCGATATCGGGATCGCAACGAAGATATCGGTCTGTGCGAGCTGGATGCCCAGGGCCGGCCCGACTGGTCCGGCAGCGAGCAGGTGGTCCTGGTCTCCGTGAACCAGAAAGGTAAGACGATCCGCGTCCGCCGGGGGTGCTACGGGACGAAGCCGCGTGCCTTCGCCGCGGGACGCAGCTACGCGGCGGCCCACGTGACGGAAGGCCCCTGGGGCAAGAGCAACCACCTGCTGTGGTTCTACAACTATTCCACCGCGTGTCCCCGGGATGGACAGGGGCGGTCCTGCCGCGATGTGCTCGTGAGCCATCTGGCGGAGTTGTTTGCGCCGGCCGGTCCGCTGGCGACCCTCGACGGCCTGGAGTTCGATGTCCTGCACCATCGGTGCGGCGGCAGCGGGTCGGGGCGCGGGCCGGATTGCGATGCGGACGGCCGCTCGGACGGCGGATTCCTGAACGGCCTGAACACCTACGGCATCGGTGTGGTCGAGTTCTGCCGGCAACTGCGCGGGCGGCTGGGCGACGACCGGTTGATTCTGGCCGACGGCATGGGCGAGCAGAACCAGCGGGCGTTCGGCCTGCTCAATGGGATCGAGAGCGAGGGCTGGCCCGATCTGCGGGATGCCGCGATCCGGGACTGGTCCGGCGGCCTGAACCGGCACGGATTTTGGGAGCAGAACGGCCGGCCGCCTGTCTTCAACTACATCAACCACAAGTACCGCATTCCGGGCGACCAGCCCGGCGAGACCGTGCGCCCGCCCGTTCCTTTCTCGACCGATCGGCTCGTCTTCGCCGTGGCGGCGTTCACGGGTGCGGCGGTCTGTTACAGCGATGCGCCCCCCAGTGGCCCCGATGGCCTCTTGGGAATCTGGGACGAGCTGCGCCTGGGCGCCGAGAACCGTTTGGCCTGGTTGGGCCGACCCCTGGGGCCGGCGGTTCGTCTGGCAGCCGCCGGGACGGACTTGTTCGGCACCACGGATTTCGCGCAACGGTTGGTCGGCACAGAGGTGCATGCCACCGTCGAGCAGGGAGGCTTGAAGGTGGAGGCGACGGATCCCGGTGCCGCCGAGCTGCGGTTCCGGTTGCAGGATATCCCCTGCGCGGGCCCGGACCTGGTCGTCCTGGTGACTGCCAGAGGGGCTCCGCTGCGCGGATACCCGCCCGAGGTGGCGCGGATGCTGCACGTCGGGGCGGCCCCACGCGGCGCGGCGCCGGCCGCGAACGCCCGCTTCATGACGTGGGTGAACGCCAGGGACTTTGCCTCGAGCTTCTACTGGGCCGACCTCACCGCGGATCGAATCGACCTGGAGTTCGTCGTGGAAGGCCCCGAGCCGCTCTGGCTGGGCCGGGTCCAGGCCTATGCCCATCCGGATGTCATGTACCGCGAATTCGAGCACGGCCTGGTGCTGGCGAATCCCTCGCACTGGTCCTACGTCTTCGACCCGGCGAAGCTCTTCCCGGGACAGCGCTTCCGGCGGCTCCCGGGTTCACCGGCCCAGGACCCGCAGACCAACAACGGCTTGGCCGTCGGCGCCGAGGTGACCATTGCCCCCAAGGACGCCCTGTTCCTTGTGAGAGCCTCAGAAGGTCTGTGAAACGCTGTGCCACTCGTGGCATGGGCATCCTGCCCCTGCATGGCAGGAAGGAGAATTGGCTATGGTATGTCGGATCACGGTACTCATCGGGGTGTTGTTCGCGTTCATCGCGGCGGCGGAGGCGGAATCCTCATCCATGCCGCTGCCCCTGAAGGTGGTAGGGACGAAGATCCTCAACAGTAAGAACGAGCCGGTGACTCTCCGCGGGGTCAACTGCGCCAGCATGGAATGGACCAGCGATGGCCAGGGTCATATCCTCCGGTCGGTGCAGGTGGCTATCGATGACTGGCACGTCAATCATGTTCGTCTGCCGCTGTCGCAGGACCGCTGGTTCGGCAAGGCCCCCGAGCAGAAGGATGAAGGCAAGGCCTACCGCGCCCTGGTCAAGAAGGTCGTGGATCTGTGTGCCTCCAAGGGCTGCTATGTCATGCTCGACCTGCACTGGTCCAACGCCGGCGAATGGGGTCAGAACATCGGTCAGCATTCGATGCCCGATGAAGGCAGTCTGGCGTTCTGGAAGGACCTCGCACCGGTCTACGCGAATCATCCCGCGGTCATTTACGACCTGTACAACGAGCCGCATGATGTCTCCTGGGATATCTGGCTCAAGGGCGGCACAGTCACCGATCGGCCCAACCGCAGGGGGGCTGCCCCGAAGACCTTCCAGGCCGTTGGCATGCAGACGTTGCTGGATGCCGTGCGGGCGACCGGAGCCAGGAACGTTGTCGTCGTGGGCGGCCTCAACTGGGCTTACGACTTTGACGGCATCCTCGACGGCCGCCAACTCAGGGACCCCGACGGCAACGGCCTGATCTACGCGAACCACGCCTACAACAACAAGGGCCACGGCGTGGAAGTCTGGATCGCCCGGATGGAGCAGGCGACGGCCAAACTGCCGGTGATCGTGAGCGAGTTCGGCGGCTCGGGCGGTCCCAACCGCCGCGCCGGCCGTTTCGCCGGGCCCGTCGATCCCTCGGGCCACGACTGGCTCCTGCACGTCATACAGGCCGTCCAGGATCACAACTGGTCCTGGACCGCCTGGGACTTCCACCCGCAGGCAGGCCCATGTCTGATCTCCGACTGGAACTACACGCCGACGCCGGACTTTGGCGTTTTCGTCCAGCAGATGCTCGCCGGTACGTTCCCTCGCTACACGCCGCCGGCTGCCACAGAGAAGAAACAAGAGTAGAGTGATCGTGCACCCCAAGGTCGCGGTCGCCATAACGGGAGCCCTGGGACTGGCGCGTGGGCCCGGATGGCAGGATCTGGACCTTCAGGGGAGTTGGTCAGGCCGACACACTGGTGCAGATCGACCCGCAGCAGGGGAGCATCGAACCCGTCGGCAAGCTCTCCCCCCGGCGGCCGCCTGGCCTTCGCCGGCCGGGACCTCTATCTCTCCGGCACCACGAGCCTGCGGCGGGTCAAGGGCATCCGCGCCGCGCCACCCAGGTAGGGCGACCGGCCCACACCGCGCATTTCCGGATGTCGAGTCCGCTCTTGGTGTCGTTGAGATCCTTGCTGGCGGGCGTCACCGCTGTGGGTCGCTGTTGACATTACGGGGCACCGGCAGGTATCCTTCATTACACCATGTGACCGCTCGATGCACGCAGGTGGAAGGTCCTGAGCGCACGTGGCTGTCGGTGGTGGGTGACCGGACTCGGCAAGAGGATGCATCCGATGTATCGTAGAGCTCTGTTGAAGACCGCCGGCCTGGGATTGGCCCTGGCGGCGACGAGAGGGTGGGGCCGGAAGATCGAGACGGCGCCGGACGCGAGGCCCAACATCATCTTCATCATCGTGGATGATATGGGCCGGGCGGACCTGGGCTGCTACGGCAGGAAACAGATTCACACGCCGAACCGCGACCGGATGGCGGCCGAGGGGATGCGCTTCACCCAGGCCTATTCCGGCTGCACGGTCTGCGCGCCGGCCCGCGGCAACAGCGGCGGCATCCCGCTGCCCGCGCGCACCGTGACCCAGGCGGGTGTGCTCCAGCAAGCGGGCTACGTCACCCGCGGTTTCGGCCAATGGGGCCTGGGCGAAATCGGCACCGCGGGCGCGCCGGAGAAGCAGGACTTCGACGAATTCCTCGGCTACTACCACCAGGTTCACGCGCACTACTACTGGACCGATGACCTGTGGCACCATAGCGAGAAGGTGCCCATCGGCGGTGCCGAGGGCAGCGCCGAGCGCCATTCACATCATCGCATCGTCGAGCGCATGAAGGCCTTCATCCGCGCGCCGCTGATCGCCCATGGACCGGGCCGCATCGAGCCGGGGCGAACCAGTGACCATCCGTGCTACTTCCCGGACATGATGCCGAAATGAACCGCCTGAACGTCCTGTTGCTCAATCCACCGCCGCCCCGGATTGCGGAAGCCCACGATGCACCGGATTATCCGCATCTGGGACTCGCGTATCTGGCGGCGTATCTGCGCAGCCGGGACTGCCCAGTGGCTGTGATCGATGCCAAGTTGGAGCGGACGAGCGTCGCGGAGGCAATCGAGAGAATCGGACGGATGCAGCCCGATCTATTGGGGTTGACGGCCTACACGCCGGAGGTTGTCCATGTCGCGGCGCTGGCCCGGCAAATCAAGGAACGCTGGCCGCACATCCGCATCGTCCTGGGGGGCATCCATGCCACGGTGCTGCCCCGCGAGACCCTGGAGGAGTTCCCCTGGTTCGATTTCCTGGTGTTCGGTGAGGGCGAGGTCACTCTCCATGAGCTGGTGCAGGCGCTGGAGACGTCCGCGCCGCTCGACGGGATCAAAGGCTTGGGATACCGGACGAACGATGCCATCCACCTGGGCGAACCCCGCGCGTGGAACACCCGGCTGGACGATCTGCCTTTTCCCGCCTGGGACCTTTTCCCCAGGACCGAGCACTACTCCATCAGCACGACCCGCGGGTGCCCGTTCAAGTGCATCTTCTGCACGCGGCCCTATGGCAGCCAGGTGCGGACCCGCTCCGCCGGAAGCGTTGTTCGCGAGTTCACGGAACTGGTGACGCAGCACGGGGCCAAGCGAATCACATTCCGGGATGAGACGTTCGGTGCGAATCGGCGCCGCGCTCTGGAGATTGTGGACGCGCTGCTCAAGGAAGGCGTGACCGAGGGCGTGGAGTTCTACGTGGGCTCGCGGGTCGACACGGTGGATGAAGAGCTTCTCCGAAAGCTCCGGCAGGCGGGCTGCACGGTCATCGGTTTTGGCGTCGAGAGCGGCAATGAAGAGATCCTCCGCAAGAGCGGCAAGGGCATCACGCTGGCGCAGGCCCGGTCCTCGGTGGCCCTGGCCCGGCGCCTGGGATTCAAGACCGGCAGCTACTTCATTCTGGGCTTTCCGGGCGAGACCCCCAGGACTGCCTGGGACACCATCAACTTCGCGCGCCAACTGAATACGGACTCCGTCTCGATCGGCATTATGATCCCGTTCCCCAGGACCGAGATCGATGAGATGATCCGGCGCGGCGAAGGGGGATACCGGCGGGTCTCGTACCGCTGGGCGGACTACAACAAGCAGACCGGTGCCGTGGTCGAGCTCGAGAGCATGAGCCGCCGGACGCTGGTGCTCTTCCAGATCCTCGGCTACCTGATGTGCTACGGGTGCAACCTGCGTTTCGGCAGTCTCTTGCGGATCCTGCGCTACCGCTTCGCTGAGGTGGGGCACATGGCCCGCAATCTGCTGTCCCGACGGGACCCGCCGGGCGCCTCGGCGTCCCGCCACGATGCTGCGAAACAGGCGTGATGACGCTCGTGCCGACAGCAGGATCAGCCAGGTGTGCGGCCGAGCTGAGGCAAATCCGGCGTCTCCGGGTGGCACCCTCAAGCGCAGCTTGGGGGTGGTTCGCCAGCCGCTGCCACCCGTCGTTTTTCCGTCGTACACTCCAGCAACTCACGTTCCACCACACAGGTTGTAACCTGGCTTAGTCGTGGGTACAATGACGCCGAATCGATCGAGCCAACGGTCTTGCCAGAAGGAGGTATGCTCATGTGGAGACGAACGTCCTGCCGCGTCGGTCTCCTGTTGCTGACAATCCTCTGGGCGGTCCCGTCGGCGCCGGCGGCCGAAGCGCAAGCCTCTGCGGCGCAGGCAGGTGAAATCCTTGCTGCCACAGGCATCAAGGCTGGCCTGGTTGTCCATGTCGGCTGCGGCAACGGCGCCCTGACAGCGGCCCTGGGCGCCGGTGAGAGCTACCTCGTACACGGCCTGGACACCAACGCCCAGAACGTGCGACGTGCGCGCGAGCACATTGGGGCTCAGGGGCTCTATGGCCGGGTATCCATCGCTCCCTGGGATGGAAAAAGGCTGCCGTACATCGACAACCTCATGAATCTGGTCGTCGCCGAGAACCCGGGCAGTCTGGCCCGGGCAGAGGTGATGCGCGTCCTGGCGCCCAACGGGGTGGCCTACCTGCGGCAGGGGGGAGAATGGACCAAGGCGATCAAGCCCTGGCCGGACCAGATCGATCAATGGACCCACTACCGCCACGACGCCACCGGCAACCCGGTGGCGCACGACCAGGTCGTCGGCCCGCCGCGACACATGCAGTGGGTGGGCAGTCCCCGCTGGGCGCGGCACCATGACCATATGGCGAGTCTCAGCGCGATGGTCTCGGCGGGCGGCCGGGTCTTCTATATTCTCGACGAAGGGCCCAAAGCCTCGATCCAGTTGCCGCCGCAGTGGGTGCTCGCCGCCCGCGATGCCTTCAACGGCACCGTGCTCTGGAAACGGCCGATCGAGACGTGGTACACGCATTTGTGGCCGCTCAAGAGCGGTCCGGCCCTGTTGCCCCGGCGGCTCGTCGCCGTGGGGGACCGCGTTTATACGACCCTGGGTATCAACGCCCCGGTGAGCGAGATCGACGCCGCCACGGGACAGATCCTGCGCACCTTCCCGGAGACCACGACCGCGGAAGAGATCCTGTGCTCCGACGGTTTGCTCCTGCTGGCCGTCAATCCCGACTACCAACTGGTCGATTACCGCGAGGAGAACGCCCATTGCTGGACGGAACAGAAACGCGCCAGCAGTCATTGGGGATGGAATGAAAAGCCCCGCAGGCTGATGGCGATCGACACCGCCAGCGGTACGTGCCGTTGGCAGCAGCCGCGGGGCATCATGCCTCTAACGCTGGCCGCCGATGGGCAGCGGGTCGTCTTCCACGACGGCGAGGCGCTGGTGTGTCTGGACCAGAAAACGGGCGCAGAGAAGTGGCGCAATGCCACCGTGCCGCGAAACAAGCTGATCCCCACGGGCTGGTCGCCCCTGACGGTCCTGTACCAGGACGTGGTCCTGTTTTCGGCGGCGATGCGACAACTGGTGGCTTTGGAGGGCGATACGGGCCGGGAACTGTGGGGATCGTCCCTGCATCCCTCCAGCCACTTCTGCCCGGAGGACGTGATCGTGATGGAGGGCTTGGTCTGGTCCGGCGACATCGCCAATGCGATCGCCAAATCCAGCGGCACGTTCACCGGGCGCGACCCGCAGACCGGCGCGATCCGCCAGGAATTCAAGCCCGACATCGATCCCTTTGCGGTCATGCACCAGCGGTGCTACCCGAGCAAGGCGACGGACAAATACCTGATCCCTTCCTGGACCGGCACGGAATTCATCGACCCAGAGGCCCGGCACTGGGAGATTCACCATTGGGTCCGCGGCAGTTGCGTCTACGGCATTATGCCGTGCAACGGGCTGGTCTATGCCCCGCCGCACTCGTGTGCATGCTACTACCAATCGAAGCTGTCGGGTTTCTGTGCTCTGGCGCCGGCCTCGCCGTCGGCGGAGCCGCGCCGGTTCTCCGACGAAGGTCGCCTCGAAGCGGGCCCCGCCTACGGCAAGGTCGAGGATTCCTCCGCGCCGGACGAGAGCGGCGCCTGGCCCACCTATCGGCACGATGTCGGCCGCAGCGGTCACACGCCGCAGGCCGTGGCGGCACAACTTGCGCCCGCCTGGAACGCCAGGATCGGCGGCCGGCTGTCGAGCCTGACCAGTGACGGCGTGCGGCTGTTCGTGGCCGCCATCGATCGGCATACGCTCCATGCGGTGGACGCCGCCCGGGGCCGGGAGCTTTGGCAGTACACGGCCGGCGGGCGGATCGACTCGCCGCCGACGGTCTACCGCGGCCACATCCTGTTCGGCAGCGCGGACGGCTGGATCTACTGCCTGCGAGCGTCGGACGGCGTTCTCGCCTGGCGGTTCCGGGCGGCGCCCGCCGAGCGATACCACGTCGCTTATGAGCAGGTGGAAAGTGTCTGGCCGGTGCACGGTAGCGTCCTGGTGGAGGATGGTGTCGTATACGGCGTGGCGGGACGTTCGATGTTCCTCGACGGCGGCCTGCGGCTGGTGCGGCTCGACCCCAGGACCGGCCGCAAGCTCTCCGAGACCATCCTCGATGACAAGAACCCGCAGACCGGCAAGAACCTCCAGGCCTTCATTCAGCAGAAGAAGATGCCCGTGGCGCTGCCGGACATTCTCTCCAGCGACGGACAGACGATCTACATGCGGTCGCAGCGGTTCGATTTGCAGGGACAACGCCTGAAGATCGCGCCCGAGCGGCAGGAGGACCAGGAGGGCAGCCCGCACCTGTTCTCGCCCATCGGGATGCTGGACGACACGTGGTTTCACCGGGCGTACTGGATCTATGGCAAGAATGCCGGCGAGGGGTGGGGGGAGTGGTTCATCCCCGGGCGGCTTGTGCCCACCGGCCGTATCCTGGTGTTCGACGACGATCGCGTGTACGGCTATGCGCGGGATCCGGAGTACCTCTGCAACGCCTCCGTCCTGGAATACCGGCTGTTCGCCGCCGGGAAGAAGACCGCCCCGGAGCGGGTCAAGGACGTCAAAGAGGCCAGGCAGGGCGTGGTCGATTGGCACGCCCGCGCGACGGAGCTGAGCCGGGCCCAGCAGTCGGCGGTGGATCCCCAATGGCTCAGCGAGCATCCGCCGCTGTTGGCGCGGGCGATGGTCTTGGCGGATCGGACCCTCTTTGTCGCCGGGCCGCCCGATATGGTGGATGAACGCCAGGTTTGGGGCCGTTACCTGGAGCCCGGGGTCCGCGCGAAGCTGGAGGAGCAGGTCCGGGCACTCGATGGGCAACGTGGCGGGATCTTGTGGGCTGTCAAAGCCGGGGACGGCGCAAGGCTCGCCGAGCTGAAGCTGGACGCCGTGCCGGTCTTCGACGGGATGATCGCCGTGGGCGGCCACCTCTACCTCGCCACTACGGACGGCCGTATTCTCTGCCTGGCCGCCCAAGCGAAAGTCGCGCAGGATGATCTCGCAGGCGGGCGATGACCGTCACGAAGGAAAGAGGATACCATGAGATCGATTTCACGACGTAATCTGTTGCAGAGCTTCGGGTGGGGTACCGCGGCCATGTGGGCTTCTCCCGTGTTATCCCGTGTCGCGACTTCGGCCGATAGACGTTTGAATGTCTTGATGATCCCGGTCGATGACCTGCGCCCGCAATTGGGCTGCTATGGGGATGGGCGGATCGTCTCTCCGAACCTCGACCGGCTGGCGGCGACCGGCACGCTCTTTCGCCGGGCCTATACGATGGTCGCGGTGTGCAGCCCGTCCCGGACGTGCCTGTTGACCGGCTGCCGTCCGGATACGACGCAGGTGTTCGATCTCGTCACGCATTTCCGCCAGAACCTGCCGGATGTCGTGACTTTGCCGCAATACTTCCGCCAGCAGGGCTACGAGACGGTCGGTATGGGCAAGGTCTATCACAGCGGCCTGAACGACCAACTTTCGTGGAGCCGTTGGGTCGATGTCGAAGCCGGGCCCGCTTGGCTCGATCCGAGAACCCAAGAATGGCAAGCCCGGCTCCGGCAGGAGGCGGATGAGAAGAAGATGACCCAGGCCGAGCGCGGCCGTTACACCCGGGGGACGGCGACCGAGTGCCTGGATGTCCCCGACAGCGCCTATCTCGACGGAGCGATGACCGACCGCGCGGTGGCGGAACTCCAGGACTTGGCGAAGTCCGGCAAACCCTTCTTTCTGGCTGTCGGTTACCACAAGCCGCATTTGCCGTTCATCGCGCCGAAACGCTACTGGGATCTCTACCGGCGGCAGGATATTTCTACCGCCCTGAATCCGTTCCACCCCAAGAACATGCCGGCCGGGGCGGTGGACTCCTTCCCTGGCGAGATGGGAGCATACTGTGACGCGCGGGGGCTGGCCGCCCGGCAGAAGGCCGCCGGCAAACAGGACTGGCCCGAGGAGTACGCACGGCAGGTGATTCACGCCTATTTCGCCTGCATCAGCTACGTCGATGCGCAGATCGGCCGGCTCCTGGCGACGCTGGAAGAGACTGGTCTGGCCCGGAACACCGTGGTCGTGCTCTGGGGCGATCATGGCTGGCATCTGGGGGAGAACGGCACCTGGGGCAAGCACACGAACCTGGAATGGGCCACGCGGTCCCCGCTGATCCTGCGGGTGCCGGGCCTGGGCCAGGAAGGCCGCGTTACCGACGGCCTGACGGAATTCGTGGACGTCTATCCGACGCTGGCCGCGGCCTGCGGCCTGCCGGTCCCCGCGCACTGCGAAGGCACGAGCCTGGTGCCGCTGGTCCGCGACCCGTCCCGATCCTGGAAGAACGCCGCCTTCAGCGAGTATCGCAAGAACATCGAGGGCGTGGGCTGCTTGGGCTACACGATGCGCACGGATCGCTTCCGCTATACTGAGTGGCACCGGCGCAACGAGCCGGGCACGGTCGTGGCGCGGGAGCTGTACGACCACCGCCGGAACCACGATGAGAACGAGAACCTGGCCGGTGACCCGGCGCACGCCCCACTCGTCCAGGAACTGGCGGCGCAGCTCAAAGCCGGTTGGAAAGCCGCCCGACCGAGGTTATAAGGAGTCAACGCCAGCAGCGCGGCAGAATGTCGGGTGGGCTGTGCCCGCCAATCCGCCTCCACGTCAGACGTTTTCCGAGGGCTGCTCGATGGCGCCGCGCCGCTGGAGGAACCGGGCGACCAGCCAGCAGAGCAGGGCCCAGATCAGGCCGAAGCTCCAGCCAGCCAGGACATCCGTGGGGTAATGAACGCCCAGGTAGATTCGGCTCAGGCCCACCAGAATCGTGATCAGCAGGGCGACGGTGACGAAGTACAGCTTGTAGCGCAGCCGCGTGCTCGTTCGCGCGAGCAGCGCGCCGAGCGTCAGGTAAACGACCGCCGAGAGCATGGAGTGTCCGCTGGGGAAACTCGATGTCACCACGTGCGTGGCGGCGGAGGCGAATTCCGGCCGGGGCCGGGCGAAGAGGTTCTTGAGCAGCAGCGACGCCAACAAACCGCCGACCGTCGCCGCCCCCAAAAGGCCCAGCATGCGATAGCGCCGGCGCATGAGCAGGTAGCCGGCACAAGCCATCGTCACCAGGGCCAGGACGGTGATGCTGCCCAACGCCGTGATATCCCGCCACACGTCCTCGAACCACTCCGGACCGATGGGGTCGGTCGTATCGCCGGGTGTGCGGAGCCGGCACAGGATCCACTCGTCGTAGTGTTGCGTGGTGCCTTCCAGCACTTCATCCGCCAACTCTGCCACGAGCCAGCCGGTGATGGCGATCATGGCCAGGGCGATCAGCATGAAGAGATCGACATTCTGGCAGAGCCAGTGGTATGCTCCCCGCGCCTGGCCCATCAGTCTGCTGCCCGTCCTGGGTCGCATGCCGGATTACCCCCCATGAAAACTCAGCGTCCGTACGTCCTGTACTCTGCCGGACGCTCCTGCTAATCCCGGTCCAACGGGGCGTTGGGGTCCAGGACCAGTTGGTATAGCCCCTGGCCGGCCCGGCGGAGCTTGCCCTGCTCGACGAGCTTCTCCCAGACCTCGCGGGGATACTGATTGGGCGGCTGAATGGCGACGATGCCGGAATCCCGGCCCTTGCTGAACGGGCCGCCGCCCAGGTTGGACTCTTCGTCCAGCCGGGTCAGCTTGAGCCGTTTCTTGAACGCCTTCATCGCTTGCTTCAGATACTGTGGCGTGAATTGCTCGGACATTTCGTCAGTCATGGTGTCTTGCTCCTCAAGCATCATCGGCTCTGAATGGGTGCCGGGTGGTCGAGATCCTCACCCACGATAGCACCCTCGGGCCCGGAAATCAATGCCGGAGGTCAGTCCGATGATGCTCGTGTCGGCCGTCTGGTGGTGCCGCCGCCCACCGGTTCCACCTCGGCCGGGTCGGGGGCAAACCACCGGCGCTGGAGCCGCAGACTCACGTTGACTAGTCCGATCAGTACGGGCACCTCCACCAACGGACCGATGACGGCGGCGAACGCGGCGCCGTGATGGATGCCGAAGACACCCACCGCCACCGCGATGGCCAGCTCGAAATTGTTGCTGGCGGCCGTGAAGGACAGCGTCGCCGATTTGGCGTAGTCGGCTCCGACCTTCCGGCTCATCCAGAAACTCGCCAGGAACATCACCACGAAGTAGATCAGCAGGGGAATCGCGATCCGCACCACGTCGCCAGGCCGGTCGATGATCTTCTGGCCCTGCATGGAGAACATGACGACGATCGTGAACAGCAGGGCGATGAGTGTAATCGGGCTGATCTTCGGAATGAACCGGCCGTGATACCACACTTTGCCCTTGGCTTGGACCAAAATGAGGCGCGTGATCATCCCGCCAAGGAACGGGATACCCAGGTAGATGAAGACGCTTCGCGCGATCTGGCCGACGGTGATGTTGACCACGGCCCCCGACAGACCGAGCCACGGCGGCAGGACCGTGATGAAGACCCAGGCGTAGAGGCTATAGAAGAGCACCTGGAAGATGGAGTTGAAAGCGACGAGGCCGGCGGCGTATTCCGTGTCGCCCCGGGCCAGGTCGTTCCAGATGATGACCATCGCGATGCAGCGGGCCAGGCCGATCATGATCAGGCCGATCATGAACTCCGGCTGCCCACGCAGAAACAGCACGGCCAGGGCAAACATCAGGATCGGACCGACGATCCAGTTCTGCACCAGGCCCAGGCCCAGCACGCGGAAGTTGCGGAAGACATCGCCCAGCTCCTCGTATTTGACCTTGGCCAAGGGTGGGTACATCATCAGGATCAGCCCGATGGCGATAGGGATGCTGGTCTGCGTCCCTTCCGGGCGCAGCGAGCCGATCCAGGCGCCGATCCCCGGCGCGAGATAGCCCAGCGCGACACCGCACGCCATGGCGGCGAAGATCCAGAGGGTGAGGAATCGATCCAGAAACGAGAGTTTTGGGGTGGTTGTGTTCATTGCTTCCTTGTCCTCTTTGCCGATGCTCCGCAACAGGTGTTGACGGACGCAGCGGCTGCCTCTTGGGCCGTGGCGGCGCCTCCAAGATAGCGGTGGGCGAGATCGAGTAGCGCCCGGGCCGGGGCGTCCTTCACCTTCTGGGCCATGGCCACGGCACAAGCCATATCCTCGATTGAGACGCCATGCCGGTGTGCCTGGCCGTAGTGGTATTTGAAGCAGGTTTCGCAATTGGCGGCGACCGCCGCTCCCAGCGCGACCAACTCCGCGACCGCGGGAGTGTACACGCGTTGCGGTTTCTCCCCGGCTCCAGACGCCGGTCCTTGTGCCTTCTTCGCCGCCACTTCGAGGCTGGTGACGTAGTCGCCCGCGTTTGCTCCTGGGGGCAACTTCTCGACCACCGTGCGAAAGAGCGGGTCGTTCCAGTCCATCATGGAATCGATGTATCCCGGCTTGGGTGTCAGGTGGAGCTCGACCAGCCCCGCTGCCTCCGCCAGCGCGCGGGTTTCCTCCACGAGCACAGCTCCCGCGATGCAGCCGATCAGGGATTCGATCATATCTTTGATTTCCTGCGGCAGGGGCTTAAGCAGGGCCAGATCCGAGATCGCCACGCGTCCGCCCGGCTTCAACACCCGCCCGATCTCCCGCCAGACCTGGGGCTTGTCGGGGGAAAGGTTCAGCACGCAGTTGGAGATCACCACATCCACGCTGGCATCCGCCAGCGGCAGGTGCTCGATCTCACCCAGCCGGAATTCGACATTGTCGAGACCCGTGTGCCTACGGTAAGCAGCGAGGCCCTGACGCGCCTTGCTTACCATGTCGGGTGTCATATCCACCCCGATCACCCGCCCGGCCGGGCCGACCTTGGGGCCGGCGATGAAGACATCAAAACCGCCGCCACTGCCCAGGTCCAGGACGACCTCACCCGGCCGGAGCGAGGCCAGGGCCGTCGGATTCCCGCAGGAAAGACCCAT
Organism: Planctomycetota bacterium; assembly: GCA_025459125.1. Taxonomy (GTDB): domain Bacteria; phylum Planctomycetota; class Phycisphaerae; order Sedimentisphaerales; family Anaerobacaceae; genus PLanc-01. The sequence continues at coordinate 14,230 of JALORE010000037.1, read as the reverse complement.
GTTGGCCCCCTCCGGCAGCACGGCCAGCTCGGCCTCGCTGTATCCCACGCTCTTGGCTACCTGCTCGGCGGCGGTGGAACCGCAGCAGGAGGTAGAGCTGCATCCGCATCCCGATCCGCTCCTGGCGATCTTGCCGTAGCCGTCGCGGACGGCCTCTCGGATTTGTTCTTTCCTGTCTCGACCACACTCATCGACCATGGTCCAACCCCTTTCCCGAATCATTCTCGATAAACGTTCGTATTTCGTCCCGCACGCGCCGGTAGGGGCGGAGCGCTTCGTCTTCACTGGTGCTGCTCGCGGCCAGCCGCGGGGGATCGTCAAAATCCACATGGATCACCTTGGTCCTGCCCGGAAACAAGCGACAGGATTCGCGTGCCTGGTTGCAGACGGTCACCACGTAATCGAACGGGATGTCTTTGACCTCGTCCACGTGCTTGGGACGCTGGCCGGAGATGTCGATGCCCACCTCGGCCATGGCCTGGACGGCCCGGGGATCGAGCCCCCGCGGCTCGGTCCCCGCCGAATACGCCTCGATGGCATCGCCCTTGAGGCGCCGCGTCCACCCCTCAGCCATCTGGCTTCGGCAGGAATTGCCGGTGCAGAGAAACAGCACCTTCAGCTTCTGCATTGTCCTCTGCATACCTCTTCCGGGTCCAGGCGGAGGATTCGCTCCAGCTCCTTCTCATCCCGTACGATCTGTGGCGACTCGGCCAGGTGACGCCGCACCCAGGCCACCGCGTCTTTGGCAGCCTTGGGAGCAGCGCGATCCGGCAGCCGGTAGTACATCCAGCGGCCTTCCTTGCGGCTGTCCACCAGCCGGGCCTGCCGCAGGATAGCCATGTGCTTGGAGGTGGTCGAAGGGGCCAGCCGCAGCAGCGCCACGATCTGGCAGACGCACAACTCGCCGCCCCGCAACGCCATCAGCACCCGCAGCCGGTTGCCATCCGCCAACGCCTTGGTTACATCGAGTACTTCGCGCATCCACACCTCTTATATTTCGCCATATAGCGAATTATACCTGCCCGGGCGCCCGTGTCAACCGGGAAAACTCGTGGCGGGGCCGGCGGGCAAGTTGTTCTTCGCGGTATTGACACCCCGCGACGACCCAAGTAGAATACATGGAACGTGAGAAGGAGAATCGATGGCGGCGATCACGAAGCGAACAGGTGGGCAGGAAGCTATGGGGCTCATTGGAGTTGATGTGTTGCCTGCAAATCCGAAGAAGCCTGAGCTCAAGCCGGTGCAGGTCCGAGCTCTCGTTGACATCGGCGCCAGCACTCTCTGCATTCCGGAGCACGTGAGAATCCAGCTTGAACTGGAGTAACTGGAGCGTCGGGAAGTGACGGTTGCCAACGGGAAGAGAGAGGTGGTCCCTTACGTGGGCCCCATCAAGATCACTTGCCTGGACCGCAGTTGCTATGTGGGAGCATTGGTCCTGGGGGACCGTGTCCTGCTGGGCGCGGTGCCCATGGAGGATATGGACCTGGTTATCTCGCCCACCAAGGGGCAGGTGACCGTCAATCCGGAGAGCCCCAATATTCCTTCCGCCATTGTCATGTGACCATCCGACGAAAATGGAGGTCTCTTCGTGGCTTGGTGGGATTGTCTGCCTATGACTACACCCGAGAACGCAGGTACCTACAACGACGAATACGCTACCTGCGAAAAGACCTACGCGACTTTGTGTATCTATCCGGGGGAGCGGGATCCGGATGAGGTTACCGAGCGCCTGCGCGTGCAACCTACGTCGATTCAACGTCGCGGGGAGCCATTTGTGGTGTCGTCCCTGCGTCGTTGTCGGCTTCATGCCTGGTTTCTCTGTTCCCAAGAATATGTCGAATCCCGAGACTCCCGGCGCCATATCGATTGGATTCTCGATCGGGTCGAGCCGGCGCGCCAAGCTCTTGCGGCACTGCGTGAGGGTGGAGCGAGAAGGTACCTCTCCTGCTACTGGCTCTCGGCCCATGGGCATGGCGGCCCGATTCTCTCCCCCCAGCAGATGCGGCGGCTGGCGGACCTCGACCTGGAGTGCGGGTACGACATCTACGCGGGTCCTCTGGCCTTGGAAGAGATGGAAGAAGCATGACCATCCGTGCGGCTCAGATCGCCGATTGGCTGCAGCGGTTTCGTGAGGGACGCCGTGACGAGGCGTTTTTCGGCTTGTTGGAAATGGGTCATGCTGTCCTGCCGGAGTTGATGGCGGTCTTCCGAGCGGAACGGGATGTGCAGGTACGGGCGTTCCTCGTCGAGGTGATCTGGCAGCATCGTCAGTCGTCCGCAATCTCCCTTCTGGGGGAGGCTCTACGTGATCCGGAGCCGGCCGTCTGGCAGGAGGCATTGGACGGCCTTGTCACACTGGTGTCACCGGCGGCGTTGGAGGTCTTGCGTTCGGCACGAACATGGCAGTTCTCGGACCCGCGAACTGCCGAGGAGTTCCGCGGCTGGTTGGAGGAGGCGATCGCGCAGGCCGAAGCGAGAGCGCGGCCTTCCTGATTTTCCCATCCGGGAATGGGCCCTCCGGGCCTACTTCGGCTCCGGTTTGGCCTTGGCCGGTTGCCGCGGATCGGTCACACGCCAGGTGATCTTGCCGGCAAGGGCAGGTTCTGGGTAGGCGCCTGGGTCGGACAGCGTATAGTCGCGGAAGCGGGTGGGCTCCGGTTGCTGCGCAGCGCGAACGGCCTCTCGGAGTACGTCCGGCGAGCTTTCGTTCACCAAATCCAGAACGGCGATCTGCCGGCGAAAGCGGGTGACGAATTCCTCGGGGATACTGACGAGAAACGGCGCGGGGGCCCGCGCGGCAATGATGCGTCTCTGCGCGTCGAGGCCGTCTCTGGACAGAGCCCGCAGCGCGTCCCCGACAAGATGGTCGGGCGATTCCGGGCCGCACACGACCAGGTAGCGAATGTTGGGGTTGGCAACAAGATTGCCGAGGATCTTCTCCAGGCCGATGTTCTCCGTTCGTACCGTGCCGGCCAGGGCTGCGCCGCTTTCCACCCCTGCGGCGACCAGCCTCTCGATGTCCGGGGGCATACGTCCGCGTGTCCATTGCAGAATAACCGCCACGGCCACCGGCGAATCGTCGGGGCCGCGAACGTAACAGCCCTCCTCCGGCGGATAACCATCCGCCGGTTTGACTTTCAGAATCCCGGCCATTGCCGTACCCTCCCGGTGATCAGTCGTTCGCGACGCGCCAGCGTAGTGGCGCGATATGCTGGCGCGTCCGCGGATGCGCAGGATATAGCTTATCTCATTTACGTGTTACGGCGAGTTGTAGTGCTACCTGAGCCACGTGGCGGCCGAGGTTCCTGGCGGTGGCGAGGCCGGCCTCGTCGTTCGCGATGCTGTCTTTGCCGTCGTTGACGAGCGTGGCGCCGAAATGGGACGTCGGCTGGCCGTCGCCGACGACGATCATTTCCTGGCACAGCAGCGACGCCTGCACGGAGTGCAGCGCCGTCTCCTGGCCGCCGTTGCGGCCGGCGCCGACGGCGACGACCCCGCCTACTTTGCCGGCCAGAGCGAACTTCTCCCGGCGAAAGACGATGCAGTGATCCAGGAAGGCTTTGCACAGAGAGGTCAGATTCCCCATGTAGATCGGCGTCCCAACGATGATGCCGCCGACGCTCGGGTCGGAGAGGACGGGGATGAGGTCCGCAAAGCCGCCCTGGCTGGCCTTGGGATCGGCCGGATCGTATACGCCGATCTTACGGCCCGCCAGTTCGATCAACTCCGTGGTCACACTCGGGTCGGCGGCGCGGGCGGCCTCCAGGCAGATGCTCAAGGCCGCCGCCGTTGTTTTGCCCTTGCGGGGGCTGCACGAGATCCCCAGGATCTTGACGGCCTTGCGCTCCCCGGCGACGGCCGTCGCAGCCACCGATCCCGTCGTTCCCGCGGCCATGGTCGTGGTCAGGAATTCCCTTCGATTCATGCTTTGTCCTCCTTTGCTGATATCAGGATGTTTCGGGTTGCGGCAACAAGCCCTCAATGGGCAATGTAGATCAGGTACAAGCCGGCCAGCAGGACCAGGATACCACAGAGGCGTTTGAGGATGGCGGCACCTTTGGATTTCTCGTTCCAATTGAGGTAACGCTGGACCAGCCCCGTGCTGGTGCCGGCCAGGACGATGACGGAGCAATGGCCGATGCCGTAGGCGATAAGCAGGACGATCCCATAGAGCAGGGCGGTCGAGGCCACGCGGAACGTGACGGCCAACATCGGGGCCATGTAGGCGAAGGTGCACGGCCCGACGGCAATCCCGAAGATCAGGCCGAGCAGAAACGCGGCCAGGATGCCTTTGCGCTTCATGCCTACTTGGCCCGGCCCGGACCAGGGCAGCGTGATGATGTCCAGCAGGTACAGGCCGACCAGAAAGAGAATGGCGGCCACGAAGTAGTTGCCGTACCGGCCGACATCGCCCATCATCCGGCCTGCGGCGGCGGTGACGGCGCCGATGGCCGCGATCGTGATAAGAATCCCGCCGGCGAAGAGGACCGAGATGACAAACGCCCGCTTCGTTGACATGCGGCCCTGCTTGTCGATGAAGCCGACAATCAACGGAATGCTGGACAGATGACACGGGCTGAGCACGACGCTCAGAATACCCCAGACAAACGACGCGGCCAGGGCCAGCGCCGGCGTCGCCTCCACAGCCCGGGTCAGGCTGGTGAACAGTTCCTCCATGGCTCAGATGTCCCCATTCTTGCGTACCTCTTCAATCTTTCCCGACATCACTTCGGCACGCACGCGCCGATCTTGCAGGCTTTCTGGATCTGTTCGGGCGAGAGTTTCATCTTGTCGGCCAGGGCCTGGCTGATGGTGATTAACCGGCCCGTCTCATAGGGGTTCTGCTCGACCCACTTCTTGAGGTTGTCCGCGCTCGTGAAGAAGCCCTGGTGGAAGCAGCCGGCGGAGGCCCAGGTGCGGTCAGGCTTCTGACGCTGGCCGAACCAGGCGACGGCCGTCGCGGGTTCCAGGGAGGCGACTCTTCCCTCAAACGTCTTTACGGTGATCTTCTGTTGGGTCAGGCGGTCTTTCTCGTGTACCTCGATATTCTTGCCGGTCCGGGCCGCCACGCCCAGGGCACAATGAGAGCAACAGCCCCAGGTGTGCGCGTTGCCTTCAACGATCACCTCGGCGGCATCCTGCGAATAGCAGGCGCGATCGCAGAAACCGCAGCGATGGGACATCTCCTTCTGCTGGAGTGCCGCCAGCATCAGGACACTGCCGCCGCTCGCAGCACGCTCCGCTAGGGCCGCCTCCCGGACGGCGAAGGCCTTGATCCATGGCCGGCCCGTGGTCTCGTCCTCGCCCGAGAGGAACGCCGCTTCGCTCAGTGTCACCGGCCCGCCGGCCACCCAGTCGGTGACGGCGACTCTCTTTTCGAAACCGGTCTTATCCTCAGTCAGGCACGAATGCATGATGAAATAGCAGTGGGGGCTGCACAGCCGGACGGGGCCTTTGTCCGTTTGCACGGTGACGAGGGTTTTGGTATTGATGTCGCCGTCGCACAGGTAGCAGACGCTCTCCTTCGCGCGTTCATCCGGCTTCGCCGGCGCGAACCGCTCGAAGGCCGGTACGGCGGCGCCCGATGCGGACAGGTCCACGCCGAACTCCTTCCACTTGGCCAGGATGTCCTCCTTGGAGAAGAACCCTTCGTGCCGGAACCGTTCCTCGCCGGCGGCGTCGTAGAAGATCTGCGTCGGGATCACCTGGATGCCGTACTGCTTGCCGGCGTCCGGATTCTTCCACACATCGATAAAAACCACGTCCAGCCGGCCCTGGTACTGCTGTTTCAACTCCTCAAGGATCGGGGCCATCATCTTGCACGGGATGCACTTGTCCGCCCCCAGATCCACCAGGAGAGGCAGACCCGAAGTCGGTGCCGCAGCGGCGACGGCCGGTGTGGACAGGCTCTGACCGGTATCTCTTTCCCGACCCTGCTTGAGCAGCAAGATCGCGGTGACGGCCACGATCAGGCCGGCGACCACCACGATCTTCAATGTCTTACTCATAACGTCTCCTTTCGATTTCAAAACCGAAGGAATCCACGCGAAGATACACCAGGCGCCCGCCGCAAGTGCCAGCAGGATCACGAAGTTTGCCGGGCTGCTCCTGCAATACTGTGCCAGTGTCATGAGCACATCATCTCCGTCGCGCGTGCGGCCACTCTGTCGATGCTCTCCTCCGTCGCCGGGCTCTTGCCTTTCTCCAGGCCCAGGTCGGCCAGTTGCAGGTGCAGGAACCTCTGGAACCCCGCCTGCTCCAGGCAGGACCGCACGCAGTTCAGCGGACAACCGTCGATGGCGAGGAGTCCTTCGGCCGCCTCGGTGGTCTGGAGAATCCCGCTGATCCGTCCGCCCAGTCCAGCGGTACAGAACATGCGACCCGCACCCGCGTGTGTCAACTTCCGGGCGGCCCGATCGGCAATTTCCCCCACGTCGGCGGCGCCGCTGCAGGCAAAGATCAATTTCACTCCGCCTCCACATCCACACGATGACGGACTGCCCATGGACGTTCCTTTCTCCTTTTGTTGCTCTTGCTCACGCCAGCATCTTCCTGATCTCATCGGGTGTCGGCACTTTGCCGACAACTTTCACCTGGCCGTCAATGGCCAGCGCCGGCGTCAGCATCACGCCGAACTTCATGATCTCGTTGATATCGGTCACCTTGACGATTTCGCACTCGACGCCCATCCCTGTCACGGCGGCCCGGGCGTTCTCCGCCAGTTTCCTGCACTTCGGGCACCCGGTGCCGAGGATCTGTATCTTCATCATCGTACTCCATCAATCCACTCTCATAGCACTCCGTAGATCAGCCCGGTTATCGTGGACATGACCACGACGAGCGACACGTAGACAACGGTCTTGTGCGTTCCCATGATCGCGCGCAGCACCAGGATGCTGGGCAGCGACAGAGCGGGGTCGGACAGCAGCATGGCCATGGCCGGGCCTTTGCCCATGCCGGCGCCCATAAGTCCCTGCACGATCGGCACTTCGGTCAGAGTGGAGAAGTACATGAATGCCCCGAAGAGCGAGGCCAGGAGGTTGGCTCGGAGGGAGTTGCCGCCCACCGCCGTGTTGACCCAGGCGGCCGGAATGATACCTTCGTGACCCGGGCCCGGCTGGCCCAGGAGGAAGCCGGACACCAGCACCCCGATCAGGAGCAGGGGCAGAATCTGCTTGGTAAAACCCCAGGTCGCCTCGATCCACTCCCGCAACTCCGCGTGGCTGAACCACGACCGGGCCATATAGGTGAACCCTGCCAGCAGGCCCAGCACCAGCGCCCAACGCATTTGATAGATCAACTCATACAGGCTGTGCTTGCGGACGTCCTCCACGCCTTGCAGCAACGAAGCGGGAAGCTCCTGTGTCTTTCCCTGCGTATCGATCAGGGTTACGGCCTCTTCGGTGTGGCTGACCAGGGTTCCTTCGATCTGGTAGCTGCTCAAGCCGCCGGGACAGCACAGGAAGATCGCCCGCACGTCGCCACTACGGGCCCAATTGGCAAAGACGAGAATGCCGACCATGGAACCGAAGTACAGGGCATTGCTCCAGAGCGGCCTCTTCACCTCCGGCATGGGCATCGCCATCTGTTGGACCGCCTTGGCGGCTTCTTCCCGGCGATAGATCAGATGCATCACCACCCCGATGACGATGCTGAAAACAATGGCCCCGAGCGCGCGGGCCAGGCCCATCTCCACCCCGAGAATCCGGGCGGTCAGGATGATCGCGAGGACGTTGATCGCCGGACCGGCGTAGAGGAAGGCGGCGGCCGGACCCAGGCCGGCGCCCATCTTGTAGATGCCCGCGAACAGGGGCAGCACCGTGCACGAGCACACCGCCAGCACGCTGCCGGAGACCGCGGCCACGCCGTAGGCCACGATCCGGTTGGCCCCGGCGCCGAGGTACTTCATGACGGACGCCTGGCTGACGAAGACCGCAATCGCCCCGGCGATGAAGAACGCCGGCACGAGGCACAAGAGCACATGCTCCCGGGCGTACCACCGCACCAATTGCAGCGACTCCATCACGGCGCTGTCGAACCGCGGCCGGCCCACCGGCAGAAAGAAGCAGGCGAGAAACAGCCCCGCGATGAGCAGGAGCTTCTTCCCTTCGCCCTTGAAATCCATTGGCAGTCTCCCTTACAGCGAGGCCAGCAGCTTCTCATTCTCCTGCGCCTGCTGCTTGAGAATCCGGGTGACACAGGACAGGAAGTCGGCCACGCACGGCGTGCGCAGCTTGTAGAACACCTTGAGTCCCTCCTTGCGGCAACGGAGCACGCCCGCCCCGACCATCAGGCTCAAGTGACGCGAGACGTTCGACCGCTCCGAGCCGAGATATGCGGCGATCTCGCAGACGCACTTCTCACCGTCCTTGAGAAAATCGATGGCCGCGACGCGCAACGGATGGGCCACCGCCTTGGCAATCTCCGCCTGCCGCTCAAACACCAGTGCCTTGGTACTGTCGATCATCCTGCTGCTCCAACTATGTGATAATATCCTCACATAGTTACATAGCCACCTGCAGAAGTCAAGGACGTTCTTTCGGCGCATCGGTGGCACACATGAAAGAGTTGCTGTTTGGGCGCAACGGTGGTAGAAGAAGACCTTTTCCGGGTTATGGTTGATGTGAAGAAGAACAAGCACGTCTTCGTCAGTGTGAACGATCCCAGTGCCGACGCGCACTGTGCGGGACTGATGTGTGCGCTCGCGCACAGGGGTGTGCCCGTGGACTTCGTGGGGATCGGAGGACCGAAGATGGCGGCCGCCGGCTGCGAACTGATCGAGAGCACCGTCGGCCGGGCGGTCATGACCTACACCGCCTTCGCCCACGTCGGACACTATTACCGGCTCATCCGGCGCATCCGGCGGTACCTGCAGGAACATCCGGTGGACCTGGTCATCGTGTGCGACTCGCCGGCCTTCAACTTCCACGTGGCCAGGGCGGCGAAAGCGGCCGGCATCCCGACGCTGTTCTACGTTGCCCCGCAGCTCTGGGCCTGGGCTGGTTGGCGGATTCGCAAGTTGCGCCGGCTCTGCGACAAATTGTGCTGCATTCTGCCCTTCGAGGAGTCATGGTTCGGCGCCCGAGGCGTGGATGCGACGTTTGTCGGGAATCCTCTGTTGGACAAGCTGCCGACAGATCTGGCGAAACTGCGTAAGGACTACGCGCATTTCGAGCCCAAGAGGGCGAAGATCGCCTTGATGCCGGGCTCCCGGTCGGCCGAGATCGAGTCGCTCTGGCGGCCGATGCAGGAGATCGCGGTGACGCTGACCCGCAGGTATCCCGGCGCGGGCTTCATGGCGGTGGCGGCCAGTGAAGAGCGGCGGCGGCAACTCGAACAGATGCAGATCCCCGACTTCGTCTGCGACTACTCGGTCGATACGGTCCGCGCCACCGCGGTGGCGGCAGATTTCGCGCTGGTCGCCAGCGGCAGCGCCACGCTGGAGGTGGCTTCCTCCGGCTGTCCCATGGTCGTCATGTACCAGACCAACCGCATCCTCTGGCAGCTCGTGGGCCGGTGGCTGGTGCACCCGAGATTCTTCACGCTGGTGAACCTCCTGGCGGACCGCGCGTTGGTGCCGGAGTTCATGCCGTACTTCACGTCCGTCGACCCCATTGTGCAGAAGATCGAGGCCTATCTTCAGGAGCCGCGTACCCTGGGACAGGTGAGCCATGCTTTGATCGATCTCGTCGAGCCGCTGACGCGGAAGAAGGCCAGTGAGGAAGTGGCGCAGGTGGTTGTTGAGATGCTGTCATGAGCCCTGCACCCAAACTGGGCCGGGTGGACACGGCCGCCACCTCTGCCTGCCTGGGGGCCGTCTTCTTCTGGGCCCTGGGACCGATCTTCATCAAGTATCTTACGGGCCACATGGACTCCTGGACCCAGAACGCGCTGCGCTATTCCGCGGCCTGTCTCTTCTGGCTCCCGTTTGTCGTGCACGTCACCTGGCGGGGCGCTTTTCCCCGGCGGGCCTGGCGCCGCGCGCTGGTGCCGGCACTGGCGAATATGGCGATGCAAAGCCTGTGGGGCGCGGGTTTCTACTACATTTCGCCCGCGTTCATGACCCTGCTGACCAATACCTCCGTGCTGTGGGTCATGGGCTTCTCGCTGCTGCTGTTTCCGCAGGAGAGGCCGCTGATGCGCAGTCCCCGCTTCTGGCTGGGGCTGGCCCTCTCGCTCACCGGCGTCTTGGGCGTTCTGTATTTCAAGAAGGACTTCGCGGCAGTCGGTACGTGGGTTGGGGTCGCCATCGCCCTGGCGGAGGCGTTCATGTGGGGCGTGTATGCCATCTCCGTCAAGATCGCGCTGCGGGACATCGATTCCCGAACCGGCTTCTCGGTGATCAGCCTCTATACGACCGTCGGCTTGTGGATTTGTGCGGTCCTGGTCGGCCGGCCGCAGCAGGCTCTGCACCTGGGACTCGAGGCTTGGGCTGCCGTGGTGGTCTCGGCCATCACTGCGATCGCCCTGGCGCATGTCCTCTTCTATGCGGCCATCCGGCGGATCGGGACGACCATTCCGACACTGCTGGTTCTGACCCAGCCTTTCATTGTCTTCAGCATGTCGAGCGTTATCTTCCACGAGCAACTCAACGCCATGCAGTTGCTTGCCGGCGGGATTCTGTTGATCGGCTCGGCCTCCTCGATCTCGGCGCAACAGCACCTGCACGATCGACGCCCGGGCGGCTAGCCTTCTTCTTTAGAGACCCTCACAGAACGACTACTCCGTTCTCGCTTTGTCACCCCCGCGCGGGCGGGGGTCCACAAGAACCGCGGCGTTTCTGGATTCCCGCCTGCGCGGGAAGGACAGACGGCAGGAGCCATCGTCATTCTGTGAGAAGCTTCTGGCCATTTCTGACGATGGTCCCTGCCATCCCGCGCGACCTGCAGGAAACCTCCGGATTCGGGCTGCGGGGCGTTCGCGAGCGCGGCGATTGGAACGACCTCGGATTCCGAGCCCAGGGACTCCTGTCCTGTGGTTCTTTGGCCGATACTGCTGATGGCGGCGACCATTGAGCAAGGTCGGATAATAGGCCTGATGGACCCGCGCGAGAGCCAGGGGGGTGGCAATTTCACATTTGGTGCGAAAAACTCGAATCATCGTGTATGAAAGTCCCGCATTCGGCCTCTGTATGGGTAGAGAGCGTCATGATCGACAGTAGAACACAAGACGAATCCGGATTGGTGTATGCCGCGTGTCGAGGCGACAAAGAGGCCCTGCAAGGGCTCCTGAAGGCTAACTGGGGGTGGCTCAAGGGGCTGGTGTACAGTGTCCTGGGGGGGCCGCAGGACCTCGATGACGTAATGCAGGAGATCTGCCTGCGGGTTATTCAGCGGATCCGGACGTTGCGGGAACCCGAGCGGTTTCGGGGGTGGCTGGCGGTACTAGCTCGCAGGGAGGCGATCAGCCACTCCCGGGGCCGCCGGTCCCGGCTGATCCCGTTCGATGGGACGCCGCTGCCCGTGCACGCGGAGGATGATGTGGACGACCCCGCCGAGGACCTGGAGAAGAAAGAGTTGTGCGGGCGGGTACTGGAGGCGGTTGGGATGCTGCCGGAGAAGTACCGGGAGGTCTTTATGCTGGCCCACTCGGGCGAGCTGACCTACGCCCAAATCGCCGAAGTATTGGATGTTCCGATAACCACCATGCAAATCCGGCTGGTCCGGGCGCGACAGATGATCCGCCGCCAGATCACCGGAGAGAAGGTGCAGGAAAATGAGCGCTACGGATGACCGACTGGAAATGTTGATCGGCAAGCTTCTGGACGGCGAGATTTCGCCTCGGGAGCGAAGCCTTCTGGATAGCGAGCTGCAGCGGGAGCCTCGTGCCCGAGAGCTACTGGAGCAGATGCGCACCCTGCATGAGTGCAGTTGTGGGGTGGTCACTCATGAGGTTTTTGGACGGGGGGCGGACCCGGAGGAGCTCTTCGAGCGCGCCTGGCAGCAGAACCGCAGATCGTTTTGGCGTCGCGTCATTCCGGCCGCGGGCTCTCTGCGGTTTGCGACCGGCGTCGCGGCGGGGCTGCTCCTGGGTCTGATCCTGCACTCCGTCGCGGTTGAGCCGTCCAAATCACTGACCAACTTATCCTCGGAGCCACGGGTTGCCGTGAACGTCCCCTCTGATCGGGGTGGACCGATGGGGGTTCCGCGGGTGCGGCAATCCGCGGACCCGGGCCAGATCACCCGACTGGTGGACTGGTATGTCTTCACCGATCAGGCCGGCAACCAGTGGCTCATCGAGGGCACACGCGAGGGACTCGTCAAACCGGCCGCCTACGGGGGCAGCCTGTAACAAGTAACGATGGGGGGCTCGTTGGTAGTGTGCTCGTAAGAGCATATGGAAGATAAGGCCCTGCGACGTCACTACCAGCGGAGAGCCATGCCAACGAAAGGAAAGCGAAAATGAAAAGAGAAGTTGTTCTGTGGGGTTGTGTTGCTTTGCTGGCGTTCGGTTCGCTGTCTCAGGCCGGGAATGAGAAACCCTACCTGGGGATCAGCATGGATTCAGCGCCGTTGCCGGATTTGTTGACCAAGCATCTGCGTCTCGAGTTGGGACAGGGCATCCGCATCAATAACATTGTGACCGGCAGCCCGGCGGACCAGGCCGGCCTGGAGCGCGACGACATCATCGTTGCTCTCGATGGGCACAAGATCATGGAACAGCGTCCCCTGGCGGAAGCGGTCCGCAAGGCCGGTGTGGGGACGGTCGTGACGCTCGAGGTGATTCACCTGGGTCAGCGCCAGACGCTGCCCATCAAGCTGGAGCCGGTGCAGGCGCAGGTCCAGTGGAAGTATCCCCCGGAGCCGGAGGCCGTGATGTCCTGGCGCCCGGGCAAGATCTTCCGGATCGGCCCGAACGGCCGGGAGGAGATGTCCTTCGACAAGATCCCCGACGTCAACGTCGACGTGCAGAGGCTCTTCAAAGAGATGCACACCTATCACCATGTGACTGACGGCGAGCAGTATACGATTACGATCGAGGGCGATCCCCAGGACAAGAATTCTCCGATCGTCGTGCAGGCCGGCGGGCAGAAACATGAGACGACCGTGGGCCGGATCGAGGCCTTGCCGGAGAAGTACCGCGAAGCGGCCCGGGAGGCCGTGGAAAGCGCGCGGCAGAACTCGCGGGAGCATGAGGGGCTGGAGGGCGGTCTCCAGCTGCCGGATCTGCCCCCCTCGGATTCCTATCTGCGGCACTTCCAGGACATGCTCCGACGACCGGACCTGGACCGTCTCTCCCAGCAGAAGGACTTGGCTCTGGAGAAGCTCCAGGAGCAGATGAAGCAGATGCAGCAGCAGATGCAGGAGCTGCGCGAGCGGAACCGCGAGATGTTCGACCGCCTGCTCGACCAGAAAGAACCGAAACGAAACCCGAATTCCGACTCGAACCCAAACCCAGGGAAGGCCACACCTTCCGAATCGAAGCCGTCCGTCTGACGGCGACGAGGACCTCCTTCATGGGACCGGCCCGGAATAGGCCGGTCCCTTTTCGTTTGATCCTTGACTTTTCCGGGCCTTTGCGGTAGATTGAAGCAGGGTTTGCAGGACATGCTCGGAGGAGCATGCATATCGTGGTGCGGGTGACCAGCGCAGGAGGACGGTTGCTCGTTTGTAGTGTGCTCGCAAGAGCCTGAAGAAGGTAACGCCTTACGACGTCACTACAAACGGAGGTGGGTGAGATCATGAGAATCATTGCGGTGGTCAATCAGAAGGGGGGCTGCGGCAAGACAACGTCCGCCATCAATACGGCGGCGGCGTTCGCCGAGTTGGGCAAGCGCGTTCTGATCGTCGATTTCGATCCCCAGGCGCACACCACGATCGGACTGGGCTGCGATGCGAACACCCTCGACAAGACCATCTATGATGTTCTGATGCGGCCGGGCACGCGGCTGGCCGAGATTGTGGTTCCAACCAACGTGGCCGGCCTGGACCTGGTACCCTGCAACGTGCTGCTGGCCAGCATGGAGTTGGAGTTGATCGGCAGATCGAGCAAGGAGTTGCTCCTGGCCCGGGCCCTCCAGACGGTGCGAGACACCTACGAATTGTGTGTGATCGACTGCCCGCCGTCGCTGGGGGTGCTGACGCTCAACGCGCTGGTGACCAGCACCGACATCATCGTCCCGGTGCAGATGCACTACTATGCCCTGGAGGGTCTGCGGCGTCTTCTGGAAACCGTCCGCATCATGCGCCAGCGCTTCCACCCCTACTCCGTGGAGATCATTGGCGTCCTG
>JALORE010000260.1 GCA_025459125.1 Planctomycetota bacterium | reverse complement strand
GAAAGATGCACAGGGCGGCGGCATCGACATGGCCACGACGAAGAATGTCCGCTGGGCGATCAAGTTGGGCGCCTATGCCTATGGCAATCCGACGGCGGCGCGCGGGCGGGTGTTGGTCGGTACCGACATCAAATCCCTGGCGGGCGACCTGCGCTTCACGCACCGCAAAGGCGGCCTGGTCAAGTGCCTGGACGAAGCCACCGGCAGGCTCGTGTGGCAGCTCGTGACGCCGGAACGTACGGCGCTGCCGCCCGAGATGCACTTCTCCCAGCAACACCTGGGTACCTGCTCGTCGGCCCTTGTGGATGGCGACCGGGTCTTTGTCATGACGAGTGCCGGCGAGGTTCTCTGTCTCGATCTTCACGGCCGGGCCAATGGCAACCAGGGGCCCTTCCAAAACGAGGGGCAATACCTGGCCGGCGCAGGCCATCCGCGGGTTGAACTTACCGCCACCGATGCCGACATCCTGTGGTGCTACGACGTGGTGACGGAGCTGGGTGTCTTCATCCATGATGCCGCAAGCTGCTCGGTCCTGATCCACGGCGACCTGGTGTACGTTACCACGTCCAACGGGGTGGACAAAGGGCATGAGAAGGTCCTGGCCCCGGAGGCGCCGGTCCTGATCGCGCTGGACAAACACACCGGCCGGCTGGCGGCCCGGGAAAACGAGGGCATCAGCGCCAGACTCTTCCACGCGCAATGGTCTTCCCCCTCGCTCGGCGTGGTCAACGGCCGACCCCTGGTCTTTCTGGGCGGCGGCGATGGCGTCTGCTACGCCTTGGAAGCGTTGGCAAAGCCCGGCGCCGGTGTTGCGAACCTCAAGCAGGTGTGGTCCTATGACGGCAATCCACCCGGCTATCGCTTCCGCGACGGAACCCCCATCCGTTACGTCCTCGGCGACAAGCGCCGCAAGGATAGTCCCAACAAGAACGACGGCGCCTATCTCGGGCCCAGCGATATCATTGCCACGCCGGTGTTCCACCAGGGGCGCATCTACGTGGGCATTGGCCAGGACCCGGCGCACGGCCGGGGCCGGGGTCTGTTCCACTGCATTGACGCGACGCAAATCGGCGACATCACCAGGACGGGATGCGTGTGGAGCTTTGCCGGCCTCGAGCGCACCATGGCCACGGCGGCGGTGGCCGAGGGGCTGGTCTATGTCACGGACATCGGCGGCACGTTGTACTGCCTGGATGCCGACACGGGCCGGTGTGTGTGGACGTATGAGACCGGGGCGGAAACCTGGGGCGGCCCTCTGCTCGCCGACGGCAGGGTCTACTTTGGGAACAAGAAGGGCCTCCATATTCTGCGAACCGGCCGGGAGGCCGTGCTGCTGGGCAAGGTATCACTGGGCGCGCCCGCGTACAGCACCCCTATCGCCGCCAACGGCGTGCTTTACGTGACATCGCAGAGCTACCTCTGGGCGGTGCAGACCAGGCCTTGAAGGACGGCTGCCGGTTGCGGCCGGAGCCCGTTGCGGTTTTGACGCAGACCGGGAGCGATTCGTATTGCCATGGCAGGAGATTCAGTTCATCGATACCGTGTGGATGCTCAGCTATCTCAACCCGGCCGACATGGATCGGTACCTGGCGCATCGTCCTGCCCAGGGCCGCGAATCGCCGGGGACCGTCTACCATGGAGATGTATGATCGCGTTCACATCAATCGGGGAATCCAGATGAGGATTTCGATCCAGGTATTAGGCCTCTTTCTCCTGGCCTTCCAGCCGCTCACGCGTGTGGCAGTAGCCGCCGAGGCGGCACATCTCACGCCGGCCCTGTCCCGGAATACTCTGCCGGGCCAGATCGAGATAGACCCGAATCATCCCCAGTGGCTGCAGCGGCACGGCGGCCGGCACGTCTTCATCTGTGGTCCGGGCGACCCGGAGGATTTCCTGTACGCCGGCCGGCGCCAGCCCGACGGCACACGCGACGGCGACCAGCTCGCGCGGATCGCCAGGCTCGCGGAGCACGGGGGCAACTGCATCTACATGCAGATCGTGCGCTCCCACGGCGGCGATGCCAAGGGCAGCCGTGATCCGCAGTGGATGCTCCAGAATCCCTTCGTGGACGGCGACCCGGTCCGGGGGCTGGACGAGGACATCCTCAACCAGTGGGATCAGTGGTTCTCGCTCATGGACCGCCACGAGATCCTCATCTACCTGTTCTTCTACGATGACAGCGCGCGCATCTGGGATACGGGCGCTACCGTCGGACCGCAGGAACGGGCGTTTGTGGAGACGATCGTCAAGAAGTTCATGCACCACAAGAACCTCATCTGGGTCGTGGGCGAAGAGTCGGAGGAGCGGTATACGACGGCGCGCGTGCAGGCCCTCGCGAGAATCATCCGGGACACAGACCGGCATGGTCATCTCGTCGGCGATCACCATTTGAGCGGCACGACGTTCAAGGCGTGGCAACCGGACGGCGCGTTGAACCACTTCGCCATGCAACTGAGGCAAACGGATGATGCCGCGCACGCGGGGGCGATCGAGG
The DNA here is from genome assembly GCA_025459125.1 of Planctomycetota bacterium. GTDB lineage: Bacteria > Planctomycetota > Phycisphaerae > Sedimentisphaerales > Anaerobacaceae > PLanc-01. The sequence goes on along the minus strand of JALORE010000260.1, from coordinate 7,377 downwards.
CGCTGCAGAAAGCCGCGGGCCGTTACCAGGTCATCTACGCGGAGAGCACCGCGATGCGAACCGACGTGGACGGCATGCGGAGCCACGCCTGGGCCGTCGCCATGGCCGGCATGATGCCCATGCTCCTGCGGATGGACATCGCCACCACGCCGGTGGAAGCCCTCCAGCAGTGCCGCCACCTGCAGCGGTTCTTCGAGGCAACCGATTTCTGGACCATGTCCGCGCATGACGAGCTCGCTCACGCGCAGACGAGGTATGTGTTGGCTGATCCCGGGTACGGCTACATCGCCTATGCCGACCACTTGACCGGCCGACTCGGCATCAAAGACCTCCCGGCCGGGACGTACGCAGCCACGTGGCTGGACTGCCGGACGGGTAAGCAGGTCCGTGTCGAGCTGACGCTGTCCGCGGCGGGCGACCAGGCCTTCGACAAGCCCGCGGAGATCGGCGACGAATGCGCCCTGTCGCTCCGCCGGCACGCGGTGGGCTCTTCGCCGGAGCGGGTGAAGCCTGCGGCGCAGGGACAACCTCCGGCTCAAGAGACTCCCACGGCGAATCGTGCGCCCGTGGTGGAGGATCAACATGTCACGACGCCGGCCGGGCAACAGGTCTCCATCTACCTGACGTTCGAAGATGAGGATGGTCCCGGCCCGTATGTGTATACGATCCTGCGGCCGCCGGGGCAGGGCACGTTCTGGGGCGAGAACAACGATCGCGTCTACACGCCGAAGCCGGGCTTCACCGGTAACGACGAATTCACCTGGAAGGTCAACGATGGGCGGGTGGACTCGCAACCCGCCAGGGTCGTGATCTCCGTCGGTGGGGCGGTCCAGAGCACGCCTGCCCCGAGGTACTTTCCGCCGCCGGATTCCGAGGGTGGGTGGCGCGGGCGGACGGATGACACGGACCTTCGCTCGGCCGGCCTCCACCGACGGAAGCTCGACGCGGCTTTCGACTTCGTGCGGACGACCAGCAAGAACGGCGGCCTGCTCGTGCTGCACGACGGGTGGCTGGTCTATGAGCGTTACTTCGGCAAAGGCCACCGGGATGCCCTCTGCAATCTCGCCTCGTGCGGCAAGTCGTTCACCAGCATCGCCGTCGGAATCCTCATGGCCGAGCGACCGGACCTGTTCCCGGACGGCCTGGACCAGAAGGTCTTCACGCCGCAGTTCTTCCCGCCCGAGGCCTTCCCGCTGTCCGACCCGCGCAAGGCGGACATCACGCTCGGCCAACTGCTGAGCTTCAGCGCCGGCATTCGCGGCAACAATCCCGGCTATGTGCTGGGCAAGGAAGTCACGATCGCGCCGGCCGGTCCGGACGGCTGGCAGGCGCTGGTGGACGAGATCGCACTGGGTAAGCGCGCCACGGTCTACCAGGGCAAGCCGATCAGTGCCGCCGACCTCTGGTGTGAGCCGGGCGGCGGGTATTCCTACGCCACCGCCTCGATCCACCTGGCCTCCATTCTTGTGCGGCATGTCACCGGGCGCGAGTTGCAGGCGTACGTTCAGGAGAAGCTGGCCCGGCCGCTGGGCTGGGGCCGCTGGACCTATGCCTACCGCAGTGCCAGGGAAGTCACGCACACGCCCGGTGGCGGCGGCATCGCGCTGCGCGCGACCGACATGCTGCGGTTCGGCTATCTGCTGCTGCACGAAGGCCGCTGGCAGGACCGTCCGATCGTGCCCGCCGCGTACCTCCGCCACTGCCGCCGTCAGTCCCCTTACAACCCGCACTATCCCTATAGCCTCCAGTTCAACGTGAACACCCGCGGCGAGGTCCCGGAGCTGCCGCGCGATGCTTTCTGGAAGACCGGCTCGGGCGGGCACTGCCTCTACGTCGTCCCCTCGGCGAAGCTGGTGGTCTGGAAACTCGCCGGACGCGACTCACAATACAGCCCCGCCGATATCGGCCTGCCGGTGCTGCCGCACGTGCAGGCTGCCCAGCAGATGCGGCCGGGTCCCGAGCCATCCGCCCCGCGGAGCGTCTACTCCCGGACGCTGCGAATGGTGCTCGACTCCCTCGCCGAGGAATAAGGAATGACTATCGTGAGTAATCCAGGGATTCCCGCAGCCTCCAACGAGATGGCAGTCATGGGCTCCGCCTCTTGTCACTCCCGCGCAGGCGGGGGGGCAGGAAAGCCGCGGTGCAGGCGGATTCCCGCCTGCGCGGGAATGACAGCCAGCAGCAAGTTTGTGTCAACTGTCGTCACGTTAGCGGCCCTTCGGCAGATTATGTTGCTGGGGCTGGTTGGCGGTTTGGGCCTGACCGTCCCCTCGGCCCGTGCCGCCGATACATTGTCACTGCGCCCACGGCTGCTCGTGCTGACCGACATCGGCGGCGACCCCGACGATCAGCAGTCCATGATCCGGCTGATGGTCCATGCCAACGAATTCGAGATCGAGGGGCTGATCGCGACGGCTTCCGGCACGCCGGGCGAGCTGAAGGAGAAACGCACGCGTCCGGACCTGATCCGCGAGATTGTCACGGCGTACGGGCAGGTCCAGCCGCAACTGGCCGAGCACGCGCCGGGATTTCCGCCGGTCGCAGAGCTGCTCGCCCGGATCAAGTCCGGCAATCCCCAGCGCGGCCGCGCGGCGGTCGGAGAGGCACACGACACGGACGGCTCGCGCTGGATCATCGCCTGTGGCGACAAACCCGATCGGCGGCCACTGGATATCGTCATCTGGGGCGGCCAGACCGACCTGGCCCAGGCCCTGTGGCGGGTGCGGCAGGAGCGCGGCGCGGCAGGCTTGCAGCAGTTCCAGGCCCGGCTCCGCGTGTATGACATCGCCGACCAGGACGGCATCTTCGCCTGGATGTCCAGCGAGTTTGCCGGCATGTTCTACGTGCTGGGCCAGGCGCCGCCGGGCCAGGATAAGCGCCTGGGCGTCTTTCGCGGCATGTATCTCACCGGCGACGAATCCCTGACCGCGCGAGCTTGGATCGACGAGCACGTCTGCCGGAACCACGGCCCGCTCGGGGCACCCTATCCGCCGAAGACCTGGACGGCACCGAATCCGCATAGCGCCCTGAAAGAAGGCGATACACCCTCGTGGCTGTTCTTTCTGCCCAACGGTCTGGGCGATCCCGCGCATCCCGACTGGGGCGGGTGGGGCGGACGGTTCGTCCGGAACGACGCCGGCATTTGGCGCGATGCGCAGGACCCCCTGGACGATAAGACGGACGCACGGCTGACGGTCTCGCGCTGGCGGCCGGCGTTTCAGAACGAGTTCGCCGCGCGGATGGATTGGTGCGTGAAGTCCCGCGCCGAGGCCAATCACCCGCCTGTCGCGGTTCTCAACGGCGATGTCACGCGGACCGTTCTTCTGCTCGACGCCGCCACCGGTGAGCGCGTCACACTCTCGGCCCAGGGCTCGTACGATCCCGACGGCCCACCGATCAAGGTCTCCTGGTTCGTGTACCCCGAGGCCGGCAGTTATCCCGGCGCGATCGCTCTCGCCGAGACCGCCGCGGAGACCACCAGTCTCAGCACACCACCGGTCGAGCAGACGCAGACTGTTCATATCATTCTGCAAGTTGAAGACCAGGGCCGGCCGCCGCTGTCTTCCTGTCGGCGTGCGGTTCTGACCATGCACCCCTCGAGAATCGAAAGGAAATGAACGTGGACCGAAGCATCATGTCGATGGTTGTGGTGGCTGCGGCTGCGCTTCTCGCCGGCCCGGCGCGGGGTGCCCAGCAGAAGGGGACCGGTCAGACTCCGCCCGCCAACCGCGTCGTTCGTGATACCTCGCACTGGTTCCCCTTCGAGTTTCCTACGGACGATGTCAACTTGGACAGCATCGATCTGAGCGGTTTTCTCGATGCCCCGGCGGGCAAGCACGGGTTCGTCACGACCAAGCCGGACGGACACTTCTACTTCGCCGACGGCACACGGGCGCGGTTCTTCGGCACCAACGTGGTCGGGCGCGGCTGCAGCCCGGAGAAAGACCAGGCCCCGACGATCGCCGCCCGGCTGGCCAAGTACGGCGTCAACATGCTGCGGTTCCACGCCTTCGACAACACCGCCGGCAAGCTCATCGACTACTCCCAGGGCAACAGCCAGACGCTCGACGCCGAGACCCTGGACCGCCTCGACTTCTTCTTCGCGGAGTTGAAGAAGAAAGGCATCTACATTTATATGGACCTGCTGGACTATCGGCAGTTCCGCTCGGCGGACGGCGTGAAGGACGGCGATCAGTTCACGCGCAACTGGCAGGGCTCGATGAAAGGGGCCTCGATCTTCGACGAGCGGATGATCGAGCTGCAGAAGGACTACGCCACGAAGCTGCTGACCCACCGCAATCCGTACACGCATCTGCGCTACGTGGACGACCCGGCCCTGGCGGTGGTGGAGATCACCAACGAGAACTCGGTCTTCTACTTCTTTCGCACGGCCGACCTCTCGCTGCCGTCCCATCGCGCGGAGCTGACGCGCCGCTGGAACCGTTGGCTGCTCGCACGCTACCGGGACCGTGCTGCGTTGGCCCAGGCGTGGGCGGATGCGATGGACCGCCTGGTGCTGCTGCCGGAGGAAGATCCCACGGCGGGGACGGTGGTTCTCCCGTTCGCCATGGCCGACCGGCTCCGGCCGGATGACCCGAAACGGGCTTTGGACCCGCTCGTGGCCGAGGGACGCATCCGCGACCTGTATCGCTTCTTCGTCGAGATCCAGCGCCATTACTACGGGACGATGCACGCCCATCTCCAGCAGATCGGCGTCCGCGTGCCGGTGGCCGGGACGAACCAGACGTTCTTCGTCGCCGATTCGCGGGTCGAAGCCGAAATGAACGACTTCATCTCGCGGAACCAGTACTGGCGTCACCCGAACGTCCAGGCGAAGCCGCCCACGTTCAACAACGAGCCGATGCTCCGCGTGGACATCCCCTCGCAGCGCAACCCGCTCTCGGACATTGCCGGCACCAGCGTGGCCGGCAAGCCCCAGGCCGTGGCGGAGTTCAACTTCCCCTGGCCCAACGAGTACCGCTGCGAAGGCTGGCTGATGTCCACGGCCTATGCCTGCCTCCAGGACTGGGACCTCTTCCTGCTGTTCTCGTTCGACGCCCAGGACCCGCGGCTGGCGTTCTTCAAGAGCCAGTCGGACCCGGCCCGGTGGGGCGAATTCCCCACGCTTGCCCTGATGTTCCACCGCCGCGATGTGGCGCCCGGCCGCAGCGAGGTGCACGTGGTCTATACCCCGCAGGATGTGGACACACCCCGACCCGACAACCGCTACGCCAAAGCCACGAACTACCGTTTTCTCACCTTCATCACGAAAGTCAGAAACGTCTTTCTCCGTGACGTCTATCGTGGCACGGGGGCTGTTGTGCTGGCCTCCGGCCCGTCGGCCGATGCCAAAGTCGAGAGTGCGGCGAAGGTGATTCGCCTGCCCCAGCGGCCGTGGGAGCAGTGGCTGCACCCCGAGTTCGTCGAGGCCGCCCGCAAGCTGGACCTGCCCGGCTACGACCGCATGGACCCCACCGGCAAGCGGCTGGACAGCGACACCGGCGAGCTGTCCCTCGACTATGGCCGGGGCCTGCTGACGATCGACACGCCGCGCACGCAGGGCGCGGTCGGTTACCTGGGGGCTGCCGGTGCAATCGACCTGGGCGCTCTGCGCATTGAGGCCGCCACCGAGTTCGCCGCGATCACCGCCACGTCGCTCGACGGGCAGCCGCTCGGCCGTTCCCGCCGGGTGCTCCTGACTTCGGTCGCGCGGGCGGAACACACCGGCCAGGCCTACGGGCCGCCGGCCAATCCCCGCCCCGGCGCCTCCTGGTCCCTGTGGGCCGAAGGCCGTCCGCCGATTCTCGCCGAGCCGGTTCGTGCGCGGGTCCGTCTGGCTGTCCCGGGAGCCGCACGCGTCCATGTGCTCGACAGCACCGGCAAACGCGGCAGAGCCCTCGAGGTCCGGGCCGAAGCCGGTACCGTTGCGATCGATCCGGCGGACGCCGCCGGTATCTGGTGCGAGATCGTCAGTCCCTGAACCGGGCTGCCGGCTGCTCTGCCAATTCGTCTTCACGCTTGCGCATGAGAGAAAGGAGCTTTGATGTCACCTGAGCAACGCCCTGGTTCGGCCCTGCGTCCGCCACCCTGTGTGACCTCCATCATCGACGCCATCGGCAACACGCCCCTGGTGGAGTTGCAGCGCATCGTGAAGCTCCGCGGCCTGTCGGGCCGACTCCTGGCCAAGCTCGACTACCTGAACCCGGGCTTCTCGAAGAAAGATCGCATCGCTCGGGAAATGATGCTTGATGCCCGCCGGCAGGGCCAGCTCCGGCCCGGCCAGACGGTCATCGAACTAACCAGCGGCAACACCGGCACGGGACTGGCCCTTGTGTGCCGGGCCCTGGGGCATCCCTTCGTCGCGGTCATGTCCAAGGGCAACACGATGGAGCGTGCCCGCATGATGAGAGCCCTGGGCGCCGAGGTCGTGCTGGTGGACCAGGCTGCCGGATCGCCGCCCAACCAGGTATCCGGCGCGGACCTGGACCTGGTGGAGCAGCGAACGCAGGAGCTGGTGCAGCAGCGGGGCGCGTTTCGCGCCGATCAGTTCCAACTGCCGGCGAACGCCCTGGCTCACGAGCGGCACACGGGACCGGAGATCTGGGAGCAGTCGCAGGGGAACGTGGATGTGTTCGTGGACTATGCCGGGACCGGCGGTACGTTCACGGGCATCTCCCGCTTCCTCAAGTCGAGAAGGCCGGCCATTCGCTGCTATCTCCTCGAGCCAGCCACCGCTCCGGCCCTGGCCGGGGGACCGGTCACCAACCCCAGCCACAAGATCCAGGGCGGCGGCTACAACCGGACCCACCTGCCGCTGCTCGACCGCGCGCTGGTGGCGGACTACCTGAGCGTCACCGACGACGAGGCCATTGCGGCGGCGCGCCTGCTGGCGGCGGAGGAAGGCATCTTCGGCGGTTTCTCCTCGGGTGCGCATCTCGCCGCCGCCCTGCATCTGCTGCAGCAGCGCGAACGAGGCGCCACCATCGCCTTCCTGATCTGCGACAGCGGCCTCAAATATCTCAGCACCGATTTGTTCTGAGTGGCGACAATTGATCGAATCTCGATCAACCGCGCCGACTGGACACGGGCTCTGCCGGGTCCATCGTGCAGCAGGTGCACGGCTGTTGCCCTTCCGCTGCGCTCGCGGGAGGAACGTGAACGCAACCGATTCAAACAGGGAACCTGTTGGTGTCCCATGACAGCAGAAACGGCAGGAAACGGCCGGTGATTCTCGGCAGGAGAGCCGGATTCGGTTCGGGGATTTCACAGGGCGGCAGCGTAGAGGAAGTGGGTCGGATCCCCCATGATTTCGGCAAGGAAATGGTGCATAGCAATGGGCAGACGGTACGGGGACAAGCAGCGCACGGGGGAGGACTG
>JALORE010000259.1 GCA_025459125.1 Planctomycetota bacterium | reverse complement strand
CCCGAGAACGCCTGGATCGAGATCCCGTTCGAGATCGCCAGGAAAGAGCCGCTGCGCCTGCTGCTGGTCATGACGCACGCCAACGACTACGGCCGGTATCAAGCGTCCCTCAACGGCGTGAAGCTGCGCCGTCCCCTGGACCTCTACAGCGCGGAGGTCGCCACCCGCGAGCACCACCTGCTGGATTTCTGGCCCGACCCCGGCCGGTACACGCTCCGCCTGGAGTGTGTCGGCAAGAACGCCGCGTCCACTGGCTACTACCTGGGTCTGGAATCCGTCCGCCTGCGGGAGCGCCGCCCCCGCGTTCGCGACTACCACCACGACGAGGGCAAAGACTGGCGCACCAATCCCGTCCTCTACGATTGATGGTCCTGTTCGGAGTTCCGCGCGTTTGGAATTCCGCCTTCAGTCGGGTCAAGTAGTCCGACCCTCCTTCTCTCTTCCGTGTTTGCAGAACGTGGAGCCGGCTACAACGGAAGGCTTTCGAACCCGCCTGAAGGCGGAGCTCCAAACAGTCCTGGGTGCCTCCGCGGCAGATTGCCCGCCCTTTACTTGGGTTCGGGCAACCGCTCGAAGAGCATCGGCAGGAACTGGTCGAACGGCTGGTTGCCCTGTTCGAATTCCGCCAGCATCTGGTAGAAGGGCCGGGCCAGGACGAGGCCCTGGTCCGTCTCCCAGTCGACCTGGCCCTCGATCCGTTTCTTCTCGGCGGGGTCATCCGTTTGGAGCATGGTCAGCCGATGGTCCAGTGCTCGCACGAGACACTCCCAGGCGAAACCGACGGGGTGCTGATACGGCTTGCACAGCGGCCCGTTCTTACCCGCCCGGTAGTACGCCAGCAGCTTGACTTCCTGGGCCTGGAAGTGCGCTTGCACAAGACGGTTCACGATCGAATGCAGGTACTCGTGGATGTTCAAATCGTAGCTGTGCGAGCCGGGGCTCTCGACGGTGTAGTAGAAGTCCTCATACCGCGCCCCAATGGCGTGGTAGTGGCAGTCCAGCAGGTTCGGCACGTTGACTACCGTGAAGGCATCCTGGCGCGGTATCCGCAGATAGCTCCAGAGGAAGTCCATCTGGCGCTGCATCTTTTCGAAGTTGTATTTCCGCAGCTCGGCGAGATATTCCGGCTTGACCTGCTCCCAGATCTCGCCCAACCGGGCCGTCTCCCAGAACTGGTTGAGGACCCGCGGAAAGTCCTTGAGAATCCACGCGGTATAGGAGTAGCCCAGCTCCTGGTCCGGCCGGATCCGCCGAAAGGGGTAGTCCGTGCTGAGGCTCAGGGCATAGTCCTCATAGTTGTAGATCTGCATGTACTTTCGCACGAGGCCCCGGCGGTATTTCCTCCACGCCTTGACCTTCTCCGGGTGCCCGGCCAGGTTCCCCGTCATCAGCTCGCGCACTTGGACGCGGACCGGATGCATTGGCCGGCCTTTCACCTCCTCGTCGTAACCGGTCGCGTTGAGAAACGCCGTGACCGCGAACTGACGCCGGTCTGCCAGCACCATGAAGCCTTCGCCCTGAACGATCTCATCGGGATGCTCAAAGCGCACCGCCTCCGGCCGCACCCGGGACCCTCCCAGTCCCGCCACGCACCCCGCCACCGGCAGGACGGCCAACAGCAACACCAACGCCGCACATTCTCTCATGCCGCCACCTTTCCACTCTCATATACGACCCAACCGGTACGTGCGCAACCTCCATTGTACGCCCGTCGTCCGGCGCCGGTCACTTTCCGGCGGAGACCCTCCGCGTAGGGCGAGCGTCCCCACTCGCCCCAAGACGTCGTGCTCCCGATGCACGACCTGCGAAAAGGTACGCTGTGCGACCGCCGGACGATGGTACCAATGCTGTGTCACAGCGGCCGAATCCAGATGTTGCGGAAGCGGACCGGGTTGTTGTGGCCGGAGAGGACCAGCGGGTGCTTCGCGGCGATGGGCTTCTCGTACTTCGCCAGGGTGCGGTGATCGGTCGGGCCGTAGATCTCCTGGTTGTGGTGGACAAGGACGCCATTGTGCAGCATCGTCACGCGGGCCGGGCTGACGAGCTTGCCGTCTTTGAAGACCGGAGCGTAGAAGATAATGTCATAATTCTGCCACTGGCCGGGCTTGCGGCAGGCGTTGACCAGCGGGGGCGTCTGCGCGTAGACGGAAGCCGCCTGGCCGTCCGGATAGAGCGGCGTCGTGAACGTGTCGAAGACCTGGATTTCGAACAGGCCCATCAGCATCACGCCATTGTTGCCGTGATCCCAGTCCTCGCCGACCGGCGGGTCCGGGGCCTGCCACTCCAGGTGAAGCTGGCAATCGCCGAAGGACTCCTTCGTCGTCAGGCTGCCGGCGCCGGCGACGATCTCCTGATCCTCGATCTTCCATTTCGAGGCCTCCCACTTCGACAGGTCCGTCCCGTTGAACAGGACCACCGCATCGGAGGGAGCGGCGCTGGCAGACAGACCAGGCTGAACCCGGCGGGGGGCCGGGCGGTCCGGGTCGTGCACATGGTACCCGGACCAGGGCTGGATCGGCGTATCCTTGTACCCCACGATCCCCGACCCATCTTTGGCCTTGACCAACTCCGCCGCGACCACCGCGGCCGAGTACGCCAGTAAGACCACCAGAACCACCGTGACCACGGTGACAGCAACGAGACGACAACGGCGCATGCCAGCTCCTTTCACGTACACAACCTGCTTGGTTCCCGAGCCCGGCGGCTCTCTCCGGTCTTGCCGAGCCGCCGGCGGGCGGGACCAACTATACCGAATCCGCCGGAACGCGACAACCTTTTGCCGGGTGACCGCGCAGGAGATGATGCTACTGTGGTGGTCTCGACGGAGTGTGCCAAGAGGTGTGGGAATTCGTACCGTGATGGGTGGCAGCGGCAAGCGCCAGCTAGCCGATGGCTGGTGCCTGTGCCGGACACCATCGGTAAGCTCGGAAGACCTCGCTTGCCGCTGTCACCCGGCGCCCAAGTCACAGGAGCTGAGAATTTCTGCCCGCCGAACGGATATTGCGTGTCTGCCGTCCAACGCAGCAGTCTCCCTCCGTAGCGTTGAGATGGCTTTCCCCACCGGCGCGGAGACAGGCTCGCTACGTGCCCCCTAAGAAACTGGCCGTTCGGGTGCCAGGTCTACGGCTTTGCGCAGGCATGCTCCACGGACGAGGAAGACATGCCTACCCAAGCGTAGGCATGGCACCCAACCATTGCCGAATTGGTTGTCACAACTCATCGGGCGGGTCTGACCCGCGTAAACGTGGGACTCCGCATGTTGAGAGCCTCGTCTCAGGCACGCCAGGGGCGGGGGCGACTCAGGCCGGTCAGGACCTTGTTGGCGCTGATGGCGTCTTCGCGGACCTGGAAATCGCACATGCCGACGCAGGCGAAATCGGCGCCGTTCTCGAAGGCGTATTGGAAGCCGTCCAGCGGCTGGATCGCGCCGGCGGCCAGGACCTTGTAGGCGATCCAGGGCTTGGTGCAGGTCTGCATGAACTCGATGGTCCGGTCAGGGTCCATGCACCACATGTTGTCGTGCCGGGGCAGGTCGAAGGGGCCTTGCTTCTCTGCGGGCGTGGCCGACCAGTATTTGGCGCTGTGCAGCGTCTTCATGTAGAATTCGACCGGGATGCCCGCCTTCTCGCAGGCGATCGGGACCTCGATCGAATGGCACGCGACGCCGGCGACGAGGCCGTTCTTCTGCGTGTGCTCGACGACCTTGGCGATGACGTCCAGCCGGTTCTGCTGGGTGAGCCGGTCGCCCATCTCGCCTTGGACGAACGCTCCGTGGGCGCCATTGTCGATGGCGATCTGGAGCTTGGTGAAGGGGTCGTCCGGTTTCGGGAAGTACTGGGCGAGCCACTGGATCTTGCCGCCGCGCTCCTTCCAGTATTTCGTGATGACGCGGACGGTCGGGTCGCTGCCGCCGGCGTACGGATCCTGGACGGTCGAGATCATCGTGTTGATCCCGCACTCTTCGCACTGTTCCCAGGTCTCGATGATCTTCTCGTCGGTGAAGTAGTGTTTGAGCAGCTCGGAGATGTAGATCATGTCACGGGCGTGGGCGAAACCGTTGATGAGATTGCCGCCGCAGATGAGCCGGCTGATGTTGAGCTTGCCGATCCGGCCCATCGGCAGGGCGAGCGAGGGGGCGGTCGGCTTGGCCTCCCCAGCTTTCGCCTCCTGGGCGAGCAGGGCCTCTTCTTCCAGGCTCAATCCCACCATGCCGGCAGTGAAGGCACAGGTCTTGAGGAAGATGCGCCGGTCCATATTCTCTGTCATCATACCAAACCCCATAGTGCATGAATTGTTCCAAGCGGCGTCATTATACACGGTCATTGTCTGCCGTTCGATGCCAAAGCGTCGTCTTTCCACGGTGAACGTAACGTCTGTCCGCGCCCCGGGTGGCATCGTCAAGCGCAACTTGGCGATGGCTTCACGCGGGGGAAAGCCGCCCTCGCCAAGGCCTTCGGCCTTGACAATGCCACCCATGTGCCGTCTTCCACAGAGTCAGTCCTCGGGCTTTTCGATCGCCCTGGGATTTGCCGAAGAAGGGCTTGACGGCGGGGGAATTTTGCCTATGCTGAAGCTTTCGACGCTCTGCGCAGAAAGGAGTGTGCGTCGTGCAGGGAAGGATTTCTGCAGGGGAGTTTGTCTTCGAGCCGCCGGCGAGCCAGCCGGGGCCGAGCGTGCTGTATCCCGAGCACGAGAAGCTGACGAGCAAATCCCACATCGCTGCGTTTGCCGGCTACCTGATGCCGCTGTGGTACTCGTCGATCGCCGAGGAGCATCGAGCGGTCCGCGAAAGGGCGGGGCTGTTCGACTGCACCCACATGGGTGTGCTGGAGGTTTCGGGCCCCCATGCGGTCGAGTTTCTCAATCTCGTCACCACGAATGAGGTCCCCAGTCTGAAGGTGGGCCGGGCCCGCTACGGCTACATCCTCGATGCCGCCGGCAATGTTCTCGACGATATCATCATCTACCGCCGGGCCGAGGCCAACTTCATGGTCGTGGTCAACGCGGCCAACGAGCCCAAGATCAAGTTCTACCTCCACGAGTTGCGCGAAGGCCGCGTTGTCGTGGACCCGGAGGACTCCGCCTGGGCCGCGAAGATCTGTGCCCTGCAGGTGGCCATCCGGGATCTGCGCGATCCCAACCGGCCGCAGGACCGGCGGGCGGATATCGCCTTGCAGGGCCCGGCAGCGCTGGAGACTCTCGCGAAACTGGCGAGCGAGCTTGCGGTCGTTGAGCGGATGGCCTCTCTGAAGGGTTTCGCGTTTGTCGAAGAGCGGCTCGCGGGGATCGACTGCCTGATCTGCCGGACGGGTTACACGGGCTCGATCGCGGGGTTCGAGTTGTTCGCCGATCCGAAGCTGATGCCGCGCTTGTGGAACCTGATCCTGGACGCCGGCCGGCCGTTGGGGGTCGTTCCCTGTGGGCTGGGCGCCCGCGACAGCCTGCGCATCGAGGCGGGCCTGCCGCTTTACGGCCACGAACTCGACGGCAAATTCGACATCTCTCCTGTCGAGGCCGGCTACGGCTGGGCGGTGAAGTTGGAGAAGGAATTCTTCGTCGGCAAAGCGCCCCTGCAGCACGTGGCCGGGACCTACGACATGGAGGTCGCACGAATCGAGCTGCCCGCAACGCGGGGCGTTCGGCCGATTCGGCCGGACGATCCCATCCTGGATCAACGCGGCTGGTGCGCCGGGTGGGTGCTCAGTGCCGCAAAGGTTGACGAGAAGCAGTACGCCCTGGCCTATGTGGAGCGAGCGGCCGCCGCGGAAGGAACGAAGGTGGGTGCGTACTATCTCGCTCGCAGCCAGAGCCAGGTCGAGCAGGGCCGGGCCCAGACGGCCGAGAAAGGGCAGAAGCTGCCGGCGGATCTGGCCGGGACGGTGGTCAGCCGGTTTGCCAGGTTCTGAGTGGCCTGGGCGCGAGCGCCCATGTTGTCTGAAATCACGGGCAAGATGCCCGTGCCACGTAAGGAGACGAGTATGGCGGTATCGCAGGGACTTCTTTACACGAGAGATCACGAGTGGGCCAAGGTCGAGGGCGACACGGCAACGGTCGGCATCACGGACTACGCCCAGGAGCAGTTAGGCGAGCTCGTGTTTGTCGAACTGCCCAAGGTGGGCAAGGACTTCGGCGTGCACAAAGAACTGGCGGTGGTCGAGAGCTCCAAGGCCGCCAGCGACGTATACTGCCCGGTGGCGGGCAAGGTCGCCGCGGTCAATGCCGAGCTTGAAGCCAAGCCGGAACTGATCAACGAGGACTGCTACGGCCGGGGCTGGATCTGCAAGCTCAAGGTCACTGACCAGAAATCGCTTCAGAACCTGATGGACGCCGCGAAGTACGAGGAGTATCTCAAGACGTTGTGAAAGAGACTGGAACGGTGGAGTATTGGAATAATGGAATACTGGGTATGAGATTCCGTGCCTTCCCGGTGTTCCAACATTCCCTCATGCCACGCTTCCATTGATTAGCGAGAGCCAGGACATGGAGTTCATTCCGAATACCGCCGAGCAACAGAAACAGATGCTGGGCGCGATCGGCCTGACGTTGGCGGATCTCTTTCGGGATATCCCGCCGGAGCTGATGGCCAAGTCGTTCCGCCTGCCGTCCGGTCTCAGTGAGCAGGAGGTCCGCGCGCGGCTGGCCGAGTTGGCGAGCAAGAACTCGATCGATCTGACGCTCTTCCTGGGCGGCGGGTTCTACGACCATTTCATCCCGTCGGCGGTCTACGCGATCATTTCCCGCAGCGAGTTCTACACCGCGTACACGCCGTACCAACCGGAGATCTCGCAGGGGACGCTCCAGGCGATCTACGAGTTCCAGTCGGCCGTCTGCCGGCTCACGGACATGGAAGTGTCCAACGCCTCGCTCTATGACGGCGGGACCGCCCTGTATGAGGCCATGATGATGGCTCTGCGGATCACCGACCGCAACAAGGTCTTGGTGGACGACAGCGTCAATCCGATTTATCGCGTCATGCTGCGCTCGTACACGAGCAATCTGAAGATCGAGCTGGAAGAGACGCATTGTGTCGACGGCCTGGCCAACCGGTCCGAGATCCTCGACCGGCTCGATAACCAGACCGCCGCGATCATCGTGCAGAACCCGAACTTCTTCGGCTGCATCGACGACTTCACGGACCTGGCCGAAGCCGCCCACGAGAAAGGCGCCTTGCTGCTCGTCTCGTGCTACCCGATCTCCCTGGGCCTGTTGAAGACGCCCGGTGCGATGGGCGCGGATATCGTGACCGCCGAGGGCCAAAGCCTGGGCCTGCCGATGTCTTTCGGCGGGCCATACTTGGGGATGATGGCCTCGCGCAAGCAGTACGTCCGCAAGATGCCGGGCCGGATCGTGGGCGAGACGACGGACCGCGAAGGCCGCCGGGCCTTTGTTCTGACCCTCCAGGCCCGCGAGCAGCACATCCGGCGGGAGAAGGCGACCTCCAACATCTGCTCCAACGAAGCGCTGTGCGCCCTGACGGCCCTGGTGTACCTGTCGCTGCTGGGCAAGCGCGGCCTGCGGGAGACGGCCCAACGCTGTGCCGACAAGGCCAGCTACGCCTACCAGCGGCTGACCGCGATCCCCGGCGTGCAGCCGCACTTCCGGGCCAAGTGGTTCTTCAACGAGTTCGTCCTGGACCTGCCCTGCGAGGCGGCCGACGTGATCGCCAAGCTCATCGAGCGTGGCTTCGCCGCCGGCTTCCCGTTGAGCCGCTACTACCGCGGGATGGAAGACTCGATGCTGATCTGCGTCACGGAGAAACGCACGAAGCAGCAAATCGGCATGCTGGCCGAGGCGCTGGAGAGCGTGTTGTGAATCCTCGTAGGGCGAGCCTTCCCGCTCGCCTGATGAGAAGTCGTGCGCGGCCGCACGACCGACGAAGAGGGATGCGGCCGAAAGTTGCTGTATGACGATTGCGAGTCTGGTAGGGTGGGCTGTGCCCACCATTTGTCGCTCGTATTCGTGGAGATTGGTGGGCACAGCCCACCCTACGGACGGCGATTGGAGAGCATCATGAAGCTCCTATTTGAGAAGAGCGTTTCCGGCCGGACGGGCGTCCTGCCCGGACCGAGCGATGTGCCCACGGGCGTCCATATCCGCGAGGATCGGCTGCGTGAGCAGAGTGCCGAGATGCCGGAACTGAGCGAACTGGACGTGATCCGGCACTTCACCGAGCTGTCGCGCCGCAACTTCGGCGTCGACACCAACTTCTATCCCCTCGGCTCGTGCACGATGAAGTACAACCCGAAAGTGAGCGAGCGCATCGCCGGCTACCCGGGCCTGGCGCACCTGCACCCCTTGCTGCCGCAACTGCGCCGGGGCGGCATGTTGACGCAGGGGGCTCTGGCCATTCTCTACGACATGGACCTGCTCCTGCGGGAGATCACCGGCATGGCGGGCTTCACGATGCAGCCGCTGGCCGGAGCGCATGGCGAACTCACCGGCATGATGATCATGGCCGCCTACCACCGTGACAAGGGCAACAAGAAGAGCATCGTTCTGGCCCCGGACAGTGCCCACGGCACGAACCCCGCCAGCGCCGCCATTGCCGGCTACCGGGTCGTCTCGATCCCGAGCACCGACAACGGCGACATGGATCTCGACGCCCTCAAACGCGAAATCAACGACCAGGTCGCCGGCATCATGCTGACGTGCCCCAGCACGCTCGGCCTGTTCGATTCCCATATCCAGGAGATCTGCGACCTGGTCCACAGCGTGGACGGCCTCGCTTATTACGACGGCGCGAACCTCAACGCCATCGTGGGCAAGGCCCGGCCGGGCGATTTCGGCTTCGACATCGTGCACCTGAACCTGCACAAGACCTTCGCCACGCCCCACGGCGGCGGGGGACCCGGCGCCGGCCCGGTGGGCGTGAAGGAGAAGCTCCTGCCGTACTTGCCGATCTCCATCGTGGTCAAGCGCAATGATGGCACGTTCGCTCTCGAATACGACCGCCCGAAGTCCATCGGCTACATTGCCCCGTTCTATGGCAACTTCGGCATCGTCGTGCGGGCCTACGCCTACATCCTGATGTTGGGCAAAGCGGGCCTGCGGCACGTCGCCGAGACCGCGGTCCTCAACGCCAACTACCTTCGTGCGAAGCTGCGTCCCTACTACCAGCCGGCGGTCGACCGCGTCTGCATGCACGAGTGCGTCTTCACCACCACGGAGAAGATGGCCGCCAACGGCGTCCATGCCCTGGACATTGCCAAGGCCCTGATCGACCGCGGCTTCCACCCGCCGACGGTCTACTTCCCCATCACGGTCAAAGAGGCCATCATGATCGAGCCGACGGAAACGGAGAGCAAAGAAACGCTCGACGCCTTCATCGAGGCGATGATCGAGATTGCCCGGTTGGCGGAAGATGAGCCGGAGAAACTGAAGACCGCCCCGACGACCACGCCGGTCTCTCGTCCCGACGAGGTCGCCGCCGCCAAGAACCTCAATATCGCGTGCCTGTGAAGCGTGATACCATCGCCAAGCCCTGGCAGGCTTGACGATGCCACCCGTCATCCACTGAGCACCGGGGCGAGCCCGTGCTGCGTTTACCCCTTGAGGATCTCGAGGGCGGCCTGGACGCTGGCCTTCTCGTGAACCATTTTGCTCAGAGCCTGGACCATCTTGTCGGGCCTGGCGTGCTGGAAGGCGTTACGGCCGATGGAAGCGCCCGCCGCCCCGGCCGCCAGGGCCCCCTCGACCATCCGGAAGATGTCCTCGTCGCTGTTCATCTTCGGTCCGCCGGCGATGACGACCGGGATCGGGCAGCCCTCGACCACCTTCGTGCAGCGCTCGCTGACGACGCCGAACTGGCGCAGCATCTCGTGGTCCTTCTCCGCGCCGAGATTGATGTGGATGGAGACGGCGTCGGCCCCGAGCTTGATGGCTTCCTCCACGGTGCAGACCAGCTCCTTCGTGTTGGGATCGGGGCTCAGGCTCGTCCCGGCGGACAGGTGGATGATCAGGCCCACATCCCGGCCCGCGCCGCGGTGCCCCGCGCGGACCAGGCCCTTGTGCATGAGGATGGCGTTGGCCCCGCCGGAGACCATCTTGCTGATGGTTGTCCGCATGTCGGTCAGGCCCTCGATGGGCCCGACCGTTACCCCGTGATCCATCGGGATGATCACCGTCTTGCCCGAGTTGCGGTCGATGATGCGTTCCAGTCGTATGGCCTTGCCGATCATGGCGAAACCTCCACAGTAATCGATTCAGGCCCCGGCGTGGCGCGCCCTGGAGGCCAACTCAACGTCGTCATTCGAGGTCGTATGATGCGCATTTGTTGTGATGCAGGCAAGAAAAAAAACGCCCCGGACGGCCCCGGGCGGCCTGGGCAGCGGTCATGACGGCCCGCCCACGCCGGGGGCTGCATCGTCCCGCGACAGGAAAGCCGTCCTATGACCGGCAAGGAGTCGGGCCGTGGCGACAACGTCTTCCCCGGGAGGCAGAGACCTCTTGAGCCTGGTGTGACCTTGTTCTACTCGTCGATTACGCCTTCCAGCAGACGCTCGTAGAATTCGGCGTACTTGTCCTTGTCGGGGGTTTCGCGGTAGGCGATTGCGGCCCGCGGGTGCTCGTTCAGAATTCCCGTCAGCATGTAGGGGATGATGTAGCCCCATTCGATCTGCTCGCGCAGCGGGAGCATGTAGTCCTGGATGAATTTCAGGATGGGACTGAGATTGAATTTCGGGTTCTTCAGGAAGCCCATGAGCAGCTCCAGGCAGCAGTTGCCCGGGCCGCGGCCGATGCCGAAGAGCGAGGCGTCCAGGTAATTGGCGTTGTGAATGATCGCCTCGATCG
The DNA here is from genome assembly GCA_025459125.1 of Planctomycetota bacterium. GTDB lineage: Bacteria > Planctomycetota > Phycisphaerae > Sedimentisphaerales > Anaerobacaceae > PLanc-01. Next base: position 1,354 of record JALORE010000259.1, on the reverse strand, counting down.
TGTTCGAGAAGGCGAGTTGCTGGTTGTTGTGCGCGTGGATGCCAACCTCCTTGCCGGGCACGTGCTCCTTGTACAGCTTGACGAGGTACTCGATCTGCTCGCAGTAAAGAGCGCCGTAGCTGTCCACGACGTAGACGCAATCGATATTCGTGCGGGCCAGTTGGTCCAGGGCCTCGATCAGTGCGAACTCGCTCTCCTTCGAGATCGCCATGATATTGACGCAGGTCTCATAACCGAGGTCTTTCGTGCGTTTGGCCAGGTCGATCGCCTTGTCGATGTCCTTCACGTACGTGGCGACCCGGATCATATCCACCGGGCTCTGATCGGCGGGCGCGAAGGTCTGCTCGCGCACGCGATGGGCGTCCACCATGATGCTGATCTTCATGCTGGACTCGATGCCGTCGGTGATCGCGCGGATCTTCTCGTCGTCGCAGTACTTCCAGGCCCCGAACTCCTTCGTCGGGCACAGCTCCTTGCTGCTGCGGTAGCCCAGCTCCATGTAGTCGATGCCGCTCTTGGACAGGGCCCGGTAGGCCTCGCGGACGAACTCATCGCTGAAGCAGTGGTTATTGATCAGCCCGCCGTCGCGGATCGTACAATCGAGCACCTTGATTTGCGGTCGATACATGGAGCACCTTCTGTCGATTGATCAGGGATTATTGATGATTGATTGTTTGCAGCGAGTGGTTCGAGCGGTGTTCTTGACCATCAACTGCTGCCAAGCATCAATAATCAATCATCAATTCCAAGGCCTTCTCTACAATTTCCCGGCTGACCGCTACGGCGTACTGGCCATTCTCCTGGTGGACGTGGCCCAGCCGGTCGAGCAGCACGAACCGCGGCCACCGGTCGACCGCCTTCTTGTCGTGCTGCATCACGTCGATCACCCTCTCTTCGGCCAACTGCGGCGGCAGTTTCACCGGGACGCCGAGTTTCTCCAGGACCGCCCGGACCCGCTCCAGCCGCCCCGGCTCCGAGAGCCCCATCTCCATCTCGATCAGTCCCGCGGCGATAATGCCGATTGCGATGGCTTCACCATGCAGCAGGGCGTAGTCGCTGGCCGATTCCACCGCGTGGCCGACCGTGTGCCCGTAGTTGAGGATACGGCGCCGATTCCTTTCCAGCGGGTCCTCCTCGACGACCCGGCCCTTGATCGTGCAGTTATAGCGCGCCAGGGTCTCCAGAACGCCCAAGTCCCGGCCCAGGATCGCCTCCAGATGGCCTTCGATGAACTCGAAGTACTCCCGGTCGGCAATGAGGCCATGCTTGACCGATTCGACCAGCCCGGAGCGGTACTGCCGCTCGTCCAGCGTCCGGACCGTGGCCACGTCGATAAAGACCGCCGCCGGGTGCC
>JALORE010000258.1 GCA_025459125.1 Planctomycetota bacterium | reverse complement strand
AATCCCGCTTGATGGTGTGGCGCGGCGTCACAATACTCGAAGATGCACAGAATCAGCGCAAGAATCAACCCGATACTGGCGATACTGCTGCTTAGCGTATCACCCAGAGAGATCTGGGGGCTCCTGCCCGTGCGGTCCGCACCCCCACCGCCAATTCCGGACTGGACGTGGCAAAAGCCGCCACGGTCACCGCGATGACGGCGGGAGAAATGCGCATCCAGCGGGCGACTCCCACCGCGCCGGGAGTGAAGAGCTCTCCGCCCAGGCTCGCACAGATCACACCCAGGATCAGAATGAGATAGCCGCCCAGGGGATCTCCATCCACTCGTCGATCTGCACGACGCCGAAAGAAACCAGGGCCGCACCCGAGCCCGCCCGGCAGGTCCAGCGCGAGATTCCGCAGAACGCACGCCACCTGCGGACCCGTTATGCCGGCTCAGAGGTCTACGACGGGAGAGCGGTCCGCGTTCCGGTACAGCCGGGCGAGCATTCTCAAACAACGATCCGCTCGAAGGCCAGGACGGGAGCGTCGCGAGATCGGGTGACAGCCTTTGAGCGGATCGTTGGTTCTTCCTGTGCGGTCGGTCGGGCCGCTGGACAAGGCTTGCCTGCGTGCGGCGCTTCTGGTAGGCTGCTGCTCCGTCGTGACTGAGTGGTGTCTCAACTGCCTGCGAATGGAAGGGCTGCGACTATGACGACAAGGTTCCGTGGATGGGCTGGGGCCGTGGCTGTTGGGCTGCTGTGCGCGTGCAATCTTGGCCTGGGCGATGTGGTGCGATTGGGCGATATGGATCTCGCGAAGATGTCCAGCGGGTGGGGCCGGCCGCTCGTGGACCAGAGCGTCACGGGCAAGACCATCTCCATCGCCGGGCGCACCTTCGACACCGGCGTGGGGACGCATGCCGGGTCGGAACTGCACCTGAATCTTGACGGCAAGGTCGAACGCTTCCGGGCCCTGGTCGGCGTCGATGACGCGGCCGGCCGCCGTGGCACGGTCCGATTTCTGGTCTACGGGGACGGCAAGAGGCTTTTCGACAGCGGTATCATGAAGGGCGGCCAGGAAGCGAAGGCGGTCGATATCCCGCTGACGGGCGTCCGGCAACTGCTGTTACTTGCCACCGCCGCCGGCGATGGAATCAACTTCGACCACGCGGACTGGGCCCAGGCGGAATTCGTCGTCGCGGGTGACCGGCCCCAGCCGGTGGAGGCCCCGGAATTGCCCCCGGAAGAAAAGGTGATCTTGACGCCCCGACGCGGGCCGCAGCCGCAGATCAACGGTCCGAAGGTCTACGGCGCCCGGCCGGGAAGACCGTTCCTCTATCGCATTCCCTGCACCGGGACGCGGCCCATGCGCTTCACGGCCCAGGGCCTGCCGCAGGGACTGACGCTCGACGCGCGCACCGGGATCATCACCGGTCGGGTACCGGCGGAGCGCGGCACGTGGTCCGTGACGCTGGGGGCCAAGAACAAGGCGGGGACCAGCGAGCGGCCGTTCAAACTCGTGGTGGGCGACACGCTGGCACTGACGCCGCCGATGGGCTGGAACAGTTGGTACATCCACTATCACAACGTCACCGAAGAACACATGCGCAACGCGGCGGACGTGATGATTCAGTCCGGCATGGCCGATTATGGCTACGAGTACGTCAATATCGACGACTGCTGGATGAAGAAGAAGGGCGACGAGCCGTACCGCGACGAGCGCGGTGCTATCCTGCCGAACGCCAAGTTTCCCGATATCAAGGGTATGGTGGACTACATCCACGGCCAAGGGCTCAAGGCCGGGCTCTACACCGGACCGGGGCCCTGGACCTGCGCCGGCTATGTCGCCAGCTACGAGCACGAACAGGTGGATGCCGAAAAGTTCGCCGAGTGGGGCTTCGACTTTCTCAAGCATGACTGGTGCTCCTACCGCGACGTCGCGGGCGGCAAGACGCTCGAGCATCTGCAACGGCCCTACAAGAAGATGGGCGACATCCTCCAGAAACTGCCGCGGGATATCGTATACAACCTCTGCCAGTACGGCATGGGCGACGTATGGACATGGGGCGCCGAGGTCGAGGGCAACTGCTGGCGCACGACCGGCGATCTCGGCCTGGCGCGGGGCGACTTGCTGCCGGGGTTCTACTCGATCGGTCTGAGCAACGCCCGGCACTACGAGCATGCGGGCCCGGGCCGCTGGAACGACCCTGATTATATTCTGATTGGCTACGTCGGCAACGCCCGCAACCAGAACGAGCCCGGCCAGTTGACCACGCTGACGCCGAACGAGCAGTACAGCTACATGTCCATGTGGTGCCTGATGGCCGCCCCGCTAATCTTCTCCGGCGACATGCGGCGGCTGGATGACTTCACATTGAACATCCTGTGCAATGCCGAGGCGATCGAGGTCAACCAGGACCCGCTCGGCCGGCAGGCCAAGCCACTGGTGCAAACCGACGAGACCCTGATCCTGGCCAAACCGTTGGAGGACGGCGCGCTGGCGGTGGGCCTGTTCAATTTGGCGGAGGTCCCCCGCGAGATCGGCGTAGATTGGTCGCTACTGGGCCTCCAGGGTCCCCAGCAGGTCCGCGATCTATGGCGACAAAAAGACCTGGGGACAATTGCGAGCCGCTTCGCCACGAGCGTGCCCCGCCACGGGGTCATGTTCGTGAGATTCCGACCACAAAAGTGACGGGCGGTCCATTTGGACCCGAGACGAGGCCCGATCCCGTCCATATGAACCGCCCAGCGCACCGGGCCTTCGTCTTCTGTCCGGTCACGAGCGCAAAGCCGGGATGGCCGCCCCGACGACAGCCGGGTTGGTCAACACGAGCGCCGCAGCCGTGAGCAACATACAGACCAGGCTCAACGTCAAAGGCGCCGCATCGCCCAGGCCGATGATGGCCAGCGTGAAGACGGCGAGCCCCAACAGCACCTGCAAGGCACTCGTCGCCAGGATGACCTGTCCTGCCGCGCTGTCCGCGGCGGGATGCTCCTGACGGTAGGCGCTCAGGGCCCGGTGCATGAAGTTCTTGGTCCGGGACCCGATCACGAGCGCCGCCCCGAACACGACCGCGGCACACAGCATCAGGACCACCGGAACGATGTCCAGCAGGCCCAGAATACCCAGCGCGATCCCTGTAATTCCCGCCAGGGTTTGACCCGTTGTCCCGACGCCCACTTGTGCGATCTGTACCCGCCCTTCCGTCGCGTCACGCAGCGAGGTGGACAGCCGTGTCATGATCGCTGCCCCATTGAGCAAAAAAGATATCCCGATACCGACGGCGCAAAGGCTCAAGGACCACAGTGGGTACACACCGGCCAAGCCGATAATGGCCAGAACGACGGAAATCACCGCGGCAATCCCGCCGGCGATGCTCCCGGCCCGTTCGCGCGGTCCCATGGGCGCCCGGCGCTCTTCGCGCACCTTCTCCTCGGGCAATGTTGCTGTTCCGTTCGGCATAATCACACCCCCTTATTCCTGCAAGGAATCACTATCATTCGTTGTTCCGCAACAACCGTCTTCTCCTGCACAAAACAACCTCTTGAGTGTTGGCCAACACGAGTCATACGTCGCGCTAGGGACCTTTCTCGTGAGGAAAAGACTGAACGGCGTGCGGCAAATTGCTGCCTCCTCATGCCCGCAGAGGTTCGGCGGAAAAACCTTGTCGCCCGTTCGTCCCGCGAGTAGAATAGGAAGAACAGCTCGGGATTCGTCGGTATGCAGATGCCCGAAGGGCGAGTAGCGGCAATCGCGGGCGCAAGAAACGGGATCGGCGCTTTCGGCACGTGGAGGAAGTCCTATGCGGCGGGTCAACGCATTTACCCTGATCGAGTTGCTGGTCGTCATTTCCGTCATCGCCATCCTGATGGCCATCATGGTCCCGGCTTTGAGCAAGGCCAAGAACCTGGCCCAGGGCGCGGCGTGCAAGGGCAATCTCAAGAACTACTGCTATGCCATCGCGATGTACACCGATGACTCGGACGGTAAGTTCCCCGTGCCGGAACGATGCTACTTCACCCAGAGCACGGCCTACCCCGTCGAGTCCGGGCTGGCCAGTCCCGTCCACCTCCGCTGGTGCAACGGCGAGGTCAACCTGCGGGATCACGCCGAGTATGGCAGTCCCTTCTTCCGCTACCTGGCGAACGCCCAGGCCTTCATCTGTCCCACCTTCAGAACCCTGGCAGTCCGCAATTCCGAAGACCATTTCTTCGTCGCCGATACCGCCAAGCTCCGGCAGTACAAGCCGTGGTACAACTACACGATGAACGCCTACCTGGGCAGCCAGAGCAGCGCCGTGAAGAACACCAAGGTGGACAAGATCACGCAGGTCAAACAGCCGAGTCTCATTTTCTCCTTTGCCGAGGAGAGTTCCCTGGTCGACGTCGCGTACAATATCTCCGGCCTCAATGACACCTTCATGGAGCCGGGGGACGACAGCATGGTCCAGCGATGGCTGGGGAGCGTGGGTGGTTCTCCCCGCCTGGTGATCCCCGGCCCCGGGGGCGTCGGAGCGTTTTATGATGTGATCGCCGGCTACCACAATGCTCCCGCCGCCGACCTGATGGCCGGTCGGGGGAACTGTGCTCTGCTGGACGGCCACGTGGATGCCTACCCTCGAGCCGAAACCTTCGTCCACGCCTATCCGCGCTGAGGGACCATGTCAAGACTCGTGGCGGGCGCGTCACGGCGCGCGGACCAGGCGATCCTCCCTCGATGCGACACAGTGGAACGGGTGCGCCGTCACGGAGCACCGGGGGAGCCCCCGACGGTGGGGCTGGGCCGCCAGGCGCCTTCTTCATTGAGGCTGTCCTCGTCCGAGGTCTTGGGGGCCTTGACCGTCAAAGAATAGCCTGAGCCGTCCGTGCTGCCATACCAATCGTCGCTGTACGTGAAGCTCTGAATAACCCGGCTCGCCGCATCGACCAACTCGAGACGCTCCCCGGCATTGCTCAGACTACCGGTATACTGGCCGGCCACGGGCAGCTTCGAGCCGTACTTGGCCTCAAAGGCAGCGACATCTTTCACGATCAGGCAATACGTGCCCGGCGGCAGTTCGACGCTCGGGAACGTGTACTCGATCCCGCGGGTGAATCGGACGAGATTCAGGTTGATGCTCTCGCCCGCGATATTGGTCAGCTCCACGAACTCAGTATTGGGATCGTTGGGGTTACCCGTATCGAGCGGGTGGTACATGAGCTCGGTGATCCGCAGACCCGCGGCCACCGGGCCGACCGCAAAGACCGCCTCATTCACGGCGCTCCAGGTGCTGCCGACGAGAGCCCGGGCTTTGACGCAGGCACTTTGCGTCAGGATGACGGGAGCCGCATAGCGCGCCGCCATTGACGCCGCTCCCCCGGCGCCTGCCCCCGACGAGCTCTTGGTCCCCACCAGCTCGGCCGAGATCAGAAAATCGGAACTGGTGACAGAGTCATTCAGGCCATGGATTGCCAGAAGGTTCTGGCCCTGCTGCAGCTTTCCCAGGTGTGACGCGACATTGAAGGATGCGGCGATCACCGCATCGGCGTCCGCGGTCGAGGTACTCGCCAATGAATTCCAGGCAGGCTCGCCCGCACAATTCTTGCGGGCAATCTCGGTGCCGTTCAGATACGCCACGAAGCCGTCGTCACAGCGGATCCGCAGCGTCATGCCGGACAGACCCGCGAGATCCGTCGCCGCGATCGTGAACGGGATACGGATGCAACAGGAGGCGTTGCGGTTGTACATTTGGCTCTGGACATTGATCTTGAAGAGCTTCTCGTAGCCGCTGCTGCGCTCGTAGCCTACGCCGCCGGTGCCGCTGATCCAGGTGGAGTCATTGAAGGTCCGCCCGCCCCGCCAGGCGGTGTCGACCGGGCCGGTGGGAACGAGGACCCGCTTGGCGGCGTCCTCCGTGACCAGCCGGACCTCCCCGAGCACCCGGGTCCCTGCCAGTGCCGGGCGGGGGTCGGTCCCATCCAGGGTATACCAGATGACCCCGCCGGTCACCTGCATTGAGACGGGGGCACGCGTGGCCACCTGTCCGCCGTGCTGCGCGGTTCCACCCACGTAGAAGACGGGAGCGTTGACGCTTGGATAGAGCCCGCGCGACTTGAACTGCGCGAGGGCAAGGTCTGTCCGGCGCGGGAAGTAGTCCATCAGCAGCCGGTTCTTCTCGGGAATCCAGTGAGCGTCGCGCGTGTAGAGCAGATAAGGTCCCGAGCTCCACGGATGCACATCCCGACGGTAATCGCCCCACCGGGCCGATTCGGCGACCACCGCCAGCTCGATCTGGCCGGCCCGCCGGGTCCAGCGTGCGATGTTCCGCTCCGCGGTCAGGGCCCCGCCGTGGAAGAGGTGCTTATGAACGCGGTCGCCGAACCGGACGCGAAATTCCTCGATGCTCTCCAGGGAGCTGAGCAGGCCCGTGGGGTCCGCGGCCGGGCTGGTACCGGTCTGGTCGACGTTCACCAGCACCTGCTCGCCGTCCCAAACGTAGAACCGCCAAGGCTTGCGATCCGGGCCCCCGCCGGCGGTCCGCCAATTGCCGTCGGTCTTGAGGTCGTGATTGCCGGCAAAAAGGTTGAGTAACGTCCAATCGATGAAGTTGTCGACGTCCATCGCCTGCTGGATCCGCACCCAGTCCCGACTGGCGACAATGCCTTTGAGCTCATTCCAGGCCTGGGTCGTCCCGTCCGTCGCCGGCGTTCGATTGCCGTTGATGGCGTCGATGCGGTCTTCGTCGCACCCTTGGTACGCGGCATAGTGGGCAGCCACCGGCCGTTCCTGGATCAGGTACAGGCCCCAGTAGATGCCGTTGATGTACAGGTGGGCGTACAGGCCCCGGCCGGCATCGGCGTTTCCCATGTCGTGGAGGGAATCGTGCATCCACTGATCGCGGATGTACTGGGTCCGCAGCCGTTGATTGGCGTCCCAGTGGGTCCAGGCATTGTTGAAAAAGCCGCGGAGCTGCAACGAGTCGAACGACTCCACGGGGCTATCCTCGAACAGCGGAAAGTCCAGCCGACCCGGGCCATACTCATTGCGAAAGCGCAGGCCCAGGCTGTGCTTGGGACACTTCGGAGGGTTGCGGCTCTCGCCTCCCTGGATCCGGATGCCGCAATCGGCCTGGAACTGCCGCGACCCATCGGGCGTGAAGAACTCCACGGAGACGGGCCGTTCCCAGTCCCGGCCGCCGGTGCTCGAATGGCCGGTGTAGATGTAGATGCCGCCGGTCTGGGGGTCATTCGTGGTGCCGAAGAAGTTGTCCTTGTTCGTGACGAGCGACAGGGTCGGAATCGCCAGCAGCGCATCATCCATCAGCGCGGCGTACGCCGGGTCGTTGTAGACCTGCGGGTCCATCTCGTAATCCCCAGGCTGAGTGCCGAACCACTTGTCAGGATAGCCCCGGGCCAGAACCTCGCCTTGCGTGCGCGTGATCACGTCGCTCAGAAAAAGGTAGGTGCGCGTGTGAATCGGGGTGGACAGCCAGCCGTTCTTGATGGCCCGCGCCCGCAGGCAGACCGTGCTACCGATACGAATGGGACCGCTGTAGAGTCGGCCCACCGGCGCCCGCGCCCCCAGCGCGGCTGGCTCGCTGCCGTCCAGCGTGTAGTAGATCGTCACGCCGGGCGTCGCGCAGGTGATCGTCACGTCAAACGGCGCCTCGTAGAATCCGCGGTCATGACTGAACTTCGTATCCGCGACAGCGCCCTCGTACGCAGGGGCATTGGCGGCCCGGGGCGTCGGCGCCGTCAGGAAGAGCCACGGACCCGTCCCGTCCGGAAACCGCCCGTAGACGACATTGCCGCGCTGGTTCTTGAAGGCCACCGTATCGATCCGCGTCGCCCCATCGGTGTCGAACAGCGCGATCCGGTCACCGGGCGCATCGAGCGCAAAGGACGCGTGCAGACCTGCGTCCGCGGTGTCCTCGTCCAGCCAGACCAGGAGATAGCCTTGAGCGGGGATCCGCGTGAGCTGCGCCGCATCCGTGGGAAACCGCCACTTCCGGGGAACGTCGAGGTCGTCGGTCAGGTACATGCCTGCCAAGTCAACGATCTGACTGCTCGTATTGCGGATTTCGACCCAGTCCTCCGCTTCACCCTGTGGGTCCTGCAGGGAACCGCCATTGGCGGCCATGAATTCGTTGAGTACCAGCGGCGGCGCCGCTTCGAGCCGGCCGACCGCAGGCATGAGGCCCCACAGAACGCCCATCCCGAGGAAAACGAGGGTCTTTGCCGGTCCCGTCATCTTGCTCTTACCTCACTCCAGTACGCGGATCTGAAACATGCCTCAATTATACCACATCGGCAACCCAGAACCAAGGCTTTGCGAACCCGTTCAGAGGACGTGTGAGAAGTGGCCCGGGCGTCTCGTCTTTGGCTCGATACGTGAGGCGCGGACAGAATGGCCCTGGGACGCCCGGGCTGGAAGGGGCCCCCCAACGCGGACTTTCGCGTTGGGGACCCCAAGCCCATGCCCAAAAAAGAGAAGGTGCGTCGCAGGCGGCGCACCTTCGGGGGATTCGTCGTTGTCCCGGGGCGGGGTTATCCGATCTTCAGGTCCGGGTTGTCCGGTCCGAAGTGCTTGAGCATCACGATCGGGTCTGCCTGGGAGAGATTCGAGATCGTGACGCCCGCTTTGGCGGCCTGCTCCGTGACGAAGAACTCGTCGAACGTGAGCTGGCCGTAGCGGATCAGTGTCGGCGTCTCAACGTCCCACGCGCCCATCGTGCCGTGGCCCTGCATCATGATCATGCCGTACGCGCCGCTGTCCTTGATCGTCACGGTCGCACCCGGCAGGACCGTGAGTTCCTTGGCGCTGAACGCGGTCGATTTGTAGCAGATCCAGTTCTCGATGAAACCCTGCTTGGCCATCTCCTTGCGGGGATAGACCGGCTGGGGCTTCATGAAGCGGTTCTTCACGAAATCCGGGTCAACGTTCAAGTCCCAATCGATGACGCTGAGCAGCCAATCGACGTCGCCTTGCCTGTTCTTCGGCGTATCCTTCCACAACAGTTCCTTGGGCACGACCTGGGTGTGGGTGATGTTCTCGTACATGGCGAAAACATCCGAGGCCTTCTGCGGCTCGTAGGTACAGAGGCTGCCCGGGGCGTGCAGGACCCCCGGCGGGACATCCCAACCGGTCCCGGGATCGAGCCGATAGGCCGGCGCCAGCGACGTGATCACGTTGTCCCGGCCTTCCGCGGCATCCAGCAGGGCCTTGCGGACCTGGTCTTTGGTCACGCCGGGGTTGAGGCCGAAGAAGGTATAGGGGAAGTCACCGCCGTGATTGTTGGCCTGGGGTGGGAAGTAGTACGCTTCCGGCTTGCCCAACTGCCCGGTGAGCCTGGCGTGCTTGTCGCGGTGATGGATGTGGTGCGGCAGCGCGCCCTTATTGTCGAAGAACTTGGAATACATGGGCCAGCGCTGGTGTTTCTTCCAGATGCGGTTGCCGACGATCTCGCCCTGGAGCTCCTCGATCGCGCTGCGCAGGAGCACGCGCTCGGTCCTGTCGCCGTCTTCGAAGACGATGAAGCTCAAGCCCTCGTTGGGCGAAGTCAGCGGCCCGTTATCGGCGGGCGTCGTGGAGGCGAACCACCGCTCGTCGATGCCACCGCGCTCACCACCCATGGCATAGTAATCATCCGGATGCAGCTTGATCCGCCGCCCCGGCACACAGAACGAACGCGGCACCCAGTTCGGGGCCAGCCGCAGAATGCCCTGGCCCTGCTCCAGGGCCCTTTCGACGATTCTCTTGACTGCCATAGCTCATTGTCCTTTCCTGGACACAGTGGACGTGATGGACCTCATGGACGAAGTGGACGGGCGGGACCTATATGTCCACGATGTCCACTCCGTCCATCCCGTCCACGACATTCTTACGCTTTCACTTGCTCCCACTTGCCGTTCTTGGCCGAGGCCAGAATCGCGTCGCAGACGTACTGCGTCCCCAGAGCCTCGCGGAAGGACGGCGACGCCGGCTGGCCCTTCGCGGCGCACTCCAG
>JALORE010000257.1 GCA_025459125.1 Planctomycetota bacterium | reverse complement strand
AGTCCCACACCGGCGCCAAGCAAGGCGGAGCCGACCACGACGGCAATCCCGACCAGCCACGCCTGCGTGCCGGTGCGAAGGAGGGTGAACGCGAGCCACACGGCGGCGAAGCAGAAGACAGCCGCGCCCACGAGCACCACCACGAACGTACTGCCCCGAGCGGCCGCGGCGGTCTGGCACCGCGCGCCGCAGTAGAGGCCCACCCCGATGAGGCACGGGAGCGCCCCCAGCAGGCACACGAGATAGACCCCTGCGCCACAGACCAGCAGGAGCCATCGGAACTCGTTCATCAACGCCATCACGCACAGCAGCGCCGTGAACAGCATGGCACAGAGCACCACCAGTGCCGGCAGGCTCTGCCGAAAGGCGGCGAGAGCCTTGTCCCTCACAATCCGGCCCTCTTCCAGGGGGGTCGTCAGCAGGACCGGCAGGGTCCGGGCTTCTCTCTCCTTGGGAATCATGGCAGCCGCGATCCCGGCGAGCCCCACCGCGGAACCGATGTGAAGCCCCAGGGCACAGGTGAGCATCCCGCCGGCGATCATGGACGATATGTCCCCTGTGCCCAACCAAACGATAGTGATTACCGCCAGAATGATCAGGCCCGCCAGGACAACAGACGCGCCATGTCCGCCCAGCAGGTGCCGGCGCTGGGAGACCGCAAAGGTGCGCCGCTCCTTCCAGAAGACCGGCGAGCCCTCGACACGCCGGATCGGACCGGTGACCTGCACCTGCCGGCGGAACGAGCCTCCCGCTCGGCCTGCATCGGTGCCCGGAGGAACCGGGGACTTGCGCAGCCCGAAGCCGAGCGTTCGATCCTCGGGCAACCGGGTTGCCAGGATGCGAATCCGGCGGGCCGCCAGCAGCAGAACGATGACGGTGGCTGCCAGCAGGATCAGGCAGTTCAGCAGCCACCAGGAGGACCAACCGCTGCCGGGCCGGGCCAGCAGTATCGCGTTCGTCCGGGCCAGCAGGACGTTCGTCGGATTGGCCACGTCCAGGATCGGTTTGCCAATGGTACCCACGATCGGCTGCGTGGTGGCGGCCAAGGCAAGCAGAGCATCCCCGACCCGCGCCAGGACACCATACCACAGAGCCGGGGCGATGACCGCCAGCACGCTGCCCTGGGACGCGGACGCCCAAAGATGCAGGGCCCCGCCGAAGACGAGGGCGCTGAACGTGACGCATACGGCACTGACGATGTAGTCCCAGGGCACGCCCCCCAGGGCGCGAATCACGGCCAGGACCGGCAGGCTGGCGGCCAGCAGCATTACGATTGGCAGCAGACCGCCGGCCAGCTTGCCGGCGGCGATCTGCACGCCGCTCAGCGGCGTGACGGCCAGCATCGGCAACGTACGTTTGCGGACCTCGCTGCCGATGGAGTCGCCGAGCAGCACCGCGGCGGCGATCTGCGCGGCAATGAACTGAAACCAGATCAGGGCCGTGGTCGTCATCTGGCCGGCCGAGGCCAGACGGGAGAGCCGATAGACCGGCGACGCCGGGACGTCCTCGAAGATCGCAAGCCAAACGCCGGCCAGGAAGATGGTCAGAACACCCACGTACACAAACCGCAGGAGGTAGCTCCGCCGCCGCCGGCTCGCGACCTTCAACTCTTTGTCGAGAATGGGGTCGGCCAACCACCGGGTGGCCGAGAGGAGCGCGATCCAGATTATTGGCACGGCCCTGGTCATGGCGTTGTTCGCTCAGAAGATATAGGCTCTCAGGTTCCGGCGGGCGCGGCGCCAGAGGACGAGGCCCACCGCGAGGTCGAGGAGATAGGCCGCGGCCATCCACACCAGGCTCACGAGTTGGACGGTGGGACTGCTCCAGTTGATGTAGCCGGCCAGGAGCTTCCCGAAGATCCAGGCGGACAGCGCGCTGTGCTGCCCGACGATGAAGTAGTTGACGAAGAGAAACGTCAGCAGCGTCGCCGCGACGGCCAGCGTGGTCGTCCTCAAACGCACGCCAAAGTAGAGGCCCGTCCCTGTCAGGAGGCAGACCGCGGCAAGGCGGAACAGGACGTAGACCACCACCATGAGGCGGTCCTGGGCGTCCGTCGCCTCCAGCAGGAAGCACATCTCCACGGTCAGCAGCGAGAGCAGCAAGACCGCCTCGCGGCGCCAGGCGGCCTTGGCCTTGCCCCACAGGATCTGCCGTTCCCCGAGCGGTGTGGTCAAGAGCACCTGCCAGGCGCCGCTTTCCTTCTCCCGCGCGATCCCGCCGGCAGTGGCCAACGCCAGGCGCAGGTACGCCATCAGCCAGAGACTCCCCAGTCCGTAATAATGATAGACCATGAGCGGGCTGTTGCGGAACCTCTTCGTCGCGACCAGCAGGACGCAGGTGGCCAGCGCCAGGACGGCGATCGCGATTTCTCCTTTCCGCCAGACGTGACCGGCCGGGTCCTCCTTCCAGGCGACCGGCGATCCGTGCAATCGCTCGACCGGCCGGAATCCCCCTGCCGGACGGAGCCATCCCCCCGCCGCCGCACGCCGGATGCGTCCCACCGCGGCACCCGAGACCGCGACCGCAGCACCCGCCATAATCAGGCAGTGCACCGGCCACGAGAAGAAGGCGCCCGCCGCGGGCGGACGCGGCCGCCACGGCTGGGGCGCCACCGCGTGCAGCGAACGGAAGGGATTCAGCAAGTCGAGAAAGGCCGAAGTCGCGGCCTGGTTGAGAACCCCTGCGGCGGCCAGACAGGACGCCGCGAAGGGCAGGCCGATGAACAGGGCCAGGTACACCGCGGCGCCCGCTGAGAGCGCCGAGAAGGAGTGACGGTAGTACGTGGACAGCAGCAGGCTCACGGAACCCGCGAAGAGCGCGGCGGTCAGCGTGATCCAGAACGTCGCGAACACCTCGTTCCAGGCCAGGCCCCCCAGCACGCGCAGGATCGCCAGGACCGGCAGGCTGATCGCCAGCAGCAGGACGCTCTGCAGTAGCCCGCTGAGCAGCTTGCCCAGCACGATGTGGAGGCTGGTGATCGGGGTCGTCAGGAGGACGCCCAGGGTCCCGCGGTGTAACTCGTCGCCCATCGACGAGCTGAGCATCAAAGCGGCGATGAGCTGAGCCGCCACGAATTGGAACATGATGACCTGCCCGGCGACCTGCAGGCTGACGACGGAGGCCCGGGAGACTCCGAAGGCCGCTACGCCGGCATTTTGCAGACCGATGAAGCGATACCAGGTCGCGAGCATCAGGGCGCAGAGCAGGACAATGTACCCACTGCGCAGGGCATAGCTGCGGCGCCGACGGCTGGCGCTGCGCAGTTCCTTGTCGGATAGAGCGCCCAGCAGCCGCCGGAGGCCATAGTGCAACGGGCTGAAGGTCGGCATCGCTTGCATAGACAGATCATGTGGCACCCCCGCCCTCGGGGGTGGTCCCAGTTGGGAGTCCCGTGTTTACGCGGTTTTGCCCGCCTCCCGAGGCCGGACATGCCTGCGCAAAGCCGCAGGCATAGCACAGGGCCCCCAAACGCAATCCATGGCGTTTGGGGACCCCACCCAGCACGCGGCCCTCGCTGGCCTAGAGTTCTGAATTCATGATTGATGATTCGACTGGTCCACCCCGCCGCCTTTCAATCATCAATCATCAATCAATGCACGATTCCCTGGGTCAGTTGCAGGAAGGCGTCGTCGAGCTTGAGCTGCTCGGGCTGCAGGCACACGAGGTCGACCCCGCCCTGGACGAGCGTGCGGGCGATCAGACCGTCGCTGAGCTGGCCTTCCTTGAACGTCACGAGCAACGTGGTCCCCGGCGCCTCGCCGGCCAGGCCGGACGGGGCCGCCTGCGCCCCGATGACCTCGACGCTCTGAATCTGCGGCAGGACCGACAGCAGTTCCATCGCCCGGAGCCCCTCGCCCAGCACCTTGACGCGGACCTTGCCCTGGATGCCCAGCCGCGGCCGAATCTCCTCCAGGGTGCCGCTGAAGACGAGCTGGCCGCGCTCGATGATCCCGATGCGATCGCAGATCTCCTCCAGCTCGCTGAGGATGTGGCTGGAGATCATGATCGTCTTGCCCATACGCTTGAGCTCGCGGAGCAGCTCGCGCATCTCGATCCGGGCCCGCGGGTCCAGGCCGCTGGCGGGCTCATCCAGGATCAGGACCTTGGGATCGTGGATCAGCACGCGGGCCAGTCCCAGCCGCTGCTGCATGCCGCGGGACAGGCTGTCCACGAGGGCATCCTGCTTGGAGACCAGGTCGGTCAGCTCCAGCACGCCGTCGACGATGCTCTTGCGTTTGCGGAACTCGATGCCGAAGGCCGCCGCGAAGAACTCCAGGTACTCGAAGACCTTCAGGTCGTCGTAGACGCCCATGAAGTCCGGCATGTACCCGACGCGCCGGCGGACGTCCTTGCCCTTCTTGGTCACGTCCAGGCCGTCGATGAGCGCGGCGCCGCTCGTCGGCTCCATGAGCGTCACGAGGATGCGCATGGTGGTGGTCTTGCCGGCCCCGTTGGGTCCGATGAAGCCGAAGATGTCACCGGCCCCGATGGAAAGGTCGAGGTTGCTCACCGCCGTCAGGCTGCCGAAGGTCTTGGTCAGTTTCTGTATCTCAATCATGCTCCGGTCCTCATTCATTCGCAGGGTGGGCTGTGCCCACCATCAACCGTTGGCCATCAGGATTGGTGGGCCGCGCCCACCCTACCTCTCCGGCAGCACGAGTTGCCGGGCGAGCTGGATGTGGTTCACGCTATAGGCACGGCCTTGGACCTCGATCGGGATCGGCGCGTTCTCATACACCACGCAGACGAGTGCCGCGCCGGAATCCAGGTACGCGTGCATGGCCAGCGACCGGCTCAGACAGCCCTGGGCCAGAAACGCGCTCTGCTCCGAACGGCCCAGAGCATCCGGGTAGCGCGGCGTCTGGGCGTCCACCGCGACGGCGGCCCCTTGCCCCCGGGGGGAGTAGGCGGGCTGCGTGCTGCCCTGCTGCCAGGCCTGGAAGGGACGAGTCTGCACGTTGAACTGGCGCTGCGTATGGGGCGGCACCGAGCCCAGGTCGGCGCAGGCATCGTCGAACAGGATATAGCCGCGCTGGATGGGGCTGTCGGAGGTGTTCTCCACCCGGACGGTCACCTGTCCCCATTGGCGCTCCACGGATGCGGCGAACGGTATCCGGCCGACCGCCCCCTCGCTCAGCAGCGGCTGCACCGTCCACATGTTGACCGGCAGCGATACCGGGAGATTGCCGCCGTCGGACTGGCGGCAGTGAATCTGCTGCAAACCGGCATCCCGCTGGTAGCCCCACAGATCCTCGCGGGTCGGTGCGATGCCGGACCACCACTGGTTCGGCGCCAGTCCGGCGAGCCGGTAGTCGCCGCTGCGGGGCGCAAACAGGCTCACGTAGTTCGTCGCCCAGGCGCAGTTGCTGTCGGCGATGCCGTCCAGGACGGAGATTGCGCGGATCTCCATGGCGCCGCCGCGGAACCACTGGACGCCGTAGTAGGCGCCGACGGTGAAGATCACGATCCAGGCGGTGCTCGTCAGCCACGTGTACGGCAGCTTGTCGAGGCGCTTGAGCACCAGGTAATCCACCGGGCCGAGCAGGACCGCCAGCGCCATCAGCGTCAGAACGATCCACCAGATACTCAGCGGCCGCATCTGCGCCAGGGCATACAGGTACTCCATCACCTGGTTGCTGGCGCCCTGGGCGACACTGATCCTGTAATGATTGTCGCCGGGATTGCGGCCGGTCTGCGGGGAGGCCTGCTCCGCCAGGACGATGCGCCGTCCGCCTCCGGACGGCGGATGGGAGGCGCCGGACGTCTCGAAGCCGCAGCAGGCGCCGATCTGCTGCGTCCAGAACGTGGCGCTGCGGCGCAGGTGTTCTTCCCCCAACTGCGAGGGACTGAACCCCAGCACCGCCACGCGCCCGAACCCTGCGTAGCCCATCCCGTAGATGCACCCCGCCCCGGGCGCCTGGGCCTGCATGGTCACGACCGCGTCCGGCCGGGGCGAGAGGGACCAGGCGGTCACTGTCTGGGCCGCCGCCCCCGCCAGGCCCCAGTCCTGCAGGGTCAACGCCGGGAGCTCCACCTGCCGGGGTCCCTCGATCCGGAACGGCAGGAAATCGGTCAGGGGATTGTCCGGGGACAAGGGGTGCTGCCCGAGAATCACCAGAGCCGTGCCGCCGTTGGAGATCCACTCGCGGATCGCCTGGAGCTGCTGGGCCCGCAGGAGCGACCAGTCCGGGTCGCAGATCACCAACAGGTCCAGGCTCGCGTAGCCCGTCCAGTCCCAGGGGGCGGCACGGAGCACTTTCGTGCCCAGGTATACCTTTCCGGTGCCGCGGCCGGACAGGCACGTGGTCTCCTGGGGCAACCGTAGGATCCCGAACTGCGCCTGGCCGATCAGGCCGACCAGCAGGTCCTGCTCCTGGACGACGCGCAACGTGCGGCTCCGCGCCGAGAAGTCCCAGGTGTTCAGCGCGAGCCGCCAGCGGAGCCGCCCTTTTTCGTCGTGGATGGCCAGGTTGCAGCGGTCCGTCCCGAACGCGAACTTCGTCGCCAGCGGCACCGTCAGCGGCTGGTCGGGCGTCAGAACGAAGGGATGAATGACGTTCAGGGTGTTCAGGCCATCCTGGCGGGCGGTGACGGTGAAGGTCCCGGAGAACGGCTCCTTCAGATCGCTCGTGATGCCGATCTCGACCGGCGTCCACTCCATGGGCCGGTAGCACTCGTCCCAGCCGCAGAAGAAGTCGACGTTGAAATCAATGTTCCCGGCCGCGTGGACCGGCGCGATCCAGGCCAGCAGGAACAGCATGATCGCAACCGCCGCGCCAGGCCATGCGGAGACGCGGATTTCGAATTTTGAATTTCCCGAGTCTGCTTCGGATCTCACGGGATAGACCAATGTCCTGGCTTCCGGCCGCACTGTGATACTGTCCATGGGAAAACTCCGCCATCCCAAAGTCGCACTCAAATCCGCACCCTCAAATTATATGCCAGCCATTCCAGGCAGACAAGCACCAGCGCCGCCAGGACCAGCACCGGCCAGAGCGGGACGTTGGCCCGCTGGAGAACCCGGTCCTCGGCGGCCACCGTGACACTGGAGAACTGGATCTCGTCCCGCGGCTCGATCCGGCTCTCGTCGGCATCCAGCAGATTGACCGCGTACCAGCGCTGTGGCTGCTGAGGCATCTGCACGGCATAAACGCCGACGCGCTGGGTCCCCGGGAAGCGCACCGAGCCGCCCGGACCGGGCGACAACTCCTCACGGGAGGCATCGGGCCGAACGAGCGTCAGAACCGTCTCCGCCGGCACGTTTTCGAGAGTGATCGGCTCGCCCACGGCCAGGTCGTGCCGTCCCCCGGTGCCGACCTGCGCCCCGAGGAAGCTCAAGGCGTTGTAACAGAACAGAATGAAGCCGGGCTCGAACGGCCAGTTGCTCTGTAGAACGTCGAAACCCGCCAGCAGGTAGGTATTGCCCTGCCGGCGCAGCAGAGCCAGGGCCGGAGATTCGTTGAACTCTGCCAGGACCTCGGCGTCGCGCGGCAGTTCCAGACGCCGGCTCTTGGCGGCGAAGAGATTCGTCAGGTTGACGTACTGCAGTACCGGATGCTGGGCCCGCCAATCGACGATCACCTGGTTCTCCAGCTCGCGGGGCGAATTCACGTCAATACCATTCGGCGGCGCTCCGAAGACCAGGTACCGGCACGGCGGCAGACGCGCCGGCACATGGTTGTCCAGCACGACCACGTCGTACCGCTGCTGCACGGCGAAGACCGCCGGGTCCAGCGCCTCGAAGCCGGCCGGACTGCACGGGTCCAGGCGGGCCAGAGGACAAGCCGCCAGCGCCGACTCCAGCACGGGATTGCCCTTCGTGACCAGCAGGACCGACAGTCGCTTGGGCGGGGCCAAGATGCTCCACGCCGCGTCATCGCCGGGCAGCGGATCGGAGCCCAGTTGCCGGACCTCGAGCACGCCCGCACGACCGTGGGTGAGCGAGAAGCTGACCGCGGTCTGGCCCGGCTTGAAGGACACGTTGTTCGCATCCGGCGTGCAGGCCGGCACCGTCACGGACCGGACGGCGCAGACGTTGCTGTCGACCGCCAGATGCACGTCCCGCGTGACCGGCTCGGCCCCGTAGTTCGCCAGGGCGGCGAAGATCTCAACCTGCTCCGGCTGCTCGTAGGACCGGCGGGCGTTCATGGCCGTGATGGCCACGTTGTCCTGCGCCGCGCCGATCCGATGGAAGACAATCTCGTCGGCGGCCACCACCACGGTCTCGGGGTCCTGGATGCGGCCGTCGCTGAACAGGACCAGCCGGGCGGGTTCTTCCGCGCTGCGGATGTTGCCTTCCACGCCCGGCGACTGCGCGAACGCCCGCGCGACTGTGACCGCCTCGGCCAGGCGGGACTGGTCATCGCCCGGCTCGATCGCGTCAAGGGCCGCAAGAAGCTGGCGGCGGTCCGAGGTGAAGCTGCACATCACCTTGGCGTGCTCGTCGAAGGCGATCACCATGGCGAGATCGGAGCCCTCGCGGAGCGAGAGCGCCGAGCCGCTGCGCAGTGACGCGACGAAGGCCTTCGCCTGCTCCTTGGCCGCCCCGAGCCGACTGGGCGCAATGTCCGTGGCGTTCATGCTGGCGGAGCGGTCGATGAGCACGACGTAGCGCTGTCCCGGCCCGCCCTTCCATGCCAGCACCGGTCCCGCGAGAGCGATCAGGACGGCCGCCAGGGCGAGCAACTGCAGCAGGAGCAGGAGATTGCGCCGCAGCCGCTGGAAAGGCGCGTTGACCTGCAGATCCTGCACCGCCCGCTTCCAGAGCAGCGTGCTCGACACGACCACTTCCTGCCGCTTGAGCTTGAGGAAATAGAGCAGCAGCAGCAACGGCAGCGCCACCGCCGCCGCGTAGAGCCCCATGAGTGGTGTCAACCATTCCATAACGCGTCTATCCTGTCGGTTCGATCGGTCGGATCGGTCCGATCTGCCTGATCTGTCCGATCTCGTGTCTCATCGCAGCAGCTGCACCCGCCGCAGGTAGTTCAGAACCAGCGACTCGATCGAGTCGGCGGAATTCGCCCGCACGTAGACCGCGCCGCGCTGGGTACAGAACTCGCTCAACTCGTTGCAGTAGGCCGCCAGGTTGCGCTGGTAGTACTTGAGCAGCGCCGTGCTGACGGTGATTTCCGCCATGTCCGCATCCTCGGTGTCCAGCAGCTTCAGATCCCCTGCCAGCTCCGGCGCGATCTCCTGCGGCGACAGCACCTGGATCACGTAGAGGTCGTACCGCCCGCCGAGAAGCCGCCGCAGGGCGCTCTCGTAGCCCTGCTTGAAGAGGAAATCCGAGATCACGATGGTCACGCCCGAGCCGATCCGCGCGGCGGTCACGTCCTGGCAGGTCTTCTCGAAATCGGAGAGGCCGTCGCATTCGGTGGTCAGGAGCATCTCGGCCATCTGCGGCAGGTAGCTGCGGCCGCGCACATTTGCCAGGCGGGTCCGCACGCCGTCGGCGAAGAGGGTGACCGTCAGACGGTTGTTGTTGACCAGGCTGATGTACCCCAGGGCCGCCGTGAGCCGCTTGACGAAGAGGTCCTTCGATGGCTGCCCTATGCCCATCGAGGCGCTCATATCGGCCAGGACATGGACCGTCAGGTCCTGCTCTTCCAGGAACAACTTCAGGAAGAGCTGGTCGAGCCGGCCGTAGATGTTCCAGTCCACGAAACGCAGGTCGTCGCCGGCCACGTAGGCCCGGTGGTCGGCGAATTCGACGCTCTGACCCCGGCGCTTGGAGCGGCGCTCACCCTGCATCTTGCCTAACAGGATCTTGCGGCTGAGCACGTCGAGCGCATCGAGCCGGGCCATGAACTGCGGGTCCAGCAGGTCGGTCAGCTTGCGGGCTGTCGGCTTCGTCGTGGTCATGCGGTCAAACTCATAGGGCGTATGGGACACATGGGACCAATGAACTTCACGCACCGATCTTCTGGCTCAGGGTTTTGGGCACGTTCTGGAGAATATCGCTCACGAGATCGTCC
>JALORE010000492.1 GCA_025459125.1 Planctomycetota bacterium | reverse complement strand
CCGGAGCGCCCTGGACGCCACCCGCGCCCGGCACGTCCTCGGCTGGCAGCCGACCGTCGATGTCCGGACCGGCCTGGCGCAGACGCTGGCGTGGTTCCGAGACGCCGCCAAACCGACGAGTCGGGACTAGATTAAGCATCAGGGCAGGCCGCCACCGGGGTGGAGCGGAGCTCTCTTTCGCCGCGGCGATCAGCCGCGGCGTTCTGTTTTTGGATTAGTGCGGGAAACGGCACGCTCCTCTTTACAACAGCTATTCCGTCATGTATACACGCGATGAGGGGTGTCGGGTCCGTGGCTGTCGGCAGCGTCCCCATCGGCGATACGTGTCGCGCTGTTCACTGCGAGCAAGAACCCCAGGAGCGTCCCTGGACGCAGGCGGGAAGCGGATCAATGGAAACGGACACGGTTTCGAGTGGCCAGCGTAGGCCGCGCGTTCTCGTTGTCGAAGATCAAGAGGGGATCCGCACGCAACTGCGCTGGGGGCTATCGGAGCGGTTTGAGGTTGCCCTCGCTGCTACGCCTCAAGAAGCGGCCGATGCACTTCACAGTCAGTCGTTCGATGCCGTGACACTCGACCTCGGCCTGCCCCCCGATCCCGATGGGGCCAGCGAAGGATTACGCCTGCTTGAGGAATGCCTGGCCCACGATCCAGCCGCGAAGGTCGTCGTGCTCACCGGCAATGCGGACCATCAGAACGCGCTCCGCGCCGTCCAGCTTGGAGCCTTCGACTACTACCTAAAACCCGTAAACCTTGCCGAACTGCGTCTCATTCTGGACCGAGCCTGCAACCTTTCCCGATTGGACCGGGAAGCGTTCGGCGAGGACACCAGCACAGCCGCCCCCGCGGGAAGCGAAGAGATCCTTGGCGACGGCCCGGCCATGCGCAGGATCTTCGACACAATCAAGCGCGTGGCCCGAACGGACGTGACCGTACTCATCAGTGGCGAGAGTGGCACCGGGAAAGAGCTTGTTGCACGCGCCATCCACGCGAAGAGTCCGCGTCGGCACCGGCCTTTCGTCGCCATTAATTGCGGCGCCATCCCGGAGAACCTCGTCGAAAGCGAGTTGTTCGGTCACGAGAAGGGTTCCTTTACCGGCGCCCACACCCAGCGTAAGGGCCGCTTGGAGATGGCGGATGGGGGGACAGTGTTTCTGGATGAGGTCGCCGAGCTACCGCCACCCGTTCAAGTGAAACTCCTACGGGTTCTTCAGGAACGTCAACTCGAGCGTGTCGGGGGGCGGGAGCTCATTCCGCTCGACGTCCGTATTCTGGCGGCCACAAATCGAGACATCAAGCAGGAGACGATGAAGGGTCGATTCCGCGAGGATCTGTACTACCGGCTCGTTGTCGTCACCATCCCAACACCCCCATTACGCGAGCGACTCGAGGATCTTCCTCTTCTTGCGACGTGCTTCCTGGACCGGTATTCGGGGGAATATAAGGTCCGGGTGCGCCCATTCTCGGCCGAAGCCTTGACGGCCATGCAGGCGTATCCATGGCCAGGCAATGTCCGTGAATTGGAGAACCGCATCAAGCGTGCCGTCATCATGGCCCAAGGCCGCCGCATCACACCGTCAGACCTGGATCTACCTCCTGAAACGCAACCGGTACCGCCTGTCTCCCTCAAAACCGCCCGTAACGAGACCGAGCGTCGCCTCCTCATCGAAGCCTTACAGCGTTACCGCGGTAACATCAGCCAGGCCGCCAAAGCTATCCAGATCAGCAGGCCAGCCTTTCACGAATTACTTGCGAAACATGAGATTCGGGCGGAGGATTTCAAGTCAGTCGGCACGACGGGGCGCGACTCCTGAGCCGTAATCCGAGTATCTCGCTTTTCTCCGCACACGGGCAATCTCGAATTTCCGCCGAGGCAGGGGTGTTCCCAGCAGATCGTTCGTACCTTTGGTATTCCTTTTCATGCCAGAACTGCAGGCGTAGAGCGTAAAACTCGGGCGCAAAAGGTTCTCAATGTAACTCGCTGCGACGGTTTATCTAGGCATAATTCAGTGCAATCCCTATGGCGAATTTTTCCAACACATGGTCATATTCTTTCGCTAATGCAATGACTTACGATGATTTGTGAACACGTTATCTCCACCAGATACCTGCGCACGTCAACAGCAACCCTCCGTGGCATAGGAATCGCAAAATAATACGGTGGCGGCGTTGGCAGATATGTGCCGGCTCGTTGACTAGCTTCGACGGCCCGCTCGATGTTCACGGATGTGCAAAAAGCAAAACAATGGGCACGGAAGGAGTGAGAATGCTGGATCTCCTGACACGGAACTCTCACCGCTACCACGCCGCCCTGCTTGCGGTCGCGCTAGTAGCTGGTCTTTCCGTTTCAAGCTCCGCCGCGATTGTCTTCCAAAGTGGATTCGAGGAAGGTAACAAGGCAATCTGGGACGACTACGACGGCAATCCGGATGAGACCAACCTCATCATGACGGACCCCGGGCCCTTCAACCAAGCTGGCAATCATGTGATGCGGCTTCGTGTCCCGCCGGGCAGAGGAGGGTCGGATCTCGTCAAGGTGCTCCCATCAGCCTATGACAGGCTATTCCTTCGGTGGTATCAAAAATGGGAGGATGGCTATAACTTCAGCGCGCCAAACCACGGAAGCGGCCTCCACGCCGGAGATCGCGACTCCCTTGGCCGGTCGGATTACCGCCCAAACGGAAGCGATTATTTCAATTCATATCTGGAACCTTTGAACGGGAGGATCAACCTCTATAGCTACTATCGCGGAATGTATCAGAACTGCGCAGACCCCAACGGCAGTTGCTGGGGTGATGGCCTCCCGTGCTATGCAGACCAGGGGCAAGTTTTTTGCACCAAACCAGAGCACAGGCCGCAATCAGGAAAAACACCGCCGCTAATGCAAACAGGACAGTGGTATTGCCTGGAAACGATGGTGGATTCCGGTGCGGC
>JALORE010000491.1 GCA_025459125.1 Planctomycetota bacterium | reverse complement strand
TTCGAGAGCCCCGTGGCCGACGCGCTGGCCGGGTTGGAACTGAGGAGCGACTGGAAACGGAAACGCTGGCCCGAGTACCGCGCGGCGGTCGCGCACATCCAGTCGCACGGCATCCGCGTCAACGGCTGCTTCGTGCTGGGGTTGGACGGGCACACGCCGGCGGTGTTCGACGCGGTCTACGATTTTGCCGTCGAGACGGAGCTGTTCGACGTGCAGATTACGATCCAGACGCCCTTTCCGGGCACGCCGCTGTACGACCGGCTGCGGCGCGAGGGCCGGCTGCTGTACGACGGGCAATGGGAACGCTGCACGCTGTTCGACATCAACTATCGCCCGCAGCCGATGACGGTCGAAGAGCTGCGCGCCGGTCTGCACGACCTGGGCGTGCGGCTGTACAGCGAGGAATTGACCAAGTGGCGAAGAGAGAACTTCAACCGGAAATACCTTCGTCCTAGCAGACATGCTGAGGAGACCAAATCATGAGTATGCCCAAGTGGATTCCACCGCTGTTCTGGCTGGCCGCGCTGTACGACGGCCTGTTGGGGCTGGCTTTCCTGGCAGCGCCGGGTCAGCTGTTCGAGCTGTGCCAAGTCGCGCCGCCGAATCATCTGGGCTACGTCCAGTTTCCGGCCGCCCTGTTGTTGATTTTCGGGCTGATGTTCGTCGCCATCGCATCGGATCCCGTTGGCAAGCGGCACCTGATCGTGTACGGGATCCTGCTCAAGATCGCGTATTGCGGCGTAGCGGGCTATCACTGGGCCGCGGCCGGCATTCCCGGCATGTGGAAGCCGTTCGTGGTGATCGACCTGGTGATGGGCCTGTTGTTCCTGGGGGCTTACCAGAGCTTGTCCAAAGCCGCCCCGCCACGGGACGCGGATTGAGACAGGGTGCGGAAAAGGGGACGGGGGTCTTTTTTGGCGTGACGAGTGCGCTTTTCCGGCCTATTTCTTTACTTCCCAGCTATACAGGTGCGAGCCGCTGACGAAGTAGATCCGGCCGTCGAGGATGTCGCCGCCGACGGTGACCGGAACAGGCGATTCCACGAGCAGCTCAAGCTCGCGAGTCTCCGGATCGAGTACCGCGAAGCCCTTCTGCAGCAGCACGTAGATGGTGTCATCAGGCCCGACCACGAACGTGCGGGCCTGCTGCCCACCGGTGGTGCTGCCAAACTCTGGCCCGATGTCCCTCTCCATCACGATCTGCCGGGTCTCGGGGTCGAAGGCGAACAGACGCTTGCCGTCCGCAAAGCCGAAGACCATGCCGTTCTGGGCCACGACCATATCATGGTAGCTGTTGACGTTGGGCAGCACGGCTTCATGCCACTCGATCTGCTTGCTGGCCATGTCCATGACGGCCAGTTCCGCAACCTTGGCCTTCACCTGGCCGCCGGTCCCGGCGGCGATGGTCGTGCCGATCAGGAGCTTGCCCTCCGGGAGAGCCACGAGGCTCATCGGTGAATGGTCCGGTAGGATGTGTGTGTGCTTGATGACCTCCGCCTGCTTCGTCTCCCGGTCCCAGAACATCAGCCCGCCGCCGGTGAGGCCGTAGCCTGGGGTACCGGCGAGCACCAGCGTTTTGCCATCCGGGTGGGCGAGCAGATCGTGCGGGCGGTTGATGTCCGGGTTGGCCTCCGCCAACCACAGCGGGTTGCCCGCCTCGCCCTTCTTCGTATCCTGCCAGGGCTGGGCCGGGTCCCATTCCAGCAGGAAGCCGTGGCCGTAGCCGCCGGTGTACCACTTGTCGCCCTGAGTCACCACGGTATTGAACTGCAGGAAAGCCGGTTCACGCTGCCACCCGTCCATCTTCGGATGGTAGGAGAAGAAGCGGAAGGGGAAGGCGCTGCCGCCGGCGATGGTGCCGTTCGGCGCGGCGTTGACGCCCATGACGTGCGCGCCGTCGCTGGTGTAGTCGAAGGTCAAACGCTTCTCTTCCTTCGTCTCGGGATCGTCGACGACCATGAACTTCTCGACCGGGTCGAGCGTCTTGAGGATCTTTCCGTCCGGGAAGACGCGGTGGAAGAGGCCCTGGCTGCCGGTGATGATCGACTTGGCCTTGATCGCCGGTTTCTCCTCGAGGTCGGTGCGCACGCCCTTGTACAGCTCGATCCACTTGCCCTCTGTTCCGCCGGTGTGGGCGTAGACCTTGCCATTCACATCGCGCGTCACCTGGCCGCTGCCGTGTTGGCGCTCCTCGTCCCGGACGATGGGACTAGCGGTCGCGGTCGCCGGATGGAAGGCGATGATCTGGCTGGCGGTGCTGCCGATGCCGAAGTAGACCCAGCCGGCATCATCGACTGCCACGGAGCGGGGATACTGTGCCCACGTCTGCCGGTACAGATGTCCGTAGTCCTTGAATTCGCCGGTCTTGGGGTTGTAGGACACGAGGCCGCTTTGCGGGTAACTCGCCGACCAGATCACACCGTTGTCATCCTCGGTCATGCCCATGGCCATTTGGGGCGTGGTCTTGTGGACGAAGGTGAACTTGCGCTGCGCCGGATCAAACTCAAAGAAATGGCTACCATAGTGGGTGTAGAGGCGGTTATTGGTGGCCAGGATTGAGCTGTAGGGGGAGTCGCCGCCAATGCCCGCCGGCATCGGAATCTGCTCCGCCTTGCCGGTCTCCGCATCGAGCATCAGTATCGCATATCCGCCGCGATGATCCATCAACCACAGCAGGACCACATTCCTGCCGTCTGCGTCCTTCGTCGCCACCAGCCCGCGATGGGTGCTCACGGGTGTGGCAGCTCCATGGTCGCGGAATCCGTCTCCAAGGTCCTTCGTGGCGCACCGTGCCGCAGTGGCTGCCATCAGAATCATCACCGCCATCAGAGCGCAGGACACAATACGGGTCATTGACTTCATCATGGCCTTGTTCCTTGTGCAGCCCAGATCACGCGGGTCCTTCTGGCCGTAGTTTGCCCGCGAACGCTCAAGGGC
>JALORE010000256.1 GCA_025459125.1 Planctomycetota bacterium | reverse complement strand
TTCGGCATCATCGATCTGGCCGGCTTCAGGAAAGACCGTTTCTACCTGTACCAGGCGCACTGGCGTCCGGATTTCCCGATGGCCCATATCCTGCCGCACTGGACCTGGCCGGACCGCGTCGGGCAGGTCACGCCGGTGCATGTCTTCACCTCGGGCGATGAGGCGGAGCTGTTCCTCAACGGCAAATCGCTCGGCAGGAAGACCAAGGGCCGGTACGAGTACCGCCTCCGCTGGGACGAGGTCACGTATGAGCCCGGCGAATTGAAAGCGGTGGCCTATAAGCAAGGCAAGGAGTGGGCCACGGACGTGATGAAGACCGCCGGTCCCGCCGCCCGGCTCCTCGCCCAGGCGGATCGCAGCACGATCGCCGCGGACGGCTTGGATCTCTCCTTCGTCACGGTCATGATTATGGACAGCCACGGCGTTCTCGTACCGCGCGCGGGCAACCGCATCCGCTTCTCGATCGACGGTCCCGGCGAGATCGTCGCCACCGACAATGGCGATCCGACAAGCTTCGAGTCCTTCCAGGCGACCGAACGCCTCGCTTTCAACGGTCTGTGCCTGGCGATCGTCCGCGCCCAGCCAGGGCAGGTTGGCGCGATCACAGTGAAGGCGGAATCCGAGGGCCTCCAGGAAGCTGCGGTCCCCCTCCGTAGCGAAACAACGCGATGACATACCGTGGAAGCGGCTCGGCCGATTCGGCCCCGCGTAAACGGGGAACTCCGAACGGCTGCTTGCCGGAGGGCGGGATTTCCGTATCATGGAGGGTAAGCTGCCGGTGGGCAGTGTGTTCATGGTGACGCGCTATAGGGGATGATATCAATGGAACGGACATGCGTATCGAGAAGGTCCTTCTTGAAGGCGATGGGAGCGGCGCTGGTTTTGCCCACCTGGCCGTCGCGGGGAGCGGGGGCCAACGGGAAATCGACACGTCCCAACATCCTGTTCTGCATTGCCGACGACGTCTCGTGGGCCCACATGGGGGCGTCTGGCTGTGCGTGGGTGCGGACGCCCGCGTTCGACCGCGTGGCGCAGGAGGGGGTGTTGTTCACCAACGCCTACACGCCCAATGCCAAGTGCGCGCCGTCGCGTTCCTGCATCCTGACCGGACGCAATTCGTGGCAGCTCGAGGCCGCGGCCAATCACTGGTGCTATTTTCCCGCCAAGTTCAGGACCTACGCGGAGGTGCTGTCCGCGCAGGGCTATCACGTCGGTCTGACCGGTAAGGGCTGGGGGCCGGGCGTGCCGGGGCAGCGGGACGGCAAACCACGGCAGTTGGCGGGCCAACCCTATCAGACCCGCAAGCTGAAGCCGCCCACACGGGCGATCAGCAACATCGATTACGCGGCCAACTTCGCCGACTTTCTGGCCGCCCGGCCGGCGGACACGCCGTTCTGTTTCTGGTATGGGGGTCAGGAGCCGCACCGAGCGTACGAATTCGATTCGGGCCGCAAGAAGGGGGGCAAGCAACTGGACCAGATCGACCGCGTCCCGGCCGCGTGGCCCGACAACGAGACGGTGCGTGCGGACTTGCTCGACTACGCCTTTGAGATCGAGCACTTCGACACGCATCTGCAGCGTATGCTGGCGGAGCTGGAGCAGCACAACCTGCTGGACAACACCCTCGTCGTGGTCACGGCCGACAACGGCATGCCGTTCCCGCACGTCAAGGGCCAGGTGTACGAATACTCGAACCACCTGCCGCTGGCGATGATGTGGAAACAGGGGATCCGCAACCCGGGCCGCAAGGTGGACGATTTCGTTTCGTTCATCGATTTTGCCCCGACATTCCTGGACTTGGCGGGCGTCGATCCTGCGCAGGGGGGGATGGAGCCGATTACGGGCCGCAGCTTGAGTGAGATCTTCCGCTCGACCCAGCCGGGGCGTTGTATCGCCGAGCGCGACCACGTGCTGATCGGCAAGGAACGTCACGATGTTGGCCGGCCCCAGGATGTGGGCTATCCCGTGCGCGGGATCGTCAAGGATGGCTTCCTGTACCTGCGCAATTTCGAGCCCGAGCGCTGGCCGGTGGGCGATCCGGTGACCGGCTATCTCAACGTCGACGGCGGCCCGACCAAGACCGAGTGCCTCCGGGCCCCCCGCCAGGGCGAGACGCGGCGCTACTGGGCCTGGTCGTTCGGCAAGCGTCCGGCCGAAGAGCTTTACGATATTCGCAAAGATCCTGATTGCCTCGACAATCTTGCCGGCCGGTCCGAATTCGAGCCGCGTAAGACTGCGCTCCAGGAGCAGCTCTTCCAGGAGCTCCGTGCCCAGGGCGACCCGCGCCTGCTGGGTCAGGGCCATGTCTTCGACGAGTATCCCTACGCCGACGGCACGACAAGCCACTTCTACGAGCGCTACCGCCGCGGCGAGTTGGACAAGAAGGCCGCCGGCTGGGTCAGTCCCTCCGACTTCGAAGACCTTCTGCCCTGAGAACGAAGCGGAATTCTGCAGAACGGATTCACGACATCATTGCAGAAGATCTCGTTGGCGCAGGTCGTGGACACGATGGCGGAGGGGGGCTTCGTCGCGGACGCTGCGCATCGGATTGTCCTGTGGAACAAGGCAATGGAGTTGCTGACGGGCCATTCCCAAGCCCAGGTGCTGGGCCAGGACTGATCAATGCTGCAATGCGGCGGCCTGCACGGTGCCCAGGCGGATCGGCACCGCTGCTTTTTGTTTGATCGCGATGAGACCACGCCCGGGAGGCTGGAATGCCTGCTGCGCGACCGCGGCGGACAGCAGATCCCGGTCCTCAAGAGTGCCTCCGTGTTGAAAGATGCAAACGGTGCGGCTATCGGGCTGGTGGAGAGCATCACGGACCTGCGGCCGCTGAAGTACCTGGAGCAACGGGTCGAGGAGATCGGCGACGCTTTCGTGCCGATGTTCTTCATCACCGGCAGGATGGGACCGTACATGGCGCCCATGGCGCTGAACGTGCCGGTGGCCATGCTCATGAGCCTGCTGGTGGCCTTCACCATTACGCCCTGGCTGAGCTATCACCTGCTCCGCAAGTCTGCCGAGCGGGCGACGCACGCGCACTTCGTCCTGGAACAGACCTGGCTGTACCGGACCTACCAGGCCATCATGAACCCGATCTTCGCCAGCCGGGGCCGTCGCTGGGCGATCCTCGGCGGGATCGGCCTGCTGATGGTCTTCGCCGCGGGGCTGGTCCTCACCAAGCGCGTGCCGCTCAAGATGCTGCCCTTTGACAACAAGAATGAGCTCCAGGTCGTCATCAACATGCCGGAGGGCACGCCCCTGGAGACCACCGAGGCCGCCGCCCACGGGTTCGCCCAATACCTGGTGCGGGTGCCGGAAGTCACCGATGTCACCACCTACGCGGGTCTGAGCCGCCCCGTGGACTTCAGCGGCCTGATCCGGCACTACTACCTCCGCCAGGGCGGCCACGTGGCGGACGTGCGCTTCAACCTGGCCGGCATCGCCACGCGCAACGCGATCCTGCTGGTGGAGTTCGTGGAGGAACGCAAGAAAGAAGGCAAGCCCCTGCAACAGTCGCTCCTCGAGGCCGGCGCCCTGCGGACCCGGGCCATCCTGTTGACCAGCCTGGCCGCCATGCTGGGGGCCTGGCCGATCACCCTGGACCCGATCTTCTCGGGCCTGGCCTGGGCGTTGATCTTCGGCCTCCTGGTCTCGACGCTCTTTACGCTCGTCGTGGTGCCCATGATCTACTACATGGCTTACGGCCGTCCGGCGCCGGCTCAGGCGTAAGGTCGCGACGGCGGCCAGGGGCAGACGTCCCTGGCCGCCATCGGGATCGTGGGTTGGCGGGGCAGTTGCAGGTGAGCGTGGATGTCACATGGCTGAGTGGTGCGTGATACGCACCCTACCAGGCTAGGAGCCTCGAACGGAATGAGGAGGATGGTAGAAACCACGCGCATGTCATTGCGAGCGCAGCGAAGCAATCTCCACCCCTGGCGTTGCGATTGCTTCGTCGCTGCGCTCCTCGCAATGACATATCCCTGTTCAGGTATTCCGTGGCCCCTCAGGACGGCAGGCTCCCCACGAGATGTCGTCGCACACCGCGGGCTTTTTGCCGCAGATTGCGCTTGACCCGGCGGGCGGAGTGTATACAATTGGAGCGAGAATTGTATACAATCGGTCCGTTCGATCCTGTCTCTCACGGAGTAAGGAGAAGCGATGAAACGGCAGGCCACGTCTTGCGGAATCCCTCTCGTTGTGACTGTCGCCCTGATGCTGGCCACCGGATGTACGGCGGGGCAACCCACCGTCCCGCTCTATGGGGTACATGAGGTGGTTTTCGCCGGCCCGGCACTCGGGCCGGGCCAGGCACCCGCGCGGGACGTGGACCTGGTCACGCAGTGGCGGCATGAGAGTGGCCGGCCGGTGTGTACGATCCAGGGCTTCTATGACGGCGACGGCAAAGGCGGGGCCTCCGGCAACGTGTTCAAAGCACGGTTCTGCCCGATTCAGACCGGGAAATGGACCCTGGTCGCGGTGACATCGAGCCGGCCCGAGCTGAACGGCCAGAACCAGGGCTACACGGTGACCTGCACCGCGTCCACGCGGCCGGGTTTCTGGGTCGTGGATCAGCAGCAGACCGCCGGACGCTGGTATCGGCGCTCCGACGGGTCCCATCCGTATATCTACGGCAACACGATGTACAGCTTCCTGTCCGAGTACGACGACCAGGGGCCCACGGGCAGCAACGTCGCCGACGACATCCGGACCAACGCCCAGTACTTCAAGAAAGTGCGTTTCTCGATCACGGGCGACCGCTACCCGCACCCGCAGCTCAAGCCTTTCCTCGACGATGCCGGTCAACCCACCGACAACGGCAATTTCTCCCATCGGCCGAATCCCGCCTGGTTCCACCAGCGGGTGGACGTGGCGGTGCAGACCGCGCATGATCTCGATCTGATTGCCGATCTGATCCTCTGTGGTCCGGATACGCAGGACTCCCGCTCGACCCTCCAGGCGGCCGAGAACGGCGGCGACCCGACGCCGCTGCTGAAGTACATCGCCGCGCGCTATGGCAGCTATCCGAACGTCTGGATCTGCCTGTGCAACGAGTTCGACATCAAAGAGCCCCGGTACACGTCGGCACAGATCGCCCGCTTCGGCGGGATCATGCGCAGGTTCCTCCCGTATCCGACGCCGATGAGCGTCCATGCCAGCGCCCGGGACTGGCACGCGGATCTCAATACCAGCCCGCCGTGGAACGACCACGTCATCATTCAGCGGAAGATCAAGAAGCTCCCGGAGGCCGCGACGTGGCTGGCCCGCAATCACGGCACCGGCGGCAATATCCCGGTGATCGACGATGAGCTTGCCTACGAAGGCAAAGGCGACGGCTGGAGCGAGGAGGATGTCATCGAGGCGCATCTCGGCGCCTTCCTCGGCGGCGGCTATGGCACCACCGGCCACAAGCCCGCGAACAAGAAAGGCCATTACTTCTGGGGCAACTTCCAGGCCTCCGAGCACCTGGCCGTCGACAACCTCGGTTGGCTCCGCGCGGTCATCGACGCGAACGTCACGTTCTGGCGGATGGCTCCCGCGAAGGATCCCGATGCCGGCGACAACGTCATCGGGATCTTCCGCGACGTGCACCCGGATTCCCGCGTGCTGGAATGGCCGGGACAAGAATACGTCCTCGGGACCAACCGGTCGGGCCGGCAGATACGGGCGGACCTGCCCGCCGGCTCGTGGCAGGTGACCCGCCATGACGCGATCGCCAAACAGACGGAGGTTCTTGCCACCGGCGCCGCCGGGGCATTCACTTTCGATGCCCCGGGCTCGCGAGCGGTGCTGCTGCACTTCAAGAAAGTGAATTGAGGGTCCTATCCATGTGCCGGTCCGTGCTGCTCTTTCCGACAGCAATCGCCGCCGCGGTGATCTCCACAGGGCGGGCTAAGAACCCGCCCAGACCCGGAAAGGTGAGAAATCCGGGTGGCAGCGGCACGCGGAGTCTTCGGAGCTTGCCGATGGCGGTGGCGCCTGTCCCACGAGCCATCGGCAAGCTGCGCTTGCCGCTGCCACCCGTTGCGCGGTTGTTCCTCGTAGCAATTGCTGCCGCGGTGATCTCGATAGGGTGGGGCAAGAATCCGCCCGCCCGACCTGCCGCCGGGATCCAGGACCCCAATCGGGTCGTGCGGATCGCGGTTTTGCAGGCCGGTGCGGAGCATAGCAAGAAAGGCAATCCCGGCAGCGAGGCCAACTTCAATCTGCTCGCCGGCCTGTGCCGGGCGGCGGCGAAAGTGAAGCCCGAGCTGATCGTCTTTCCGGAATACGCGATCTCCGGCTGGCCCTACCCGCGCGAGGAGATCATCAACGGCCTCGCGGAGAGCGTCCCGGGCGATGGTCCCTGGTGCTCGCGCTATCGAGCCCTGGCGCGGGAGACCCGCACGGCGCTCTTGGGCTGGCTCGTCGAGAAGGACGGGGACAAGTTCTACAACTGCTCGTTCCTCCTCGACTCCAACGGCGGCTTCGTCGGCAAGTATCGCAAGGTCCAGGCCAATCTCGGCGAGCAGACCTGGTGGGGCTGGTCACAGGGCGAATCGTTCCGACCGATCGAGTACCGCGGCGTCAAATATGGGATCAGCATCTGCGCCGATATGTGGTTCCCGGAGACCGTGCGGTGCGAAGAGCTGCTGGGCGCCGATGTCATCGTGCACGTGTCGATCGCCGACGACATGATGCACATCATCCCGACGCGGGCGTTCGACAGCGAGATCCCGATCGTGCTGGCAATCTTCAACGGCGGCGCGTACGCGGTCGATGCGCAAGGCAAGCTCCTGGAGAAGCTGCCCGCCGGGACGCCCGGCTGGAAGGTCTTCTCGCTCCGGCCGTTCCAGGTGCGCATGGCGAACAAGTACGGCGGCTTCTGGATTCCCAAGCTGGGCAACCGCAACACGCGGAACGTCGAGGCCTACCGCATCCTGGTCGATCCGAACACGCGCCCGCCCTGGCCCGAGGTCTTTCGCGACGGCCGGGGCCGGCCGCAGACGCGGGAACAATTGTTGCAGCGTTTCAAGGGCCGTTATGACGCTCGGGACCGTGGACAATAAGAACGCCTGGGAGCACGCCTACGAGGCGATCCAGGGACTGATTCTCCGGATGGAGGTCAGGCCGGGCGAGGCGGTCACGGAGATGGCGCTCTCGCAGCGGTTGGGCCTGAGCCGTACCCCGGTACGGGAGGCCTTCAAGAAGCTCGAGCAGGAAGGGCTGATCGTCACCACGAACCACCGCAAGCGGGTCTACATCCTGACGATCCAGGAGATGGAGGAGATCTTCGATCTGAAGATCTGCCTCGAAGGGACCGTCGCCCGCTGGGCCGCCGAGCGTATCAGCGACGGCCAGCGCGAGAAGCTGCGAGCCGCGCTCGGCCGGATGCGACACGTGGCGGCGCGCCGGCCCGCCGATGCGGCCCGGGAGCAGCCGTGGCTCGAAGAGTGGCTCCGGAGCGATCAGCAGTTCCACGATACCCTCTTCGAGATCGCGGGCAACAAGCGGGCGCGGCAGGTGATCCGCACCTGCAACATGCAGTGGCATCGTCTCAAACTGGGCATGCTGACGCTGGAAGGGCGGGTCGAGCGGTCGGTGACGGAGCACGAGGCGGTGGCCCAGGCGATCCTCAGCGGCCGGCCCGCCGTGGCCCGGAAGGCCATGGAAACGCATTTGCAGAACCTCCGGCGCGAGCTCGTCAAGGTGATGCGGCTTTTGCACTATCCGGCTGTTTGACGCCGGGGAGAATAGGGACAGGCTTGGTTGGTTAGAGGCGTTGGAATTGGTTCGATGAGTCAAAAATTGAACCCTGTGCAGGACGGCACGAGTTGGTATGAGCGCAACCAACGGTGGTTTGTGCTGGGGACGCTCTTCCTCGCCACGTTCCTGAGCTACTTCGACCGGCAGATGCTCGGGGCGGCGATGACGCCGATCGGGGAGGAGTTCCAGTTGACCAACGCGATGAAAGGCAACCTCCTGGCGGCCTTTCTCTGGACGTACGCCGGGGCGCACCTGTTCGTGGGTCTGGTTCTCGACCGGATTCGCAATATCCGCTGGTTCTTCCCGGCGATGGTCCTGGGCTGGTCGGCGACCACCGTGTGCGCGGGCCTGGCGACGACCTATCACCAGCTTCTGTGGACGCGCTATCTGCTGGGGATCTGGGAGTCGGTGAACTTCCCCATTTGCATCATGCTCATTGCCCGCATCTTTCCGGCCCGGGAACGCAGCCTGGCTTCCGGCATCTTCGCCAGCGGGGCCTTCATCGCCACGTTGATCGCGCCGAAGGTGGTCATCTACTTCTCGACACATTCCGACTGGCGGCACAGCTTCTTTCTGGCCGGCCTGGTGGGTGGTGTATGGCTGGTGCCCTGGCTGCTCATCTATCGGCCACCGGCCCGGCGGGAGAGGACGGCTTTGGAGCCGCTGGCCTCCGATGGCGGGTCGGCCCTGACGCCTCGGTCCGACACGCTCCTGTCCGTCGTGTGCGCGCCGGCCTTCTGGGCGGTGGCCTTGATCGGGATCGGCATCATTCCGTCGCTCTACTTCTCCACCCAGTGGCTGCCCACCTGCCTGGAGAAATCTCTGCACCTGACCTACGACCAGAAGCTGGGCAACTACCTGCTGGCGATCTACCTCATGCAGGATGCGGGACTATGGATCGGTGGGGCGGCGGTTCTGTGGCTGGCCCGGCGCGGCGTGACGATTCTGACCGCGCGCAAGGCGGTCATTGTCGTCGGCTACTTGATGATGATCAGCATTGTGCTGCTGACCCGGGCCCAGACGACGCTCGCATACCTCGCCGTGTTCTGCTGCTTCACCTTCGGTATCGGCATCTTCCTGGGCAATCAGCACGCGTTCAAGCAGGACGTGGTCAAAGGCCACGTGGCCACGGTCGCCGCCTGGGTGGGCTTCATCGAAATGATGTTCACGGCCTTCGTCGTGCAACGGGTCGGTAAGATCATCGGCACGCAAGCCGACTTCGGACCCGTATACCTGGTCCTGGCGGGCCTGACGACCCTGGCCCTGCTGGTCGTGTTCATCCTCCTGCGGCCGAGGTGGCTCAGGATCGAGTAGTCGAGCAAGACAATCGGAGAGACTCATGCTGCAACGCTTATCCGTCCGAATCGGGGTCCTCACACTCCTGCTGAGTGCCGGCGCCGTTCCTTGTGTGGCGGCGGAACTCCCGCGGCTGAAGGTCAGTGACAACGGCCGCTTCCTGGTCACCGATCAGGGGAGGCCTTTCTTCTGGCTCGGCGATACCTCGTGGAACCTGTTTCAGCGGACGTCGCTGGAAGAGGCCCCCAACCAGCCGGCCATCGAGAAATATTTCGTTGCCCGGGCGCGGCAGGGCTTCACGGTAATTCAGGCGGTGCTGACGATGGGGATCAAGCCCAACAACTATGGGCACGATCCCTTCACCAAGGGCGACTCTCCCCGGGCTAAGGTCATCCCGGGACCGGACAACGACTATTGGGACGTGGCGGACCGGCTGGTCGACCTGGGCGCCCGGCACGGACTCTACCTGGCGCTGCTGCCGACGTGGCTGGACAGTCTCAACGACAAGGACCCGATCGTTCGCGATCCGCAGGTGGCCTATCGTTATGGCCATTTCCTCGGCAGCCGCTACCGCGAGAAGACCCACCTGATCTGGGTTATGGGCGGCGATCCCTGGGGCAAGGGCAAGGACGTGGACAATCCTCTCCGGATGGCGATGACGCGGGCCTTGGCCGAGGGCATCGCCGACGGTGTCAACGGCACCGATCGGCAGGATGGTCAGGCGGACTACTCGACCACGCTGATGAGCTTCCACCCGAAGGGGAACCACCATTCTTCCTCCGAACTGCTGCACGTGGAGACGTGGCTGGATTTCAACATGATCCAGACCACCTCGCATTTCAGCGTTCACAATTACGAGACCGTCGCCATCGATTACGGCAAGCAGCCGGCCAAGCCGACGCTGGATGCGGAAGTGGCGTACGAGAACTCGCTGTCGCTGCGTAAAGAGGAGCCGCAGGACCGGCGGATCACGCCCTGGGAGGTC
>JALORE010000255.1 GCA_025459125.1 Planctomycetota bacterium | reverse complement strand
GTCAGCAGCACTGGACCAGAGCCACTGCTCCGTCCGGGTGGCAGCGGCAAGCGGAGTCTTCGGAGCTTGCCGATGGTCAACGTATTGGCACGCTGGCGAAGTCGATCGGCAACGGTCCCGACCTGAGACCCCGCCAGTCAGCAGCACTGGACCAGAGCCACTGCTCCGGCGTCTCGACGAGACCTTTGCGCACCGGGTTGGCATGAATGTACCGGGCCGCTTCGATGAGGGTGTCAACGCGTGAGATATTCCGATCGTAGCCTCCCCCTTTCTGCCAGAATCGATGAGGCTCATCCCGCTGACCGGTCGCCAAGTGCTTCAGACCCTCGGGGTTCTCGTTTCTGAGGTATTCGACCGACTTGCGCGAGACGGGCTGCTTGATCGAGCGCAGTATCTGCGACACCGAATACGCATCCTGCCGAGGCCATATCAGCAGGTGTGCATGGTCCGGCATGAAGACATACGCCCACAGATCGAAAGCGTGCTTCTCCTTGGCTGCAAGGATGGCATCGGCCAGGTATTTGCGGGTCCTGTCTCTGGAAAGAAATGCACGCTTGAGGTAGCAGGTGAAGGTCAATTCGTGGGCGTGACCAACGACGTTCCAACGATGACAGCGCCGCGTGTATCTCTCGCCGTCGAGCATAACGTCATTCTCCCTCCGTTGCCCTGCCAGACGCATTACGCGCGCTGACCACTCCCCAGAAGCCATCGGCAAGCTGCGCTGGCCGCTGCCACCCGGCGTGTCAGTCTCCTGCTCGGCGCTTTGCGGTAACCGGTAACAGTTATGTCTCCCTCTCCGGACACGTCCACAATGGCGTAGGAGTTGCTGTCGGGGCCGTGGCCTTCGATCAGGCCGGGGAGCGTGTAGTAGTGGATGCCGTTGAGGTGGCCGTAGGCGCCGGGATGATGATGACCCTGGAAGACGGACCGCACCTTGCCGGAGGCTTCGAGAATCTGCCGCACGTCGGAGGCATTCTTCACGTAGACCGCACCGGTCCCGTCGAGCAACTGGTGAATGAACACCACAACCGGGCCGCGGGCAGCCGCCAGATCCTGTCGGAGCCAAGCCAGTTCACCAGCCGGGACATTCGCGTCCTTCCAGTCGAAGTTGCCGTGGTCGTATTCGCCGCCGTCAGCACGGTAGTTGGCGTCGAGCACGATACAATGCAGACCTGCCCCAGCGAATGAATAGAAGCTGCGCTCCGCGTCGATGCCGGTGTTCTCGACGTGCGCCAGGAACTGCTGCTTCGAGAGGCTGTCCATGTCGTGGTTGCCGAGGACGTGATACCGCGGGCCATGGAAGCGGCGAAACGCGGCTTCCACCTTCAGCAGATGGGCCAGCGTCTGCTCCTCGACGGCCGGTTGGTTCTGATCCTTGAAATCGCCCAACTCAATCAGGAAGTCCACCCGCTCGGCGTTCATCCGGTCCACGCACTCGGCGAGCTTGTCCAGGGACTGGCGATAGAAACGCGTGCCGACGGGATCGGCATCGGCATAGTGGCAGTCGGTGACCAGGCCGAACCGCACGGACCGCCGCCGACGGCCGGAGAAGTCACCCGTGGTGCAGGAGAGAGACGCGAGACCAGTTCCCACCGCCACGCGCAGGAAGGTCCGGCGGGTGACGATCCAGGACGAGCTTGGCGCGCTGCTCCTATCTGCCATCTCAGTATCCTCGGGGCCAGCCATCGCCAAGCCCTGCGGGCTTGACGCTACCACCCGATTTGTCACGCCTGTCTGAGCGCTTCGCCGCGCATCGGCATCGAGCGAAGGCGCACACCGGTGGCGGCAAAGACGGCATTCCCGATCGCCGGGGCTACCGCGATGATGGGGGTTTCGCCGCCGCCCGCCGCAGGGATGTCGTCCTTGGGAACCAGGTGGACGTCGACCTTGGGAACGTCCCGGAACCGGGGCACCCGATAGCCGCCGAAGTTGGCGTTCAAGATCCGGCCGTTTTCGAACTGGATCTCCTCACTCAGGGCGCCACCCAGGCTCATGATGATGCAGCCTTGGACCTGGGAGGTAAGGTTGGCCGGGTTCAGGATCGGTCCACACTCGAAGGCCTCGCAAACCTCGTGGACTTTGATCTCGCCCCGCTTGCGGTCGATGCCGACCTCGACACACGCGGCGACGACGGAGTTCTTCTCCGTGCCGCAGGCCAATCCGACGCCCAGCTCCGGCGTGACCTTCTTCTTGCGCTGCGACCAGTTGAAGTGTCTGGCCACCGTCTCCAGCACGGCGCGGATGCGGTCGTTCGCCAGATGGGCCAGCCGGAATTCCAGCGGGTCGGCCCCGGCCGCGAAGGCCAGTTCGTCGATGAACGATTCGCGGGCGAAGTTGTTGCCCGTCGCGGCCAGGCACCGGTAGGCGCCCTGGGCCAGGGGCGAATCCGACCCCACCGACTGCACGCGTTTGTTCGGAATGTTGTAGGGCGCGTCAACCGCCGCCCCGCCGGCGTTGATATTGACGAAGTCCCAGCCGACCGGCTTGCCCTCGGCGTCGAGCGCCCCCCGGCATTCAATGACCGCCGCCGGGCGGAAGTAGGCCCAGGTGAACTCTTCGGCCCGCGTCCAGTGCACGCAGACCGGCCGTCCCACGGCCTTGGCCAGGCGGGCCGCCTCCTGTCCCGCCGGCGCAGCGTGCTTGCCGCCGAACCCGCCGCCCATGTCCGGGACGATGACCCGCACCCGCTCGGCAGGCAGGTCGAACATCTGGGCCAGGGCACGCTGGGCGGACGGCGGGTTATCGACCCCCGCCCAGACGGTCAACTTGCCGTCGTTCCACTGGGCAATGCCCGCCCGCGTCTCCATCGGCACGTGCTGGATGTAGGCCAGGGTGTACGTGGCATTGAGGGTCTTGGCGGCGTCGGCGAAACCCTTCTCCGCCGGCGCCGGCATCCGGGCACGCTGCTTGAGATAGACGTGGATGGTCCTGCTCGAGGGCCCTTTGACAGTCTTCCAGGTCGCCGTCTTGGCCGCCGCTTCCAGGGCCTGCGTCGCTCGGAACTGGGACGGGGCCACGAAGCCCACGAACTCGCCCTCCTGCACAACGACAACGTCTTTCATGGCCTTGGCCGCAGACAGGTCGATGGATTCCAGCGTGGCCCGGTATGACGGCGGACGCAGGACCCGGCCGTAGAGCATGTTCGGCCGCACGATATCCGAAGGAAACAGGTGGGCCCCGGTCACCAGATCCCGCCAATTCGACCGGCGGATCGAAGCGCCCATCACCTTCCAATCGCTCACGGCCGTGAGCGCGATATCCGACTCGATCGGCTGCTGGAATGCCTCGGCGATCTCTTTCGATTTGGCCAGGTCGGCATACGTCAGCTTTCGATTCGTCGCCCGGTGCGTGATCGTCCCATCGCGCACCTGCAGGGTACCGGCCTCCACCTGCCACTGCTGGGCCGCGAAACGCGTCAGCAGCTCGCGGGCGGTCGCCGCCGCCTGGCGCATGGGTGGCACATTGTAGGGTGTCGTCCGGCTGCCCGAGGTGCCGCCGTCATCCGGCACGAAATCCGTATCCGCCATGACGATCCGAATCCGCTCGAACGGCACGCGCAACTCCTCCGCTGCGGCCTGGGAAAGCTCGGTCCGAGCCCCCTGGCCCTCCTCGACCTTGCCGCTCATGACGCTGATGGTGCCGTCTTCATTCAGATGGAGCCGGGCCACGACCGGCGTCGAGCCGCCGCCCCCGCCGCCTCTGCCACCCCGCCGCTGACCCCAGGAGAGCGTGTCGGTGACGGTGATGAGCAGGCCGGCCCCCAGGGTCTGGACGAAGGTGCGCCGGCTGATTGTGAGTTCCTCGCCGGTCGCCGTGGATGGTTTCGAGGCTTCGGCTGCGATGTTCCTGGTTGAGAGCTTCTCGGTCATATCTCTTACCTCCGCATCTTGTCGGCGGCGCGACGGATGGCGCTTTTGATCTTGATGTACCCATTGCACCGGCAGATATTGCCGTTCATAGCCGTGACGATCTCGTCGTCCGTGGGATTGGGCTTGTTCTGGAGCAGGGCCACCGCCGACAGGATCATGCCACTGGTGCAATAGCCGCACTGCATGGCCCCCTCTTCCAGGAAGGCCTCCTGCACCGGATGCAAAGAGCGGCCCTCGGCCAGTCCCTCGATAGTCGTAATGCCCTTCTTGTCGGCCAGGGACACGGGAGTGACGCAGGACCGGATGGGTTTGCCCTCCATCAGGACCGTGCAGGCCCCGCAACGGCCGTCGCCGCAGCCGTACTTGGTACCGGTCAGGTGCAGGTCTTCGCGCAGCACGTCCAGCAGCGGGCGTTCGGGATCGGTGGTGACGGTCCGCGCCACACCGTTGACCGTCAGGGTTACCGTCACGTCCATAAGCAACCTCCGTCAGATAGTGAATTCACGAGCGCGCGGCAGGATGCGGCTCCGAGGGCCCTATTGTACCGTAGCCATGCAGAAGGAGAAACCCTTTGCCGACGGCGTGTGCAAATGGGCAGGGTCCGCGCTGTAAACGACCTGCGTAGCAGAGCTTACTTCCCGAACTCCGCAGCCAGGTAAATGCGGACGGGGCATAGACAGGCGGGTGGATCGTCGAAGGGCAACGAGAACTGGCAATTTCGAGAGCCTTCATCCAGGCATTCCAGGAAGCCCGAACCCCCATCCTTCCTCACTTCACACAGGTGTGTGAACCCGGACTTGTAGCAGATGAACTCCTTGGGGCATTCGAGCCCTCGCATGAGCTCCTCGAGCCGACTGGCGTGTTCTTGCGTGATTTCCACGGGCACTACTCCCTATCGTGCCGATTCACAGACCGTACCTGCCCACCGCAGGTAAGGACGCAACAACTCCGTCCCTTATTGCAGTGGGCAGTTGCGGGCCTGCGGTTGCACGAGAGTAGCCCAAAAATGCTGGAATCTTGTTCTTGCGAGGATCGACAAGCGAGCATTCGGCGTACACGATCGGCCTGCACCCCCGGCGTGGTAGTCCACGGCCACGCCGTCCACGAGCAGTCTGCCTCCCGCGGGCAGAGTCCCTTACACAGGTTTGGCGTTGCGGAGCAGGTCGGCAACGATGCCCAGGCCCGGACCGGTTGGGACGTTGATCGCGCCGTCCTTGAGACGCAGGGGCGGGTCGTACCAGGCGCCGATCTGCTCGATGTCGCCTTTGTACTCCTGGAAGGGACCCATATTGGGTATGAAGGAGGCGAACTCGAGCACGTCGATGCAGCCGGTGCCTTCGCCGGACATGTGCGGGACAATCGTCATGCCCGCCTGGGCCGCCATGCGGGCGATCCGCGCGGCCCGAATGAAACCGCCGTTGTAGTGCAGGTCCGGCTGGGCGATCTGGACAGCGTTATTATGGATCATCCACCGGAAACGGCGCAGGCTCGTCTCCTGCTCGCCGCCGGCGACCGGGATCTCCAGCGCATCGGCAACCTCTTTCGTTTCTTCCAGCCAGTCGAAGGGGCAGGGCTCCTCGAACATGTTGATGCCGTTGTCCTGGAGCAGCTTGCCGATCTCGATGCCTTTCGGGGCATCGTACGAGCCGTTGGCATCGGCGTAGATCGTGACCTTGTCGCCGAGGGCCTTGCGGACGAGGCGGGCCATCCCCTCGGTCCGGCCGGGCATGGAGTCGGCGTTGTTGCTCATGCGTCCGCCGACCTTGAACTTCACGGCTTTGGCCCCGGTGCGCTCGATGTGCTGGGCCAGGATGGCCACCTCCTGCTCCGGCGTCGTGTCGCGGTTGCCGCTGGCGACGTAGATCGGGACCTCCCGGCGGATCACTTCGCCGAGGAGGTCTCCCACCGGCTTGCGGGCGATCTTGCCCAACAGGTCGAGGATGCTGAACTCGACCCAGGCCACGCAGCACCAGAATCCCACGCCGGAGAGCTTGTAGTTGCTGTTGTGAACGTAGACG
This sequence comes from Planctomycetota bacterium, assembly GCA_025459125.1. GTDB lineage: Bacteria > Planctomycetota > Phycisphaerae > Sedimentisphaerales > Anaerobacaceae > PLanc-01. The sequence goes on along the minus strand of JALORE010000255.1, from coordinate 4,143 downwards.
CCGTCGAGGAGCGCATCGAGCTGGCGGGCATCCTTGCCGACGAAGTACGGAATCACGAGCTGCTTGAGAATGGGGTGAAGATACTTGGCCCGGCCGTTCGTCAGAGCGATCCCCTCCGCCCCGTCGGCAGAACGAGTGCGGACGAAGTGGTTCTTCTTATCCGTCAGCAACTCGATCGACTTGATGCGCACGGGCGAGGTGAATAGCTCAGCCTTCAGCACCGGCGCCCCGGCGGCCTGGTCCAACTGAGCCAGCGTGGGCTTGGCGGACCTGTCCCCGGCATGACCCGGCGCCGCGGCACAGCAACTCACACCGACGGCGGTTTGCAGGAACGAACGGCGGTTCAGTCTCATCCCGGATCTCCCATCACCAAGTGCGGACTCCATGTACAGGTTGTCGGACACACCAAACGGCATGATATCAGAAGCGCCCGCACATGTCACGCCCAGATGAAGACTGGGTGGCAGCGGCAAGGCCGGAGGCTCTGCGCAGGCCTGGCCGCTGGCGGACGGGCCAACCATCGGCAAGCTGGCGCTTGCCGCTGCCACCCGACACCATATGTCACGTGCCTGCTGCCTGCACTTCGAGGGCGATTGCTCGCTCGGCGCCTCAACTCAATGCGCACACGCCATTGCTCGGAACCACCTCACGGGCTCCGGGCCAACTGCCAGGATATCCCCTCGGTTCGGGTCAGCGTGAACTCACCCCGTAGAATCGTGCCCTGCAGTCTTAGCCAGAAGGTCGCCTCCCCCTCCTGCGCGAGGTCGCAGACCCCTCGCTCGACGATTCGCACTCGGCCGGTTCCCTTCTGGACGGGTCCCTCGTACGTGAGGAACCGGAGCGGGTGGTCGAAGATCTTCGTCGCCCGGACGGTGCCCTGAGAGACCGCTTCCGGCGGCTGCGCCAGGCGGAAGGTCATCAGGACCTCGCCCGTTTCCAGCATCAGGTCCCAGTGGACCCCTTGGGGCGTCGTATGCTCCTGGACCACAAAGCGGCTGCTCATCTTGATTCCTCGTAGGTCGTGCGTCCTCGCACGACGTCTCTTGGGCGCGCGGGGACGGGGACCCCAAACGCGACGAAGCGCGGTTGGGAACCTACGCTCGCCCTACGAAGAGAATATTGTTGTTTCCGGCTGCGAACCGGCTTATGATATCGTGGTATTACTTAACAAGCCAGGGGAGCCGGCGGGCGGGTCATCTGCCTGGCCGGCTGAGAAATCACGGCTACGTGATGACCCTCTGAACCTGATCAGGTTAGCACCTGCGAAGGGAGGCTCGGCACGCTGGAACGGCACTCCTCTCGCGGGAGTGCCTTTTTTGTTTGGAATCAGTCGGGATGAAGTCGATTCAAGTCAACGGCCAAGGGCGGCAGTTCCCGCCGGAAGATATGCCCGCGACGCTTTCCGCCCTGCTGGAAAGGCTGGGGATCGGGGCAGCCACCGTCGTGGCGGAAGTCGATGGCCAAATCGTGACGCCCGAGCAGTTCGCCCAGACCCAGATCCGCGAAGGGCAAACGATCGAACTGGTGAAATTCATGGGGGGAGGTTGATCACGTGGACAAGTTGACCATAGCCGGCCGCTCGTTCGACTCCCGCCTGCTCGTCGGGACGGGGAAGTTCGCCTCGCCGCAGGTCATGGCCCAGGCCCTGGTCGCCTGCGGGGCCGAGGTCGTCACGGTCGCTCTGCGCCGCGTGGATATCGGCAATCCCCAGGACGATACGCTCCGCGAAATCGATCGCAGCCGGTTCCTGCTCTTGCCAAACACCTCCGGCGCCCGCACCGCGGAAGAGGCGGTACGACTCTCCCGGCTGGCCCGCGCCGCCACGAATATCAACTGGGTGAAGCTGGAAGTGACGCCCGATCCGTACTACCTGCTGCCCGATCCGGTGGAGACGCTCAAGGCCGCCGAGATCCTGGTGAAAGAGGGCTTCGTCGTGCTGCCCTATATCAACGCCGACCCCATCCTCGCCAAGAGGCTCGAAGATATTGGCACCGCCACGGTGATGCCGCTGGGCAGCCCGATCGGCTCCAACCAGGGCCTCAAAACCCGCGCGGCTATCGAGATCATCATCGAGCAGTGCACTGTGCCGGTCGTGGTGGACGCCGGCCTGGGCCTGCCCTCGCATGCGGCCGAGGCCATGGAAATGGGCGCCGACGCCGTACTCATCAATACCGCGATTGCCACCGCGGGCGACCCCTGCGAAATGGCGCTGGCCTTCAAACTGGCGGTCGAGGCGGGACGAAAAGCCTACTTGGCCGGCGCGCGTGCCCCGACGGACAAGGCCCAGGCCTCCAGTCCGCTCACGGGGTTCCTGAGGGACTGACATGGGCGTGGCCGCAAGTCAAGCCGGTTCAAGCACTTCCATTGCGGCGCTCCTTGCCGGGCAGCGGCTTGATGCCAACCGGGAGGTATGGGAGCAGCGTCTGCGGCAGGTGACTGCCGCCGATGTCCAAGCCGCCCTTGCATCGCGGCCCGGCTCCTACAGCCTGACCAAGCTGCTGGCCCTGGTAGCACCGGCGGCGGAAGACTATCTTGAACAGATGGCGGAGCTTTCCCAAAGGCTCACGCTCCAGAGGTTCGGACGGACGATCAAGCTCTACGCGCCGCTGTACCTGTCGAGCCATTGCGTGAACCGCTGCCGGTACTGTGGCTTCAACAAGGACAATTCCTTCGACCGGACCCGTCTGAGCGTTGACGAGGCCCTGGCGGAGGCGGAACTCCTTTCCCGGGAGGGATTTAGAGACATCCTCTTAGTCACCAGCGAGGACCGCCAGTTCATCTCGGTGTCTTACCTGACGCAGCTCGCCCGAGCCCTGCGCGGCAGGTTCAGCTTCATCAGCGCCGAAATCTACCAGATGACCGCGTCTGAGTACCGCCAACTCTTCGACGCCGGTATTGAGGGGATCACGCTTTACCAGGAAACCTACGACCGCCAGGCCTATGCTCACTACCATCTGGGCGGCCCCAAGGCGAACTACGATACGAGATTGCAGGGACCCGACGACTTCGCCTCCGCGGGCATGCGGGAGATCGGTCTCGGTGCGCTGCTGGGATTGGCGAACTGGCGGATCGAGACGCTTGCCCTGGGCGAGCACGCTTGCGGCCTGATGAAACGGTACTGGAAATCGCGCATCTCCTTCTCGTTCCCGAGGTTACGGCCGGCATGCGGGGTTCCGACCGAGGCGTTCCCCCACCTCGTCAGCGACAAGAACCTCGTGCAGATGATTTTGGCGCTGCGGCTCTGTTTCGCGGACGCGGGGTTGGTGCTCTCCACCCGCGAGGGAGCGGACCTGCGCGACCGGCTCGTCGGCCTCGGCATCACCAAAATGAGCGCCGGCAGTCGGACCAGTCCCGGCGGCTACTCCCAGGACCACAAGGACGCCGGACAATTCGAAGTCAGCGACGAGCGGAGTCCATCCGAGGTGGCCGCCATGCTCCAACGCCAGGGCCTCGAACCCGTCTGGAAAGACTGGGACCGCGCTTTCCTAAGTATTTGATGGGAATCAGGTTGTATTAACCAGACCCGTCAACGTGAGAAGCCCGGGTGGCAGCGGCAAGCGCAGCTTGCCGATGGCTCGTGGGATAGGCGAAAACGCCATCGGCAAGCTCCGAGGACTCCGGTTGCCGCTGCCACCCTGTTTCTCACCTGTACGGGGGCGGTTGCGTAGGCCAGGCGAGCCCAAGAACATATTCCATGTGGAAGAGTATCGAGTAATTCGGTAGGATTACTTCCATATTTGGAGTGCCCAAGCAATGTCGTTGACGGAAGAACAGATCCAAAGATACAGCCGGAACATCATCCTGGAGCAGATCGGCGGCGCGGGTCAGGAGAAGCTGCTCGCCTCGAAAGTCCTGATCGTTGGCGCCGGAGGGCTCGGCTCGCCGGCCGCCTTGTACCTGGCGGCCGCGGGCGTGGGAACCCTCGGGCTGCTCGACGGCGATGAGGTGGACCTCACCAACCTGCAGAGGCAGATCCTCCATCACACGAAGGACATCGGCAAGCGAAAGGTCGCCTCGGCAAAGAGCAGGGTCAAAGCCCTCAATCCGGACGTGGCCGTGCGGACCTACGACATCTGGGCGCGAGCGGACAATATCCGCCAGATCGTCCAGGAATACGATTTCGTTATCGACGCCGTGGACAAC